>JAJPHO010000022.1 GCA_021325215.1 Alphaproteobacteria bacterium
ACACGGCATTAGCCAAGCCAGCCAGGCTTGGCGGCATGCCGTGTCTCGCTGGATCGTCTCCCCGCAACGCGATGCCAACGCCAAGGGTTTGAGAAATCCGGGCTAGGATGAAGGCTATTCGCGGGCGCCTGCTGACCTATCGGCCGGCGCCCGTCTATGAAGAAGATGGGCTGATCGTGGTGTCCGGCGGCAAAATCAGCGCCGTCGGGCCGGCCCAAAAACTCATCCCGGACCTTCCGCCCGATACCCCGATCGACGACCATTCCGGCAAGCTGATCCTGCCGGGCTTCATCGATCTGCACATCCATCTGCCGCAGACCAAGGTCATCGCCTCCTATGGCGCGCAGCTGATGGAATGGCTGGAGCGCTACACCTTCGTCGAGGAAGCGCGCTACGCCGACCCCGAAATCGCCGAGGCCGGCGCCAAATTCTTCCTCGACGAGCTGTTCCGCAACGGCACCACCACCGCCGTGGTCTATGGCTCGGTCCACCGCCAATCGGCCGAGGCTTTCTTCATCGAGTCCGCCAAACGCGGCGCCGGCATGATCGCCGGCAAGGTGATGATGGACCGCAACGCGCCGGAAGCCCTGCGCGACACCGCCCGAAGCTCATACGACGACAGCAAGGCGCTGATCGAACGCTGGCACGGCAAGGACCGCCAGCGCTATGCGGTGACGCCGCGCTTCGCCATCACCTCGACGCCCGCCCAGCTGGAAGCCGCCGGCGCGCTGCTGGCCGAACATCCCGGCGTCTATCTGCAAACGCACCTGTCGGAAACCCAGGGCGAGATCGATCTCTCCCGAGAGCTATTCCCCGACGCCGAGGATTACGCCGGCATCTATCAAAGCTTCGGCCTGCTCGGCCCCAAAACATTGCTGGGCCATTGCCTGCATCTCACCCAGCGAGAACAAGCCCGCCTGGCCGAGACCAATTCCATCGCCGTGCTGTGCCCGACCTCGAACCTGTTCCTCGGCTCCGGCCTGGCCGACCGCGCCACGCTCAACGCCAACCGCATCCGCACCGGCCTCGCCACCGACGTCGGCGCCGGCACCAGCTATTCGATGCTGCGCACCGCCGCCGAAGCCTACAAGGTCGAGCAATTGCAAGGCCGGTCGCTGCCCGCCCATGAGGCCTTCCGCTGGATCACGCGCGGCAATGCCGAGGCGCTGGGGCTGGAAGAGGAGATCGGCAGCATCGAGGTTGGGCGCTATGCCGATCTGGTCGTGCTGAATTCAGGTGCGACACCGGCGATGGCGCATCGGATGGAGCGGTGCGAAAGCCTAGAGGAGGAGCTGTTCGCGCTGCTCACTCTGGGAGACGATCGAGCAGTTGCCGCGACTTATGTGCGGGGCAACACCGCCTCTTAGTAGCAAGACTAAATACCACACAGCCGTGAGCAATCAGCGAACTTTGAGGCTTTACACAAAGTTTCAGAAGCCTAAACTCAGCCACAACTAATGAGAGAGGATGGTTTCACCCAAAATGAAAATAAGCCATTTTGCGCTAGCTTTCTTGCTGCTACTGCCTCTCACGCCCAGCGCAAATGCTAAAGGCATCAATTGCGAGCTCGCATCAAATGTCGTCGAGAAAACCGTTTGCGCATCTCCAGAATTACTGAAGTTTGACGCAGCGCTCTCCGACACCTACAGCGATATCTCTTCCAGATTAGCTCCACCATACGCCGATAAATTAAAAAGCTCTCAAGCGCACTGGGTCCGTGAAATCACAAAGAAATGTGGTTCATCAAAGATGAACGAGAGCGAGCGCTTCGAATGCGTAAAGCAGGAATACATTGGCAGAAAAGGTGAATTAATCGGCCCAACAGGAGAACGTACTTCTTGCGCTGCCCAGCCACAAAGCAATCAGTGGCGAATTAACAAGAAAATATATTGCGAGAACTCTGAAATAGCAGAATCAAAAAGAAAGATGGATGACGCATTCCTAAACCTTCAATGGTCTCTTCCTCTCAATCTAGCGAAGATGTTCGGTGATGCTCATGGTGTGTGGATCTCCATGACTTTGGATGAGAAGTGCGGGGTTTCTTCCAAGGGACCAAATTCGAAGGATCATGTCTTGAGCCCGGAACAGGAAACTGCTGCAACGAATTGCGTCATCAGCGAAATGCAAAATCGCGCAGATCTATTCACCAGAGAACTATCATCAACCACTCAGAATGAGCATGAGAAAAACCATCCATATCAACTATCGGCACTGGAGATTTTTATTTTAAATCAAATATATGAATCAAAATATGACTACTTATCCGGCGGATTATTAGATATATATTATACAGATACATTAGCCAAAAGACTAATATCGTCAATAATTTCAGGACCGTCGGAAGATATGGATTTTGCCATGAATTCCCGCAACGGCGACGTCTTATACATGAATCTGCTAGAAGGTCGTTATTTTATACAAATTGGACAAAATCGCATTTATTCGGACGATTTAATAAGGGCAACTTATGACCCAGATTTATTAGCAATAGTTGCTGATCTAAAAACGGGTGATGTCATATTTGCACGAGCGGACGCCACGAGGTCGATGGTTTACGAGAAGGCTTGTACCAACGACGATCTGAAAGCGTTTATTCGATCTGGCATAGACCTGCAATTTGGCAGCGATGGCAATTTTTCCACCTTCGAAGTCGCGAATCCCGAAATCAGGGCAACGGTTTGTCAGTGAAAATAGGCGGGTTGAAGCAAGGCAATAGTAGAAGCTGAGCTGCCACCGCCACAGCTATCACCTCTGGCGCCTTGCCTACAATCCCAGGCAGACCAACCGGGCAAATCACCCGATCCAACGCCGCCTCATCGAATCCATCCCCCGCCAGCCGCTTGCGGAACCGCGCGCGTTTGGTGGCGGAGCCGATCAGGCCGATGAACTGGGCCTGGCTCTGCAAGGCTGCGACGGTCAGTTCGTAATCCAGCCCGTGGTCGTGGGTCAGGATCAGCACTGCGCCCGTCGCTTCCCGCGCTAGCGCGGCCATGTCGGTGCGCAGGCTTCCTTCGCGTTCGTCGTGCCAGCACAGGGTGAAAGGCAGGCCGTCGAGGATGCGGGAGATGGCGCGGCCGACATGGCCGGCGCCGAACAGCAGCAGTGGGGTCAGCGGCGTGCCGAAGACTTCCAGCATGCGCTCGCCCGCCATCGGGATAGCGCCGCGAGCACCGATGGGTGTGCGATCGGGGACGTCGAGCAGTTTGCGTTCCAGTTTGCCGGGGTTGAGCAGGGTTTCCAGATGGTGGCGGCCCGCGCCGCTGGCCGCGGCGATCCAGCCGGCTTGGCTGGGCTCCAGCCGCTCGATCAGCACCCGCACCCGGCCGCCGCAGCATTGCTGCAGGAACGGTCCCAGCGGGTAGTCCTGGATGCGCCAGTCGCCCGGCGCCTGGGTCAGCGCCTTGCGCGCCTGGAGGGTGGCTTGGAATTCGAGATTGCCGCCGCCGATCGAGCCGACGCTGGCATCTTCGGTCACGAGCATGCGGGCGCCGGCCTCGCGCGGGGCGGAGCCTTCGATGGCCAGCACCGAGACCAGGGCGGCCGGTTCGCCCTTTTCGATCGCTTCGAGCGCGCGGCTGGCCCAGTCGTTCATGATGCCGCCGCCTTTCCCGCCGCGATGGCGGCCAGGATGCGCTCGGGCGTCGCCGGAGCGTCGAGAGTGGGCACAGCACCCGGCTTGCCGACCGCCGCCGCGACCGCCTGGGTCAGCGCGGACCAGACCGAGATCGCCAGCATGAAGGGCGGCTCGCCCACCGCCTTGGAGCGGTGGATGGTCGGTTCGCGGTTCTTGCCAGGCTGCCACAAGGAGACATTGAGGATCGGCGGGCGATCCGATGCCGTGGGGATTTTGTAGGTCGAGGGAGCGTGGGTCAGCAGCTTGCCTTTGGCGTCATAGACCAGCTCTTCGGTGGTCAGCCAGCCCATTCCCTGGATGAAACCGCCTTCGACCTGGCCGAGATCGATGGCCGGATTGATCGAGCACCCGACATCGGCCAGAAGATCGGCGCGCAGGGTGCGGCTTTCCCCGGTCAGCGTGTCGATCACCACCTCGGACACGGCAGCGCCGTATGAGAAATAGAGGAATGGGCGCCCCGTGTGAGAGGCGCGGTCGTAATGGATCTTCGGCGTCGCATAGAAGCCGGTGGCCGACAGCGAGACCCGCGCCATATGCGCCTTGCTGCACAATTCGGCGAAGGTGATGTCCAGATCACCGGCCACCACTCTGCCATCGGCGAACAGCACTTCCTCGGGCTCGCAGCCCGCTTCGAACGCCATCAGCTCGGCCAGGCGTCCGCGCAGAATCTGCGCCGCCTCGAACGCCGCCATGCCGTTGAGATCGGTGCCCGACGAGGCCGCCGTGGCCGAGGTGTTGGGAACCTTGTCGGTACGGGTCGCGACGATGCGCACCGCCGACAGCGGCACGCCGAACACGTCGGCGACGATCTGCGCCACCTTGATCATCAGCCCCTGCCCCATCTCGGTGCCGCCGTGATTGAGATGGATCGAGCCGTCGGTATAAAGATGGATCAGCGCGCCGGCCTGGTTGAGAAAGCTGGTGGTGAAGCTGATGCCGAACTTGACCGGCGTCAGCGCGATGCCGCGCCGCAGATAGGGGTGCGTGCGGTTGAAGGCGGCGATGGCGGCGCGGCGCTCGTCATAGCGCGACGTGATGCGCAGTTCCTCGACCAGCCTGTCGGCGACGAAATCCTCGACGATCATCTGGTAAGGCGTCACGTCGCGGCCCGGGCCGTAGAAATTGGCCTGCCGCACCGCCAGCGGATCGAGGTTCAGATGGGCGGCGATCGTATCCATCACCCGCTCCGCCGCGATCATGCCCTGCGGCCCGCCGAAACCGCGAAAGGCGGTGTTCGAGACCGTATGGGTCTTGAAGCGGTGCGAGACGATCTCGACCGCCGGCAGGTAATAGCAATTGTCGGCATGAAACATGGCGCGGTCATTGATCGCCTTGGACAGATCGGTCGACATGCCGCAGCGCGAGGCCAGGTCGTAGCGCAAACCGAGGATGCGCCCCTCCTGGTCGAAGCCGACATCGAAGCCGGTCGCGAAATCGTGCCGTTTGCCGGTCAGCACCATGTCGTCGTCGCGATCGGCGCGGAATTTGGCCGGCTTGCCGGTCTTCATCGCCACCAAGGCGGCGGCGGCGGCGAACAGCACCGCCTGTGTCTCCTTGCCGCCGAAGGCTCCGCCCATGCGCCGCACCTCGATCGTGACGTCGGCATTGCGCAACTTCAGCAGATGGGCGAGCAGATGCTGCATCTCGCTGGGATGCTGGGTCGAACTCAGCACATGCAGCGTCCTGTCCTCGCCGGGCACCGCCATCGCCACATGGCCTTCCAGATAGAAATGCTCCTGCCCGCCCAGCTCGAAGCGGCCTTGCAGGCGGAACGGCGCTTCGGCCAGGGCCTGGTCCACGTCGCCGCGCCGCATCACCTGATCGGGTTCGATGCGCGCACCGGCCTCGCGCGCCTGGGCGATGGTGGTCAATGCGGGCAGCGGCTCATAGACGATCTTTCCCAACCGCGCCGCCTTACGCGCCGCCTTGACCGAGCTGGCGGCGACCAGGAACAGCGGCTGGCCGACGAATTCGACCAGATCCTCGGCCAGCAGGCGGTCGTCATGGGCGACGGGCGCGACATTGTTCTCGCCGGGAATGTCGGCGGCGGTGAAGACAGCCACCACGCCGGGCGCCGCTTTCACCTCGGCCAGATCCATCGAGACGATGCGGGCATGCGCCTCCCTGCTCTGCCCGAAAGCCAGATGCAGCAGCCCGCGCGGTTCCGGCACGTCGTCGACATAAAGCGCGGTGCCCGCGACATGCAGCGGCGCGCTGTCATGCACCAGCGCGGCATGAACCAATCCCGGAGTTTGCGGCGGCGGCAGCTCAGACATCGATCGCCTCCGCCGACAGCACGGTGCCGCCCAGGCCATTGGCCTCGAACCACAGCCGGCGCAGGATGTTGCCGGCCGCGATCAGCCGGTATTCCGCCGAGCCGCGCACATCGGTCAGCGGCGAGAAATCCTCGGCCAGAGCGCGGGCGGCGTCCTCGCAGGACGATTCCCCCCAGAACGACCCGACCAGAGCGGCTTCGGCCGCCGGGGCGCGCTTGGGGATGCCCGCCATGCCGCCGAAAGCGATGCGGGCCGCGGTGATGCGGCCTTTCGCCAAGGTCAGGCACACCGCGCCGCAGACCGCCGAGATATCGCTGTCGAAGCGTTTGGACAGTTTGACGATCCGCACGATCTGATCGGGGCGCGGGCGCGGAATCCGGACGCTTTCGACGAATTCGCCGGGCCGGCGATCCTGCTTGCCGTAGTCGATGAAGAAATCTTCCAAGGCCAGCACGCGCCGCTCGCCGCCGCGCCGCAACGTGATACTGGCCCCCAGGGCGATCAGCGCCGGCGGCATGTCGCCGATCGGCGAGCCGTTGGCGATATTTCCGGCGATCGTTCCGGCATTGCGCACCTGCACCGCGCCGATCCGCCGCACCAGCTCGCCGAGATCGGGATGGAGGCGGCCCAGCGCGCCATGAGCGTCGCCATAGCGGACAGACGCCCCCAGGGTCAGGCCATCCTCGGTTTCCTCGATAGCGGACAGATCGGCGATTCCGCCGATATAGATGATCTTGGGCAGCGCGCGATGCTGCTTGGTCACCCACAGCCCGACATCGGTGGCGCCGGCGACGATGCGGGCATCGGGATGCTCCAGCAGCAGGCCGGCCAGCTCGTCGGCGGTGGCCGGGGAAAACCACCCGGAAAACCGCAACCCCCCATGAGGCTGCTTCTGCAATTCGGCCAGCAGCGCCGCATCGTCATCCGCCTGAACCGGCACCGCCTTCGCGGCGTCGAGGATCGGACCATAGCCGGTGCAGCGGCAAAGATTGCCCGCCAGCACATCCTCGATTTTGGCGCCCTCGGTCCCGGCCGCCCCGAGCGAGCGGCCATAGAGCGACATGACGATCCCCGGCGTGCAGAAGCCGCATTGCGAGCCGTGATGCTCGACCATCGCCCGCTGCACCGGATGCTCGCCGCCCAGACTCTCCACCGTGCGCAGCGCCTTGCCGTGCAGCATGGGCAGGAACAGGATGCAGGAATTGACCGCGCGCCAAACCAGCTTTCCCTGCTCGGCACTGCCGACCAGCACCGTGCAGGCGCCGCAATCCCCTTCGGCACAGCCCTCCTTGCTGCCGGTCCGCCCCTTGGTCTGGCGCAGCCAGTCAAGCACGGTCGTCGTCGGATCGATCCCGCCGACCGTTTCCCATTGCCCATCCAAGAGAAAGCGGATTTGATCGCTCATTCAGCTCCCCCGGTAGGTGGAGTATCCGTAAGGCGACAGCAGCAGGGGCACATGATAATGCGCTCCGGCCTCGCCGATACCGAAATCGATCGGGATCACGTCGAGAAAGGGTGGATCGGGCAGCTCGGCGCCGCTCTTGCGGAGATAGTCGGCCACCCAGAATTCCAGGCGATAGCGCCCGATCGGCAGGCTCAGCGCGCGAAGTTCGACGCAGCGCCCGTCCTGATCGGTGGCGCCGGCGAACAGCTCGTCGCCCTCGCGCAGCAAACGGAAGAAAACCCCCGCCGCCGGGCATCCCTTGCTGGTGTCGAGCACATGGGTCGAGAGAGTCATGACGTCACCGCATCCTTCAGCCGCAGCCAGACGATCTTGCCGACTTCGTCCAGCGCCGTGTCCATCTCGGTCTCGGCACTGTTCTTTCCGCGCGCTTCCATCGCCGCCAGGATGCCCGCCTTGTCGGTCAGGCGGACGCAGATGATGAACGGAAAACCGAACCGCCGGTCATAGGCTTCGTTGAGACGGTGGAAGAGGTCGAATTCCTCGCGGCTGAGCCGGTTCAATCCGGCGGAGGCCTGCTCCGAGACCGATTCCGCCGTCATCGCCACCTTGTCGGCCAGCTTGGGATGGGCGCGCAGCAGGGCCAGCTGTTCCTCGGACGACGCCTCATCGACGACCGCCATCAGGGCCGCATGCATATCCTCCAGATCGTCGAAGGGCCGGCTGTCGGCCGCCTGCTCGACGATCCACGGGCTATGCTCGAACAGAAAGCCGAAGCGGGCCACGAAGGCGTCATGATCGAGGCCGTTGATTTCGTCCAGGCTCATGCGTGGCTGCCTTCCAGCGAGACATGGGCCGAGACGATCTTCCAGCCATCGGGAAACCGCACCCAGGACTGGCTCTGCCGGCCGCGCCTTGTCTCGCCCTCGCGGAAGAACTCGGCATTGGCGGTGGCGAAATCGTCGCCATAGGTGGTGATCTCGACGCGGCCCAATCTGCGCTGGGGCGACCCGCCGCGCCCCTTGCGGAAAGCGCGGATTTCCTCGATGCCGTACAGCACTTCGCCGATGCCGTAACGCACCGTCTGCGGACCGTCATGGAACAGCCGGTCCAGCGCCGCCAGATCGTCCTCCATCAAGGCCGTCTCATAGGCGTAGAAGGCCTTGGTCACTTCCATCAGGATATGGGTGTCGTTGATCCTCATGCCGGATACCTTTCCAGCCAATGCCGGGCGATGTCGACGCGGCGCGCCAGCCAGACGTCGGGGCGGGACAGCACATGGTCGAGGAAGCGCGCGACGGCCAATGCCCGCCCGGGCTTGCCGGCGATGCGGCAATGCAGCCCGACCGACATCATCCGCCCGCCCTCGCGGTGCAGCTGGTCGAAAGTGTCGCGCAGATAGCAGAAGAACTGCTCGCCCTCGGTGAAGCCGTTCAGCGCCACCATCTTCATGTCGTTGGCGTCCAGCGTGTAGGGCACGATCAGCTGGGCGCGGCCATGGCGGCGATCGTAATAGGGCAGATCGTCGGCATAGGAATCGGCGTCGTAGACGAACCCGCCCTCCTCCGCCACCAGACGCGCGGTGTTGGGGCTGGTCCGGCCCTGATACCAGCCGAACGGACGGCGGCCGGTGACGCGCTTATGCAGGGCGACGGCCTCGGCGATATGATCGCGTTCGACGGCCTCGGGGATGGTCTGATAGTCGATCCAGCGCAGGCCATGGCTGGCGATTTCCCAGTCGGACTTCAGCATCGCCTCGACCGCCGCCGGATTGCGCTCCAGCGCCGTCGCCACGCCGAATATTGTAACCGGCACCTGCCGTTCATCGAACAGGCGACGCAGCCGCCAGAAACCGGCGCGCGAGCCATATTCGTACAGGCTCTCCATCGCCATGGAGCGCGCGCCCTTGTGGCTCTGCGCCCCGACCATGTCGGACAGGAAGGCTTCGGACCCGGCATCGCCATGCAGGACGCTGTTCTCGCCGCCTTCCTCGTAATTGAGCACGAATTGCACGGCGATCCGCGCCCCGCCCGGCCAATGCGGATCGGGCGGATGGGCGCCATAGCCGACGAGGTCGCGGGGATAGACGGGGCTCATCGGACACCGTCCGGAATGGCCGTTAGGCTGTTGATTTCACCACGGAGACACGGAGACACGGAGGAACACGGAGAAAAGCGCCGCAGGCAGTCATGGCCCTGCCCGAACGTTCTTCGGACATAGGAATGACTGCGCTTCGCGCTTTTCTCCTTCTCCGTGTTTCTCCGTGTCTCCGTGTCTCCGTGGTGAATCCTTGAAACGCCGGAGACGAACCAAATGCCGGTGCCGTCGCCCATCATGCCAGCACCTCCCGCGCCGCCTCGATGGCGTCGCCCGAGCGCACCTTGAAGCCCTCGGCGCGCAGCACGGCCTCCAGCGCCGCGAGGGTGATCAGCACCTTGTGCTTGCGCGCGTTATACCCCATCGCGCCGATACGCCAGATCCTGCCTTGCAGAGGACCGAAGGCGGAGCCGATCTCGATCTCGAATTCCTCGCGCATGCGGGTGCGGACCTTCTCGCCATCCACGCCGTCGGGGATATGGATGCCGGTGACGTTGCTCATGCGGTATTCGTCGCTGCCGAACACCTGCAGACCCATGGCCCGGGCCCCCGCCACCATCGCCTTGCCCATCGCCCTGTGGCGGGCGAAGCGGGCCTCCAGCCCCTCCTCCATCACCAGCCGGGCGCATTCGCGGGCGCCATACAGCATCGAGGTCGCCTCGGTATGGTGATTGAGGCGCTTGTCGGACCAGTAATCCATGATCATTGCGAGATCGAAATAGTTCGAGCCGATGCGGGTGCGATTGCCGTCCTGGATGTCATTGCGGCGGATGCCGGCCTCGACCCTTTTCCGCGACGCGATGAAGTCGGCGGCGCGGTCGGAGATGGTGATCGGCGCCGAACCGGACGGTCCGCCCATGCATTTCTGCAGGCCCGCCGTCACCACATCGGCGCCCCAGCGGTCGGTCTCGACCGCCATGCCGCCCAGGGTCGCGGTGGCATCGACATAGGAATAGGCGCCGATCTCATGGCAGAGCTTGCCCAGCCCATCCAGCGGCTGGGCCATGGTGGTCGACGTGTCGCCATGGACGCAGGCGATCACCTGCGGGCGATGCTTGCGCGCCGCCTCCTCGATGCGGACGAACGGCACCACCTCGCCCCATTCGGCATCGACCGTCTCGATCTTTCCGCCGAGACGTTCGACGATCTCGGTCAGCAGCAGGCCGAAACGGCCGGAGCGTACGATCAGCACGGTCGAATCCGGCTCGATCAGCGACACCAGAGCCGCCTCGATGCCGGCGCGCGCGGTGCCGTCGATCAGCAGGCTCCAGCGATTCTCCGTCATGAAGACCCGGCGATAGAGCGCCATAGTCTCGTTCATGTAAGCGGTGAATTCGGGGTCGAACTGTCCGAGCAGATCCGCGGACATCGCCCGCAACACCCGGGGATGGGCGTTGACCGGGCCGGGCCCCATCAACAGCCGCTGCGGCGGATCGATCTCGCTGTAAGTGTCAGCCATCATACTCTTCCGAAAGAATGTCGAGGAAAGCCAGCAGGGCGTCGCGGGCGAGGTCCACATCGGCGGGAAACACGCGCTCCAGCGGATTGTGGCTGATCCCGCCCTCGCAGCGCAGGAACAGCATGGCCGTCGGGGTCATATCGGCGAAAGCCATCGCGTCATGGCCGGCGCCGCTGACCAGGCGATGCACCGGCTGGCCGATGGCGGTTACCGCCCTCTCCAGGCGTTCCATCATCGCCGGATCGCAGGGCGCCGGCGGCAGATCGTGCAGCAGACGGACAGCGAGCCCAAGGCCGCGCCGCTCGGCGATTTCGGCCAGAGCCCGCTCGATCTCTTCCGCCGCTTTATCGCGCGGCTCGGCGGTGCCGGCGCGGACATCGACCGAAAAGCGCACATCGCCCGGCACCACATTGGGCGCGCCGGGCAGCACCTCCATCCGTCCGACCGTCGCCACCATATCGGGCGGACCGGCGCGGCCGATTTCCTCGATCTTCAGAATCGCCTCGGCGGCTGCCGGCAAGGCATCCTTGCGCAGAGCCATCGAATTGGTGCCGGCATGGCCGGCAATGCCGACGAACCGCACGGAATAGCGTTTCTGCGCGGCGATGCCGGTGACGATGCCCAGGGCCAGGCCTTCCGCTTCCAGCGCCGGCCCCTGCTCGATATGCGCCTCGATATAGCCGACCAGATCGGCGGGATCGCGTTTGGCGTTGAGGAAGGAAGCACGGTCGAGGCCCCAATCGTTCAGGGCGCCTTCCAGCCCGTCAATCTCCAGCGACTTATCGTCGATCTGGCCCGCCATCGCGCGGCTGCAGAGCATCGCCGAGGGAAAACGCGAGCCTTCCTCGTCGCCGAAGGCAACCACCTCTATGGCGAAAGGCAGACGCCGTCCGACCTGGTGCAGCGCCGCGACACAGTCGATGCCGAGCATGATCCCAAGCGGCCCGTCATAGCGCCCGGCATCCTTCACGCTGTCGATATGCGAGCCGATCAGCAGGGTCTTCATGCCGGTGCCTTCATAGCGCCCGATCAACGAACCGGACGGGTCGAGCCGAACGCTCATCCCCGCCTCTTCCATCCAGGCTGTCAGCTGTTCGACCGCGGCTTTGTGCGCCGGCCCGAGATAAGGGCGGAACAGCAAACCGGGCATATCGGTGAAACGCCCTTCGCCTAAGCTGTCGCAGCGTTCCTTGGCGCGGCTCATGGGGCACCCGCCGGAGCGCTAGAAAGGCCCGCTTCTTTACCACGGAGACACGGAGACACGGAGGGACACGGAGAAGGAGATAAGCGCGAAGCGCAGTCATTCCCGTATCCGAAAGCCATTCGAGCAGGGTCATGGCTGCCTGCGGCACTTTTCTCCGTGTTTCTCCGTGTCTCCGTGTCTCCGTGGTAAATCTTTACAACGCTCATGACGGCACCTCGGCAGCCGCCAAAACTCCGTCCTTCTCCAATTCCAGCAACAACTCGAACAGCATCGATTCGCGGCCCGGCGCGGTGGCGAATTGCAGGCCGATCGGCAGCTTGCCGGGACGGGCGACCGGCGCCGCCGCGACGGGAATGCCGGCCAGGGTCAGAGGCTGGGTGAACAGGCCGAGATTGGCGCGCGCCGAGACTGGTTTGCCGTCCATCAGGATCGTGCCTTCCTCGATGCGCGGCGCCACGGTCGGCGTGGCCGGCGCGATCAGGATGTCGAATTGCTCGAACAGCGCATCGACCTCGGCGCGGAACACCGGCTGGAATTGCTGCGCCTTGGCCAGCAGAGCGGCGGGGAGCAAGGCGCCGGCGATCAGCCTGTCGCGCACCGCCGGATCGTACTCCATCGCCGAGCTCCGCAGGGTGTTCAGGTGGAAAGCCCCCGACTCGCCCGCCGTGATCAGGAAAGCGGCGGAGCGTGCCGCCTCCGCGCTGGGCAGCGAAGCCGTGCCGGCACCGAGATGCGCGGCCACCGTCTCGACCGCCTCCAGCGCATCCGGCCCGGCATGGCGCGCAAACCATCCATCGAGACGGCCGATACGCGGTGCCGCGCCGCGTCCCAGCACGGGAGCCTTGCCGGCCAGAAGATCATGGACCAGCGCCAGATCGGCGGCGGAGCGGGTGAACGGGCCGATCTGGTCGAAGCGTTCGACGAAGGGAAAGGCGCCCTGGCTGGACAAGATTCCGTCGCCGGGACGGATGCCCCAGACCCCGCACAGCGACGCCGGGACGCGGATCGAGCCGTTGGTGTCCGACCCCAGCGCCAGCGGCACCAGCCCGGCCGCTACCGCCGCCGCCGAACCGCCCGAGGAACCGCCGGCCAGGCGCTCGACATCATGCGGATTGCGGGTCGTGCCGTAATGCGCGTTGACGGTGGCGAAGCCATACGCGAACTCGTCCATGTTCAGCGTACCGACCAGAATGGCGCCGGCCGCTTTCAGCCGCATCACCGCTTCCGCATCCCACAGAGCGGGCGGCTCGTTCTTGCGCACGACGGAACCCGCGGTCGTCACCAGACCGGCGACGTCATAGAGATCCTTGACCGCGAAGGGCACGCCGGCCAGCGGACCGGGGTCCTCGCCGCCGGCGATCCGGGTGTCGATCAGGCGGGCATCGCGCAAGGCCTGGTCGGACAATAGCCGGGTGAAACAGCCATAGCGGCCATCGCGCACGGCGATATCGGCCAGGGTCTGTTCGATCAGGCTTTCCGCCGAATGCGAGCCGTCGCGGACGCCCGCTGCGATGGTGGCCAGGCGGCTCAATTCCCAGGCACATCCTCTCGCTTGAGCCAATCTTCCAGGGTGCGGGCGTGCCGGGCCAGCAGCGTCAGATTGGCTTCCACGCCTTCGCGGCAGGCGGGCGGCACGTCGAGCCTCAGAAGGCTGGCGGCGAAAGCGGACAGAATGTCATCCGGCTCCTCGCTCATTGCGCGCTCACTCCGTTGCTGATTTGAGATCGCTGTGGTGTACTATTTCAAAATCTGCTTACAGCAATTTGAACCCCTTTCGAGGAAGGAATGCAATGGCGGACATGATTCTCGCCTGGGTTTCGGCGCTGCTGCGCTGGACCCATGTGGTCGCCGGCATCGCCTGGATCGGATCGTCCTTTTATTTCATCGCCGCCGACCTGTCCCTGCGCGGCCGCGCCGGCCTGCCCCAAGGGGTCAAGGGCGAGACCTGGCAGGTGCATGGCGGCGGCTTCTATCACATCCAGAAATATCTGGTGGCGCCCGCCCACATGCCGGAGGAGCTGACCTGGTTCAAATGGGAGGCCTATTCCACCTGGATCTTCGGCTTCCTGCTGCTGGCATCGACCTATTACATCCATCCCGGGCTCTATCTGATCGATCCGTCCGTCGCCGTACTGGACCCCCGGCAAGCGGCCGCGGCCAGCCTGGCGTCGCTGGCGGTCGGCTGGCTGCTTTACGATGTGATCTGCCGTTCGCCGCTCGGGCGCGACACCCGCGTTCTGACCATCGCCGTCGGCGTGCTGGTCGCGGCGGCATCCGAGCTTTATCTGCGGCTGTTCGGCGGGCGCGCGGCGTTCCTGCATATCGGCGCGCTGGTCGGTTCGCTGATGGTGGGGAACGTCTTCTTCCTGATCATTCCCAACCAGAAGAAGGTGGTTGCCGATCTGGTGGCCGGCCGCCAGCCCGATCCGCGCCTCGGCGCCCAGGCCAAGCAGCGCTCGACCCATAACAACTATTTGACCTTGCCCGTTCTGTTCCTGATGGTCAGCAACCATTATCCGATGACGTTCGGCACCGGCCACGCGCGGCTGGTGCTGGCCGGGCTGTTCCTGACCGGCTTTCTGGTCCGGCATTTCTTCAATATGAAGCATGCCGGGCTGACGCCCTATCGCTGGCTGTGGCCGGCCGCCGCTTTGGTGATGATCGCCACCATCGCCGTCACGCTGCCGGCGCCGGCGAAAATCTCGGGTCCGGTATCGCAGGCTGAAATCGACGGGATCGTCGCGGCGCGCTGCGCGCCCTGCCATTCCGCCAATCCGACCTTCGAGGGCATCGCCCAGGCGCCCAAGGGCATCGCCTTCGACACGCCGGCGCAGGTCTCGGCCCATGCCGCCGAGATCGTCCAGCAGGTCGCGGTAACGCGGGCCATGCCGTTGGGGAATGCGACGCACATGACCGAGGAAGAGCGCGCGAAAATCGCCGCCTGGACCGGCCGATGAAACAGACGCTGCATAACCGCGCCATCGGCTATTTCGACGCGGTGCGCCGCCATGGCTCGATCCGCGAGGCGGCGCGGCGGCTCGACATCGCCGCCTCGGCCATCAACCGCCATATCCTCAAGCTCGAAGCCGATATCGGCATGCCGCTGTTCGACCGCCTGGCCGACGGCATGGTGCTGACTCCCGCCGGCGAGGTGCTGGCCCGCCATGCCATCGCCGTTCTCCAGGACGAACGGCGCGCCATCGACGAGCTGGAAGCGCTGATGGGCCTGCGGCGCGGCGAGCTGAGCCTGGTCGCGGTGGAATCGCTCGGCACCGGCTTCCTGCCCGATCTGATCGAGCGCATGGCGCGCAAATATCCCGGCGTCCAGATCAAAGCCAGCCTGGCCGGCTCCAATGTGATCCCCGAGATGCTGAGGCGCGGCGAGGCGGATATCGGCCTGGCCTTCTCCCTGGCCCAGACGGCGGAAATCCAGCAGATGGCGGCGGGGGAGTTCAATCTGGTCGCGGTGATGAAGCCGGACCATCCGCTGGCCGGCAAGGACCGGGTGTCGGTCGCCGAGTGCCTGCAGCATCCGCTGATCCTGCCGCGCCCGGATTTGTCGCTGTTCACCCTGCTGGACCCGCTGCTGCGCCGCCATCGCAACCGCGCCACGGTGATCGCCGAGGTCAGCTCGCTGGTGCTGATGAAGCATCTGACCCTGCGCACCGGCGCCATCAGCTTCCAGACCCGCCTCGGCCTCGAAAGCGAACTCGCCTCGGGCCAATTGGCCTGCGCGCCGCTTCATGCCGGAACGCCGGTCACCACCCAACTGGGCGCCTATGTGCGCCAGGGCCGCGCGCTGCCGATGGCGGTGAATGCCTTCCTGGCGCTGGTCGGCGAGGCTTTAAACCCGGCTCAGCGCTTGGTGAAATAGAACTCCAGCAGGTCGGTGACGTCGGCGGCGACCGCCTTTTCGTCGGGCGAGGTTTCGCTGACCAGTTTCAGCACATGCTGGATCAGCCGCGCCATCTCAGCCGCCCGCGCCTCGTCGAGATGCGGCAGGGCGCTGCGCAGGATGGCCGACAGCTTGGTGCGCAGAAAGGCGCTGAGGTCGCCGCGCATGCCGCTCATATCGCCACCGGCTTCGACCAGCACCGAGGCGACCCGGCGGTGTTCCTTCAGCGCGATGCGATAGGCCACCAGCGCCTCGGCCAGCTGGCGCGGCGTCATGCCCTCGGCATGGGCAGCGATGCCGTTCAGGTTTTCCAGCACCTTCTCGACATAGTCGGACAGGAAGGCCTGGGCCAGCACTTCCTTGTTGGGAAAGAAGCGATAGAGCGAGCCGATCGCCGTCTTCGAGCGCGCGGCGATTTCGGTCATGGTCGCGGCGTCATAGCCCTTCTCGGCGAACACCGTTTCGGCCGCGTCGAGGATCGCGGCGACACGCAGATGGCCGCGGCGGCGCTTGGGTGCCAGCGGGGCGGGAGGGGTGGGGATTGACATTTGCGAGGATACCTTCTACTTACTGTTTTGCGAGGACATCCTCGCATTTCTCTTTCGGACGTGCATCATGATTCGTCGAGTGTCGCTTGCGGAACAAATCCTTCCGGTGCGCTGGGGCGCGCTGCTGATCCTCTCCCTCGCTTTGGCCGCGCTGCTGACCGCGCTGCGACTGCCGGCCGCGCTTTTGCTGGGACCGATGATCGCCGGCATCGTCATCACCTCGCTGAATGGCGCGGTCGATATTCCGGAACGGGCTTTCGGCCTGGCGCAGGGCGTGCTCGGCTGCCTGATCGGCGGCATCCTGGCCAAGCTGCTCGGCACCGGCTCGGCCAATTGGGGCATCCTGATCGCCGGCGCCCTGTCGGTGGTGGTGTTCAGCGCCGGGCTCGGCTGGCTGCTGAGCCGCACCGATCTGCTGCCCGGCACCACCGCCTTGTGGGGGATGAGCCCCGGCGCCGCTTCGGTGATGACCGTGATGTCCGAGGATTTCGGCGCCGATTCCCGCATCGTCGGCCTGATGCAATATCTGCGCGTGGTGATCGTGGCGGTGATCGCCTCGACCGGCGCGCGGCTGCTGGGCGCGACGGTGCCGCCGGCCCATGCCGTGCATCTGTTCGGACCGATTCAGTGGGGCCCTTTCGCCGCGACCCTGGCCCTGGCGATCGCCGGTCCGCTGATCGGCGGCCGCCTCAAACTGCGGGCCGGCGCGATGCTGCTGCCGATGGCCGCCGGCGCGGCGCTGGCCCATTTCGATGTGATGACCCTGGAATTGCCGCGCTGGCTGCTGGCCCTCGCCTATGCCGCGATCGGCTGGCGGGTCGGCCTGCGCTTCACCGTCAAGCTGCTGCTTCAGGCGGCGCGCGCCCTGCCGCAAATCCTGCTGTGCACGTTCGCGCTGATCGCCCTGTGCGGCGGGCTGGCCGCGCTGCTGGTGAAATTCGCCGGCATCGACCCGATCACCGCCTGGCTGGCCACCAATCCGGGCGGCGCCGACACGGCGGCGATCATCGCCGCCTCGTCGCCGACCGTCGATGCCGGCTTCATCATGACCATGCAGACCGTGCGCTTCGTCTCGGTGCTGCTGTTCGGTCCCCTGATCGCCAAAATTCTCTCGAACCGCAAAGGTGCCGCATGAGTTTCATCGCTCTGTTCTTCGCCGGCGCATTCCTGCTGAACTGCATTCCCCACCTCGCCGCCGGCACTTTAGGCCAGGAACTGCCGACGCCTTTCGCCCGCCCACGCGGAATCGGCTTTTCCTCCCCGCTGGTCAATTTCCTCTGGGGAACGGTCAATCTGGTGGTGGGAATGGTTCTGCTGGAAGGGCATCCGGTGCCCGCTTTGCTGAGCCCCGAAGCCGGCGCCTTGCTGGCCGGCTTCGGGCTGCTCGGTCAGCACCTTGCCCGTCGTTTCGGCAAGGTGCGCGAAGGAAAGCTTACTTAGCCAGCTGCTTCGGCCCGAAGGACATCGGCAACATCTCCTTCATGGTGATGGTGCCCAGCACGCGCTGCTCGTTGGCCATGTGGATCACGACCTCGGGACCGGCGAATTCGTTCAGGCGCTGGCGGCAGCCGCCGCAGCACGAGACGGGTTCGTCGCCGGGCGCTTCGGCCAGGACCAGCACTTCCTTGATCTCGGTACAGCCGGCCGCGACCATCACGCCGATGGCCGAGGCTTCGGCGCACTGGCTCTGCGGATAGGCGGCGTTCTCGACATTGGCCGCCGCGTAGATCTTGCCGTCGGCGCCCAGCAGGGCCGCGCCCACCTTGAAGTTGGAATAGGGCGAATAGGAATTCTTGCGCGCGGCGCTGGCGGCCTTGTGCAATTGGCTGACGATATCGCTCATGGAGGTTCCTGTGATGCTTAGAGAAAGGCCTTGCCGTCCGGGAACGGGGCCAGTTTGAACCAGCTGGCCAGGCTCTGCCCGACATCGGCGAAGCTGTCGCGCACGCCGAGCGAACCGGCCTTGACCTTGTCGCCCCACACCAGCACCGGCACATGCTCGCGCGTATGGTCCGAACCCGGCCAGGTCGGGTCGCAGCCATGGTCGGCGCTGATGATGGCGATGTCGTCGGGCTTCATCAGCGCGTCCAGTTCGGGCAGGCGGCGGTCGAAGCTTTCCAGCGCCGCGGCATAACCCTCGACATTGCGGCGATGACCGTATTCCTGGTCGAAATCGACGAAATTGGTCATCACGATGGAAAAGTCCGGCGCCTCGCGCACTGCCTGGAAGGTGGCGTCCCACAAGGCGTCGAGGCCGGTCGCCTTGACCTTCTTGGTAATACCGACCTGGGCGTAGATGTCGGCGATCTTGCCGATCGAGACCACCTGCCCGCCGGCATCGGCCAGCTTCTGCAGAACGGTGGCCGACGGCGGCGGGACGGCCAGGTCGCGGCGGTTGCCGGTGCGCTTGAAGCTCTTGGCGTCGCGGCCTACGAAGGGACGCGCGATGACGCGGCCGACATTGTATTTATCGACTTCCTCGCGGGCGATGGCGCACAGATCGAGCAGGCGCTCCAGCCCGAAACTCTCTTCATGGGCGGCGATCTGGAACACCGAATCGGCCGAGGTGTAGAAGATCGGCTTGCCGGTCTTCATATGCTCTTCGCCCAGGCGCTCGATGATCACCGTGCCGGACGCATGGCAATTGCCGAGATAGCCCGGCAGTTTGCCGCGCTCGACCAGCCGGTCGAGCAGTTCCTGCGGGAAGCAATTCTCGGTGGCCGGGAAATAACCCCAATCGCTGCGCACCGGCACGCCGGCCAGCTCCCAATGGCCGGACGGCGTGTCCTTACCGGCCGACAGCTCGGCCGCGGCGCCATAGGCGGCGCGGATCGCAGGCGCGGCCTGCAGACCGGCCGGAACCGTGCCGCGCGCCAAAGTGGCAGCGAGGCCGAGACCCAGGCTTTCGAGATGAGGAATGGCCAGCGGGCGCCCTTCGGCAGCCCGCCGCTCGGCGATATGGCCGAAGGTGTCGGCCCCCACATCGCCGAAACGCGCGGCGTCGGGGGCGGCCCCGATGCCGAGCGAATCCATGATCATGAAAATGGCCCGCATTTTGGTTCCTTTCACCCCACCGGGCGGTAAACCGACGGGGGTACATCCTGCTTCTGGTCGCCGATCACATAGGCGGCCTGCACTTCGGCGATGGCCTGCGCCACCTGGGCCTCGGTCCGCGCATGGACCAGGGCCAGCGGCTGGCCGGCTTCGATCTTCGCGCCCAGTTCGGCGTATTCGGTGAAGCCGACGGCGAAATCGATCTTGTCCTCGGGCTTGCGGCGGCCGCCGCCCAGGGAGACCACGGCCAGGCCGAGCTCGCGGCACTTCACCGCCGAGACGAAGCCCGCACGCGGAGCCGGAACCGCGCGGATGATCGGCGCGGCTTCCAGATGCTTGCCCGGGTTCTCGACCAGATCGGCCGGACCGCCCAAGGCGGCGACCATCTTGCCGAAAATCTCGGCGGCGCGGCCGGACTCCAACGCCTTTTCCAGCTTGGCGACGGCTTCGCCGGTATCCTTGGCCAGCTTGCCGAGCACCAGCATCTGCGCACAGAGCGCGATGGTGACGTCGTGCAAGCGCTTCGGACGGTTCTTTCCGGTCAGGTAATCGATCGACGCCTGCACTTCAATGGCGTTGCCGGCACAAGGAGCCAGCGACTGGCTCATATCGGTCAGCAGGGCCGAGGTCTTCATGCCGGCGCCATTGCCGACGCCGACCATGCTTTCCGCCAGCTCGACCGATTTGTCATAGGTCGGCATGAAGGCGCCGGAGCCGACCTTGACGTCGAGCACCAGGGCGTCGAGCCCGGCGGCCAGCTTCTTGGACAGGATCGAGGCGGTGATCATCGCCACCGATTCGACGGTCGCGGTGACGTCGCGGATGCCATAGACGCGCTTGTCGGCCGGCGCCAGGCTGGCGGTCTGGCCGATGATGGCGACGCCGACCTCGCGCACCACCTTGCGGAACAGCGCATTGTCGGGGGTCGTGGTGTAACCCGGCACCGAATCGAACTTGTCGAGCGTGCCGCCGGTATGGCCGAGGCCGCGCCCGGAGATCATCGGCACGAAGCCGCCGCAGGCGGCGATCATCGGGCCGAGCGGCAGCGAGACCAGATCGCCGACGCCGCCGGTCGAATGCTTGTCGAGGATCGGCCCCGGCAGGTTCAGCGACTTCCATTCCAGCACGTCGCCGGAATCGCGCAGGCCCTCGGTGAAGGCGACGCGCTCGGGCAGGCTCATATCGTTGAAATAGACCGCCATGGTCAGGGCCGAGATCTGCCCCTCGGACACCGAACCGTCGGCGATGCCCTTGATGAAAAAGGCGATCTCCTCACGCGACAAAGGCTGCTTGTCGCGCTTCTTGCGGATGATTTCCTGGGCCAGCATCTTAGTAGCCCGTGCCCGGCGTGGGGGAAGCGCCGCCCGACAGCACCGCCTTGATGTCGCCCAGCAGGCCCGAGGCGCCGAAGCGGAAGGTCTTGGGCGAAACCCAGCCCTCGCCCATCACCTTGTCGGCCAGCGCCAGGTAAGTGCCGGCATCGGCCACCGTGCGCACGCCGCCCGAGGCCTTGAAACCGACCGGTTTGCCGCTGCTGCGGATGGTGCCGAGGATGATCTCGGCGGCTTCCAGGGTGGCGTTGACCGGAACCTTGCCGGTCGAGGTCTTGACGAAATCGGCGCCGTTTTCGATGGAAATCTCGGAGGCGCGGCGGATCAGCGCCGGCTCGGCCAGTTCACCGGATTCGATGATCACCTTCAGGGTGATAGACGCCGGCAGCACGTCGCGGACGGCCGCGACCAGCTTGGCGCCGGTCTCGCGGTCGCCGGCGATCAGTGCGCGCCAGGGGAACACCACATCGACCTCGTCGGCGCCTTTGCCCGGCTGGGCCTTGGCTTCGGCGACCGCGGCGGCGATGTCGGTGCCGCCCAGCGGAAAATTGGCCACGGTGGCCAGCTTCACGCCCGAAAGGTTCAGCTTGTCCAATTCGGCGCGCGCGGTGCCGAGGAAGCGGTCATAAACGCACAGAGCGGCCGGACCGCCGAACGGCGTGGCGGCGGACTGAGCCAAAGCGCGGATGCTCTCGTCGCTGTCATTGTCATTGAGCGAGGTAAGGTCCAGCAGACCCAAAGCGGTCGTGGCGATGGAGATCATGGGCACTGATGCTTTCAATTCAGAGACAGGAAAAATCCGGCGATGTTGGCGCTCATCAGATTGGACAGCGTGCCGCAGGCCACCACCCGCAACCCGTACCGCGCCACCTCGGCCCGCCGCTCCGGACAGATGGTGCCGAAGCCGCCGACCAGGATGGCGATCGACGAGAAATTGGCGAAGCCGCACAGAGCAAACGACACGATGGCGAGGCTGCGCGTATCCAGGGTCTGGCCGCCGGCCGCCGCGACCGCCGCCGCATCTTTCAGATAGGGTGAGAGATTGATGTAGGCAACGAACTCGTTGAGAATCATTTTCTGGCCGATGAAGCTGCCGGCCAGCGACGCCTGGTCCCACGGCACGCCGATCAGATAGGCGATCGGCGAGAACAGCTTGCCGAGGATCAGCTCCAGCGACAGATCGGGCATGCCGATCGCGCCGCCGATACCGCCGACGATGCCGTTCAGCAAGGCGATCAGGCCGATGAAGGCGATCAGCATGGCGCCCACCGCCACCGCGATCTTCACACCCACCGCCGCGCCGGCGCCAGCCGCCTCGATGACGTTGGTGGCGCGCTTTTCGTCGAACGACAGATTGTCGATCTCGATGACCGATGCGCTGGTGGTCGGACAGGCGATCTTGGCGAACATCAGGCCGCCGGGGATGGCCATGAAGGAGGCGGCGATCAGATATTCCATCTTCACGCCCAGGCCCGCATAGCCGGCCAGCACCGAGCCGGTCACCGCCGACATGCCGCTGGTCATCACCGCGAACAGTTCGGGGCCGGTCATGCGCGGCACGAAGGGCTTCACCACGGCCGGCATTTCGCTCTGGCCGAGGAAGATGGTGGTCACCGCGCTGAAGCTTTCCAGCTTGCTGACGTTCAACAGCTTCTGGAACACGGTGCCGAGCCCCAGCACCACCCAGCGCATCACGCCAAGATGGTAGAGCACGGAAATCAGCGCGGTCATGAAGATGATCATCGGCAGGACGCGCAGGCCGAACACATAGCCGTCGCCGCCGAACAACTCGAGCATATGGTCCTTGACCAGGGCGCCGAACACGAAGCCGATGCCGGCATTGCCGTATTCGATGACATGGTTGACGCCGATGGCGGCGGCCGACAGCACGGCGCGGCCGGCCGGGACGAACAGGATCAGGGCGCCGATGCCGATCTGGGTGGCCAGCGCCGCCAGAACGGTGCGCGGGCTGATCAGCCGGCGATTGTCCGAAATGGCATAAGCCAGCGCCAACAGGGCGAAAACACCCAATACCGAGCGGCCCATATCCATGCGCCCTGCCCTTCCCTTAAAAGAAAAGGCCGTCCGCCAAGACGGACGGCCTTTATGACCGAGTTAGATACTAGATCAGAAACGCTTCTTCAGCTCGATACCGAAGGTGCGCGGATCGTTGACATAGCCATTGGAATCGCCGGGGACGAAATCGATGGCGACGCCGGTGACCTGCACGCGGTTCATGATGTTGCGGACAAAGGCCGAAACTTCCATGTCCTGCACGTAGTTCTCGTAGCCGATGCGCAGGCCGCCGATGGTCAGCGGCTTCACATTGCTTTCGATCGAGTTGTAGGCGGTGGTCAGCACCGAGCTGCGATAGGTCCAGTCGGTGAAGGCGAACAGGCCGCTTTCGTCATTGAGCGGCAGGCTGTAGCGCGCGTTCCAGTTGGCGGTCCAGACCGGCGCGTTCTGCAGCACCGAATGGTTGAGCGACGCCAGCGAGGAGCCGTTGACCATGGCGATCGGGCTGGTCACCGCACAGCCATTGCTGCAATAGCTGGTGTACAGGTTCGCATCCTGAATTTCGGTATGGTTATACGCCATACCGCCATTCAGCAGCAGACCGTCGATCGGCTTGAGGGTGGCTTCGAGTTCGAAGCCATAGCCTTCGACGTTGGCGGCGTTCTGCAGCAGGATGAGGTTCTGGGCGCCACCGGTCGAGGTGATCTGCGCGTCACGGTCGTTCCACACATAGCCGTCGACGTTCAGCTTCAGCTTCCTGCCCCAGAAGTCGGACTTCACGCCGCCTTCATAGGAGGTGGTGACTTCCTGCTTCGCCGTCGAGATGTTGTCGGCGAAGGTGTCGCGCGCCTCGATGGCCGGCCCCTTGCCGCCACGGGCGGCGCGGAAATAGGCGCTGACGTCGTCGGTCAGCTTGTAGGTGGAGCTGAAGTCCCAGCTGACCAGCGAGCCCGAAACACGCGCGGTGTTCTTGAGATAGCCATTGGTGCCCGGATCGATCAGGTAGCTGGCGCCGAAATTCGGATCGATGAAATAGCGCTCGAGGACCAGATCCTTGTAGTCGTGCGACTGGCGGATGCCGGCCTGGACCGTCCAGGCATCGGTGACCTTGTAGGACGCCGAGTCGAAGATGCCCCACGAAACCGCGCTCTGGCGGGTGTTCAGAAGCTCGCCCAGCGGATTGTCGAGGACCGAACCGGTCGGGGTCGTGTTGTCCTCGTACTCGTAGGTGATGTCCTGATACAGGTCATGGAAGAAATAGGCGCCGGCCTGATTGAAGAAGCGGCTGTTCGGATCGTTCGAGACGCGCACTTCCTGCGTGAATTGCTGCAGGTTGGGAATGACGTCCTGCGAAGCGGAATCGAGGTCGTACGGCGCGTTCTTGGCGATGTTGGTGGCGCCGGTGACCGAATTGAAATAACCGCCGTCGAGATCGCCGCGCGACAGGATCTTGCCCTCTTCCCAACCGCTGATCGAGGTCAGCTTGATCGGGCCGAAATCGTGATCCACGGTCAGGGTGGCGCCGCGGGTTTCCAGCTTCTGGGTGTAGAGGTCGTCGAAGGCCATGTGGTTGATCTGGAAGCCGGCGACCAGATTGTTGCTGCCCGGATCTTCGATATTGGCGCGGAACAGGGTCGAGGTGCCGTACATGTCGCGGGCATGCAGGTTCAGCAGCACCGAAGTGTCGACATCGGGGGTCCACAGCAGCTGGACGCGGCCGGCCAGGTCGGTATAGCCGTTGACGTTCTGAGCGCGGGTGTTCGGCGCGTAGTCGTTATGCACCCAATTGTCGCGGTAGGCCTCGTTCAGCGAGACGCGCATATACAGCTTGTTCTCGACCAGCGGCACGTTGACGGCGCCATTGAAGTCGACGCTGTTATAGGTGCCGTAGGACAGGTCGCCATAGCCGCCGAATTTGTCGGTCGGCTTCTGGCTGTCGATCTTGATCACGCC
>JAJPHO010000025.1 GCA_021325215.1 Alphaproteobacteria bacterium
AACCGCGGCGGCCGAGAAGAAGATCGAAGTAAAGGCGGTCTGACCCAGACTCGAGGACGGCGCGGCGATCCGCAATCGATCTTCAGTCCCGACGACATTCAATCAATCCGGAAAAGCAAGGGGCCGGGCCTTCCTCAGGGAAAGCCCGGCCCTTTGTCGTTTGCGGGATGCCTCGGATTTCACAGCAAGAATCGGAGTTCGCGCCCGGCCGCCGCCCGCTAGCTTTCCGGAAGCCGGCAACTCCCGGCCCCATGAAAGGAACTGCAATGCTGAACAGACGCGACCTGTTGGCGTCGGCGATCTTGATGGCATCCGGCGCGGCTGCGATAGCCGGCGGAACCGCAGATCATCGGGACACTCCTGAAAAGAGAGCGAAAATGAGCAAGGAATCCGAAAACAAGGCCATCGTCGGCCGCTGGTTCACGGAATTTTGGGGGAAAACCTGCAATCTCGGCGTCATTGACGACCTCGCGGCGCCGACCATGCTGCTGCACTATTCGCTCCATGCCCCGCGTCATGGCCGCAACGACATCAAGGCCTTCATGACCGGATTCCGGGAGGCTTTCCCCGATCTCAACTTCTGGGGGACCGCGGATCTCATCGCCGAAGGCGACTATGTCGTGGGCCGCTGGGAAGGCGGCGGCACGCACACCGGGCCGGCTTTCGGCGATTTCCTGGTCGGCTCCCTTCCCGCGGCAAGCGGACGGAAGATGCATTTCACCGGCACCACGGTCCTGCGCCTGGAAAACGGCAAGATCGTCGAAGAGATCGGCCTGGATGACGGCGTTACCGCTCTCCAGCAGCTCGGCCTCATCCGCATCGCGTAACCCACCAAGGGCAGGAGGTCTTGCGCCTCCTGCCCGATTGCATCGAGAGATCAGCAATGACGCCTTCCCATATCGTCAGCGAACCATCGATCCTCTATTTCGGCACGCCGGTGGTGCTGATCAGCAGCGCCAACGAGGATGGCACGGCCAACCTCGCCCCGATGTCCTCGGCGTTCTGGCTGGGCTGGCGCAGCATCCTGGGGCTGGCCGCGGCCTCGAAAACCACCGAAAACCTGATCCGCACGGGCCAGTGCGTCCTGAACCTTCCCTCGGTGAACAATGTCGCGGCGGTCAACCGCCTGGCATGCCTGACCGGGACCAACCCGGTTCCTCCGGGCAAGGCCGCCAGGGGCTATAGCTTCGAAAAGAACAAGTTCGAGACCGCCGGCTTGACGCCGGTCCCCTCCCTCACCGTGGCCCCGCCGCGGGTGCTGGAGTGCCCGGTGCAGATGGAAGCCGTCGTCGCCGCCAGACATGACCTGATGGAAGACGATGAGATTGCCCGCGGCCGGATCGTGACCTTCGAGGTCCGCGTGACGCGGGTTCACATCCAGCCGGACATCCTGATGGAGGGCATGTCCGACCGGATCGACCCCGACAAATGGCGGCCGCTGATCATGAGCTTCCAGCGTTTCTACGGCCTTGGGACCGAGGTGCACGATTCGACCCTGTCCACCATCCCCGAGGAAGCCTATCGGATGCCGGACATCGCGCGGTCACGTACAGCCCCTCTCGCCGCCCCTCTCATCGAGGCCGGCTGATTCTTTGGACGCGGAAAGCAAAAGGCCCGGCTTTCTCTAGGAAAGCCGGGCCTTTCAGCTTCTCGGCGATGGCAGGCGCACACGGATCGATCAGGTGCTCACCCCAAATCCGTATGCGAGAAGTCTTTGCCTTTATAGAGGAGCGGGATGCTTTGCGCTTTGGCACAAGCATAGGAAAGACAATCAGCCAAATTGAGTTGGGCGGGGTGTCCCCTACCTTTTCCATAATCGGCAAAAGCTTTTATCGCCAAGCTTGCTGTTCTGGCATCCATCGGCGCGAGCGTGATTCCGGCCTCGTCCATAAGAGCCTGAATCCGTGGTTCCACCTCCACCGGATCAATCCCCAGCTTTGTCGAAAGCCTCATGACAGCCTCCAGGATAACCAAAGCTGATGTGCAGCACTGAGCCGCCTCGATCTTGTTTGCGAATTCGGTCGCGTCGGACTCCTTGGAAAGGATCGCAACGATAACCGACGTGTCGATGAACATCAGGTATGGCCCCACATCGCATCGACCTCGTCCTTCGTCATATCCCGACCACCGGGTTTGGCTAAAGCCGCAAGCTCATCCGCAATCGCATCCAGGCGTTCCGCCAAAGACTGCTGAGCGGACACACGCCGATATTCCGCCTCCAAAGCGTCAACAACCGCGTCGGTCATAGAGACATGGCGGCGCTGTGCGATTCGTTTGGCAAGCTCGCGGGCGCGGGGGTCCCGTATCTGCAGGTTCATGGCGATGACTCCATCTGTAGTGCCTGCACATACACTACATAATGATATATTCGTCATGACAAAATACGATAATCTCGATTCCACGGCGAGATAATTGTGCGCGTCGAAAATGGCGCCGATCCGCCGAGACTTCGCGGGTTCACCGCCGCCTCACCAGCAAAGAGCGGCCTGGGTTCGGAATGATCCGGCTTCCCGGAAATGAAAAGGCCCGGATTTCTCTAGGAAACCCGGGCCTTTCAGCTTCTCGGCGATGGTGGGCGCACAAGGACTCGAACCTTGGACCCGCTGATTAAGAGTCAGCTGCTCTACCAACTGAGCTATACGCCCTCACCGCGAAGGCCGGCTTTGTACCAAAGCGATTTCGGGTTGTCGACGGTTATTTTCAAACTTTTTTCGGATGCCGCCCCCCGCTTGACAAAAACACACAAATCTGATTTTATGTATACATAGAGAAAATTTACGCACACAGCTTATCCAATTGCGGATATGAACGCACGAGATGCGCCCGATTCGCCTTGCGGGAGAGTGGCAGATGATCGAATGCGCCCTGCTGTCGCTGTATCTTTCGGCCGCCGAACAGAACGATTGCGACCGTGAAGTTCCTCAGCCGCTGACCATCGAATATTACGAAAGGCCGCCTTACGCCTGGACCGGCGCGGATGGCAAGGCTCATGGCATGGCGGTCGACCCGGTGCGCGCCGCGCTCGATAAAGCGGGGCTGGCGTTCCGGTTCGTCGCGGTCCCATCCTCCCGGGAACTGGTCGACATCGCCCGGGCCGATCATCCCGTCTGTGCCGTGGGCCGCTACAAGACACCGCAGCGCGAGCAGCAGGCCAAGTTCAGCGGCATGCTGATGGAGGAGCGCCCCTACGCCGCCTTCACCCGTGCGGATCTGCCGCTCGGCGGCGAGACGGACCTGGCCGATCTGCTGGGCAAACCGGCCCTTCGCATCGTGGTGAAGCTGCAGAGATCTTACGGCGCCAGAATCGATGAGGCGCTGGCCTCGGCCCGATCGGCGCTGATGCCGATCTCGGGCAATGCCTTCAATGCCGTCAGAATGGTGCAAAGCCGCCGCGCCGACGTCGCCCTGCTGACTTTGGACGAAGTCGATTTCGTCACCGAGGCCCTGGGCATGGCGCCGTCATCCTATTCGATCGCGCGCCTGTCCGGCTTCGACCGGGGAGAGAAGAACTACCTGATGTGCAGCAAGGCGTCGGACGATTCCATGCTGCGATACATCGACGCCAAACTGGCGGCCCAGACGCCGCACTGACGCCGCTCTCAGGACGAGGACAACTCGGCCAGCGAGGCGACCAGATCGGTGAAGCGCTCGCCCTGCACCGCCACATGCCGGCGGAGCCGTTCGGCGGCGAGCGTTTCGTCGCCCGCCAGGATCGCCTCGACGATTCCCTCATGCTCGCGGAAGGAGCCGGCCAGCCGGTTGCGCATGCGAAGCTGCAAGCGGCGATAGGGCCTCAGACGCTTATGCAGGGCACGGGCATGTTCGATCAGAAAGTTATTGTGGCTGGCCTCGAAGATCGTCATGTGGAAGATCTCGTTGAGGCGGAAATAATCGGCGGAATCACCCGCCTCTTTCGCGGCCTGGCAATCCTCGTGGGCCTTGCGGATGCGCGCCAGCTCCTCCTCCGAGGCGCGCCGCGCCGCCAGCCTGGCGCACATCGCTTCGAGTTCGGCCATGACGTCGAACATCTCGCACAGCCGCGCCGGCGACATTTCCGCCACTTCCCAGCCCTTGCGGGCCCGCTTTTCGATGAGACCCGCCGCCCCGAGGGCGATCAGGGCTTCACGGATCGGCGTGCGCGAGACGCCATACAAAGTCGCCAGTTCCACCTCGTCAAGGCGCGCGCCGGGGCGGAATGCGCCGGTGGCGATGGCTTCCTCCAGCTTCTCGCGAAGCTGCTCAGACAGGCGGTCGGTATTCCCGATCTTCATGGCATTGCCTCCCGATAATGCGGCAATACCCATTGTGCATACAAAGACGCCGTTGGAAAATACTCTAGACGTCGTCCGAAGCGCCGCGCCGGCCGATATGAACGTCGCGATGGATATAGACGCTCATGATCAGCCCGAAGCCGAACAGCAGCGTCAGCATCGCCGTGCCGCCATAGGAAATCAGCGGCAGCGGAACGCCCACCACCGGCACCAGCCCCATTACCATGGCGATGTTGATGAAGACATAGAGGAAGAAGGTGGTGGTCAGGCCCAATCCGACCAGCCGGCCGAAATGGTTGCGGCTCTTCATGCTCAGCGCATAGCCATAGACCAGGATCAGCGTATAGAGCGCCAGCAGCACCACCCCGCCGACCATGCCCCATTCCTCGGCGAACATGGTGAAGATGAAGTCGGTCTGCTTTTCCGGCAGGAAGTTCAGATGGCTCTGGGTGCCCTGCATGAAGCCCTTGCCGAACACCCCGCCCGAGCCCAGCGCGATCTTCGACTGGAAGATGTGATAGCCGGTGCCGAGCGGATCGCTTTCCGGGTTGAGGAAGGTCAGGATGCGGTTCTTCTGATAATCGCGCATGAATTTCCACGCCACCGGCGCCGCGGCGCCCGCGGCGGCGATCACGATGGCGAACTTCCATATCCTGACCCCGGCCAGGAACAGCAGCGCGGCGGCCGAGAAGGCCAGCATCATGGCGGTACCGAGATCGGGCTGCTTCAGCACCAGACCGACGGGGAGCAGGATCATCAGCACCGGCGGCAGCAGGAACAGCGGGCGCCCCACTTCCTGATAGCTGGCGCCGTGGAAATAGCGCGCCAGGGCCAGCACCAGGGTCATCTTCATGATTTCCGAGGGTTGCAGCTGGATGAAGCCGAAATCGATCCAGCGCTGGCCGCCTTTCAGCACCGAACCCTTGATCTGCACCGCCACCAGCAGCACCAGGGCGATGCCGTACAGCACGTATGACCAGCGCATCCAGCTGCGGATATCGACCACCGCCACGGCCAGCATCACCGCGATGCCGGCGGTGAAATGCATCATCTGCCGCGCCGCCCAGGGGTCCATATGGCCGTTGGCCGCGGAATAGAGGGTCATGAAGCCGATCGAGCAGACGATGGCGATCAGCAGCACGAAAGACCAGCTGACATGCCACAGCTTCTCCTTCAGCGACATCTCCGAGCGGCTGAACTGGAAACTGCGATGTTGGGCCATCAGCATGGCGAATTATCCGTGATCATGGTCGTGGTCATGCGCGTGGCCGTTGCCGCAGCAGGGTTCGCTCTGCTGCTGGGCCGTCTTGGGCGGATAGCGCTTCTGCACTTCGATCATGATGTCGCGGGCGATCGGCACCGCCGCCTGGCCGCCGAAGCCGCCATGCTCGACGATCACCGAAATCGAGAAGCGCGGCGCCCCGACCGGAGCGAAGCCGATGAACAGCGCGTTGTCGCGCATCTTCCATGGCAGCGATTCGATCTTGCGGAAGCCTTCCAGCCGGTGTTCCGACACCGCCAGATGGTGCACCTGCGCCGTGCCGGTCTTGCCGGCCATCGCCATGGCGGGATCGAGAATGCGGTTCAGATACACGGTACCGCCCGGTCCCGCCGCCATGGTCATGCCTTCGACCACGGTCTCCAGCGAGGATTGCGCGATGCCGAGCGAGGGGAACTGGCTGAAGTCGCGGGCTTCGGTACTGTGGCCGGTGATCTTGTCGCGCGCCAGATGCGGCTGCACCGCGAAGCCGCCATTGGCGATGCGCGCCGCCTGCGTCGCCAGCTGCAGCGGCGTCACCAGCAGATAGCCCTGGCCGATGCCGGCATTGAGATCCTCGCCCGGGGTCCACGGCACGCCATAGGTGGCACGCTTCCACGAGCGGCTGGGCACCAGGCCCGGCGCCTCGTTGGGCAGATCGATATCCAGGCGCGACCCAAGGCCGAAGCGCTTGGCCATGGTGGCGATGGTGTCGATGCCGACCCTGCGCGCCACGTCGTAATAATAGATGTCGCAGGACTGGGCGATCGCCTGCTTCATGTCGAGCGCGCCATGCACCTTGTCGCAATAACGGGTCTGGTTGCCCAGATACATGCGGCCGCCGCACACCACGGTGTGGTCCTTGGTGATGATTCCGCTTTCCAGCGCCGCCAGCGACACCATGGTCTTGAAGGTCGAACCCGGCGCATATTGCCCGGCGATGGCCTTGTTGGTCAGCGGCGAGCGCGGATTGGTGGTCAGGTCCTTCCATTCCTCGCCGGTCAGGCCGCGGTTGAACGCGTTCGGATCGAAGGACGGGGTGGAAGCCATCACCAGCACTTCGCCGGTGTGGATGTCCATCACCACCACGGCGGCGCTCTCGTCGCCCAGGCGCTGCGCGGCGAAGCGCTGCAGCTCGATGTCGATGGTCAGGTTGAGGTCGACGCCGGGCTCGCCATCGTCGCGCTTCAGCTCGCGGATGGTGCGCCCGACCGAATTGACTTCGACCTGGCTGGTGCCGCCCTTGCCGCGCAGAGCCAGATCATAGACCCGCTCGAGCCCAGCCTTGCCGATGCGGAAGCCGGGCAGTTCGAGCAGCGGATCGGGCGAGGCCTGCTGCTGCAATTCCTGTTCGGACACCGCCGAAACATAGCCCAGCAGATGCGCGCCCAGGCCGACCAGCGGATAGGAGCGGCTCTGCCCGACATCGATCATCACGCCCGGCAGATCGGGCGAGTTGATCTCGATGCGCGAGACGTCTTCCCAGGACAGATTCTCTTTCACCGTCACCGGCAGGAAGCTGCGGCGATGCTTGGCCTCGCGGGCGATGCGGGTTCGATCGCGGTCCGAGATCGGGATGATGTTGCCCAGGGCGTCCAGCGTGTCGTCGAGGTCGTCGGTCTCCTCCGACACCACCAGCACGCGGTAATTCTCCTGGTTGACCGCCATCGGCACGCCGTTGCGGTCGAGGATGCGCCCGCGCGGCGGGGCGATCAGGCGCAGATTGATGCGGTTCTCGTCGGCCAGGGTGGTGTATTTGTCGGCCTGGTTGACCTGCAGGTAATACATGCGCGCGGCCAGCGCCGACAGCAGCACCGCCTTGCCGCCGCCCAGCAGCAGGGCGCGGCGTCCGATGACCTTGCTGCGGTCGGTATCCTGGATCATCGAGATCTTCATTCGTTTCGCAGCCAGAAGAGTTGCAGACGCGAAAACAGCCAGCTGACCGGCGGATAGAGGCACACCGTCAGCGCGCATTGAATGCACAGCGCGGAAAATATCGGGGTCCGGCCGAACACCAGCGATCCCATCACCAGCTCGATCAGCAGGGCGCCCGCCGCCAGCAGGGCGAAGCCCGACCAGATGACCAGGAAGGACTTGCCGTTGAAGAAGCGGGTCTGCGACGCGGTCATGCCCTGGATCACCAGAAAAGCCAGCGATGAAAGTCCGATCGGGCCGCCCAGCACCACGTCATTGACCAGCCCCGCCGCGAAGGCGACCGAAGGGACCAGCAGATCGGGCCGATACACCGACCAGTAATAGATTCCGATCATCGGCAGGGCGGGAAAAATCCCGGCCAGGGCCGGCAGGTGCCAGGGCATCGCCTGCAGCAGCACGAGAAACAGGACCAGGGACGCCGGCACCAGCTGGCGAACCATATGGTCCACCCGCTGAGCCATACCGTGCTTCATTTCCCGTTATCCGGCATGTCCGAGGGCAGTACGCCCGGCAGTCCATAATCGACCACCGTGACGTACTCTAGCTGATAACGATGAACGAATGGTTCAACGCGCACGATGCCGTCCTGGATCGAGGCGATCACCCCGACCGGCATGCCCGGCGGGAAAGCGCCGCCATGGCCCGAGGTAACGATGCGGTTGCCGACGGCGGCATTGCTGTTGGGCGATAGATAGGCCAGGCGCGGCCGGTCCGAATTGTCGCCGGACAGGATGGCCTTGGCCCGCGTGCCTTCGATGATCACCGGGATATGGCTGTTGATGTCGGTCAGCAGCAGGATGCGGGCCGAGCGGTCGCCCACTTCGGCGATGCGGCCGACCAGGTTCTCGCCGGCGATCACCGCCTGGCCCTTGCGTACGCCTTCGCGTGCGCCGGCGCTGATCAGCATCGAATGGACGAAGGCGCCGCCGGTATCGCCGATCACCCGCGCCGAGATGAAGGCGCTGTCGGGATCGGGCGAGTAGTTCAGCTGGCCGCGGAGGGCTTTGTTTTCATTGTCCAGTTCGCGCGCCACCGTCTGCCAATGCATCAGGCGGGCATTCTCTTCGGCGAGGCGGACATTCTCGGCGCGCAGGGCGGCGAGGTCATGCACCGCGTTGACCACCCCGGCAACGGCCGAGGCCGGACGTGAGAGAACCTGGAGAACCGGGGAAATACCGTCGTCGATCAGCATTCGCAGCCGCTCGACGACGATGGTATCGGCCTTGCCCAGCAGCATCAGGGCGAAGGAGGCCAGCACCAGGGCGAGAAAGGCAAAGCGCTGGGCCAACAGCCTCAGCGTCGCCAAACGTCCTACCATTCCCGGATGCTGCTTCACCTTTCCACCCTAACTGCTTGACGGTTGATCCTCAGTACATGCTGGTCAGCACGTTCCTCAATTTGGGCATTTCTTCCAGCGCGCGGCCGGTCCCCAGCGCCACGCAGGACAGCGGATCGTCGGCGATCGACACCGGCAGGCCGGTCGCATGGCGCAGCACGAAATCGAGGTTGGACAGCAGCGCGCCGCCGCCGGTCAGGACGATGCCCTTGTCGACGATGTCGGCGGCCAGTTCCGGAGCGGTGTGTTCGAGGGCCACCTTGACCGCCTCGATGATGGCGCCGACCGGTTCGGCCAGGCTCTCGGCGATCTGGCGTTCGGAGATGATCAGTTCCTTCGGCACGCCGTTCATCAGGTCGCGGCCCTTGATCTCCATGGTGCGGCCTTCGCCGTCCTCCGGCGGAGACGCCGAACCGATTTCCTTCTTGATGCGCTCGGCCGAGCCTTCGCCGACCAGCAGATTATGATTGCGGCGGATATAGGCGATGATCGCCTCGTCCATCTTGTCGCCGCCGACGCGCACCGAGCGGGCATAGACGATGCCGCCCAGGGACAGCACGGCCACTTCGGTGGTGCCGCCGCCGATATCGACGACCATCGAGCCGGTCGGCTCGGTCACCGGCAGACCGGCGCCGATCGCGGCGGCCATCGGCTCCTCGATCAGGAACACGCGGCGGGCGCCGGCGCTTTCGGCCGATTCCTGGATGGCGCGGCGCTCGACGGCGGTGGAGCCGGAGGGCACGCAGACGATGACCAGCGGGCTGGCGAAGCTTCGGCGGTTATGAACCTTGCGGATGAAATGCTTGATCATCTCTTCCGCGACTTCGAAGTCGGCGATGACGCCGTCGCGAAGCGGACGAATCGCCTGGATGTAACCCGGGGTGCGGCCCAGCATCATCTTGGCTTCGTCGCCGACGGCCAGAACCTTCTTCTTGCCCTTTTCCTCGGCGATCGCGACCACCGACGGTTCATTGAGGACGATCCCGCGTCCCTTGACATAAACCAGCGTATTGGCGGTGCCCAGATCGATCGCCATGTCCGCCGACATCCACCCCGTCACTCTGGAAAACATAAAGCCTCGCTAGAAAATACACGTCGACCGCGATCACACGCACCCACACCGGCGGCTCGGTCGTTTTCGACCAGCGGTACGGAGGCGGAAATCCTATCAGTCAATGGGTTAACACCCTTTGAAGAAATTTTTGTTTAAGAGCGCCCAGAACACCCTCTGCGCAGGGCCGGCCCTCGAATCGCAATAGGGCTTACCGCGCCGCGAAAGTCAATAAGTTTAGCCCCCCGGATCGCCGATCCGGGGGGCTTTTATCATGTGACCTATATGTGACAGGTTTTGCGTGCTTAATTGCGCGCCTTGTCGACCAGCTTGTTCTTGGCGATCCACGGCATCATGCCGCGCAGTTTTTCGCCGATCGCCTCGATCGGATGCTCTGCCTGGATGCGGCGGGTCGCCTTGAAGGAAGGCTGGCCGGCCTTGCATTCCAGCATCCAGTCGCGCACGAAGCGGCCGGATTGGATGTCGGTCAGGACCTTCTTCATCTCGGCCTTGGTCTCGTCGGTGACGATGCGCGGGCCGGTGACATAGTCGCCATATTCCGCCGTGTTGCTGATCGAGTAGCGCATATTGGCGATGCCGCCCTCATAGATCAGGTCGACGATCAGCTTCACTTCGTGCAGGCATTCGAAATAGGCCATCTCGGGGGCATAGCCCGCCTCGACCAGGGTCTCGAAGCCGGCCTGGATCAGGTTGGTCAGGCCGCCGCACAGCACGGCCTGCTCGCCGAACAGATCGGTCTCGCACTCTTCCTTGAAGCTGGTCTCGATGATGCCCGAGCGGCCGCCGCCGATGGCCGAAGCGTAGGACAGCGCCAGCTCCAGCGCGTTGCCCGACGGATTCTGCGCCACCGCGACCAGGCACGGCACGCCGCCGCCTTTGACATATTCGCCGCGCACGGTGTGGCCGGGGCCCTTCGGCGCGATCATGAACACGTCGATATCCGAACGCGCCTCGATCAGCTTGAAATGGATGTTGAGGCCATGGGCGAAGGCCAGGGCGGCGCCCTGCTTCATATTGTCCTTGAGGTCCTGGACATAGAGGTCGGCCTGCAGCTCGTCGGGCGTCAGTACCATGATGACGTCGGCCCACTTGGCGGCGTCGGCCGGGCTCATCACCTTCAGCCCCTCGCCTTCCGCCTTCTTGATGGTGGCGGAGCCGGGACGCAGGGCCACGGCCACATCCTTGACGCCCGAATCGCGCAGATTGAGCACATGGGCGTGGCCCTGGCTGCCATAGCCGACCACCGCCACCTTCTTGGCTTTGATCAGGCTGACGTCGGCATCGCGATCGTAGTAAACGCGCATTTCGAAAAGGTCCTTTCTCTATCGATCGTACTGAATCGGTTACAGGGGGTGCGGGCCGCGCGCGATCGCCACCACGCCGGTGCGGGAGACGTCGATCAGGCCCAAAGGCTCCATCAGCTGGATGAAAGCGTCCACCTTGTCCGTCGCGCCGACGATCTCGAACACGAAGGATTCATTGGTGGTGTCGACCGCGTGAGCGCGGAAGATGTCGGCGATGCGCAGGGCCTCGACCCGCCGCTCGCCGGTGCCGGCCACCTTGACCAGCGCCAACTCGCGCGAGACCGAAGGGCCGTCGATGGTGAGGTCGCGCACCTTGTGCACCGGCACCAGGCGCGACAGCTGCGCCTTGATCTGCTCGATGATCATCGGCGTGCCCGAGGTGACCACGGTGATGCGCGACTGCTTGCTGCGCGCATCGACCTCGGCCACGGTCAGGCTTTCGATGTTATAGCCGCGGCCCGAGAACAGGCCGATGACGCGGGCCAGCACGCCGGCCTCGTTGTCCACCAGCACCGAGATGATGTGAGTGCGGATTTCCGTCGTCTGCATCGTCATTACACCAGCACCATTCCGTCTTCCGAGACCGGCTTCTGCGCCTTCTCGTCCGGGCCCAGCAGCATCTCGTTATGCGTCGCGCCCGAGGGGATCATCGGGAAACAGTTTTCCTTGGCGTCGACGCGGCAATCGACGATCACCGGCTTGGGGCTGTCGATCATCGCCTGGATGGTGGCATCCAGATCGTCGGCCTTCTCGACCACGAAACCGACCGCGTTATAGGCTTCGGCCAGCTTCACGAAGTCGGGCAGGCTGTCGGAATAGCTTTCCGAATAGCGGCCGCCATGCAGCAATTCCTGCCACTGGCGCACCATGCCCATATATTGGTTGTTGAGGATGAACAGCTTCACCGGCAGGCGGTACTGGCCCAGGGTCGACAGCTCCTGGATGTTCATCTGGATCGAGGCCTCGCCGGCGATGTCGATCACCAGCGCGTCGGGATGCGCCACCTGCACGCCCATGGCGGCGGGCAGGCCGTAGCCCATGGTGCCCAGGCCGCCCGAGGTCATCCAGCGGTTGGGCTGCTCGAATTTGTAGAACTGCGCCGCCCACATCTGATGCTGGCCGACCTCGGTCGTGATGTAGGTCTCGCGGTGCTTGGTCAGCTCGTACAGGCGCTGAATGGCGTATTGCGGCTTGATCACCTGGCTGGTCTGGGCATAGCGCAGGCATTCTTTTTCGCGCCAGATGCCGATCTGCTTCCACCAGGCGGCCAGCGCCGGCTGGTCGAGCTTGCAGCCCTTGGCCTTCCACAGCGCGGTCAGATCCTCGACCACCGAGCCGACATCGCCGACCACCGAAACGTCGACGGCGACGTTCTTGTTGATCGAGCTGGGATCGATATCGACGTGAATCTTCTTGGAATTCGGGGCGAAGGCGTTGATGCGTCCGGTCACGCGGTCATCGAAGCGGGCGCCGATACAGATCATCACGTCGCACTGATGCATCGACCAGTTGGCTTCATAAGTGCCGTGCATGCCGACCATGCCGACCGACAGCGGGTCCGACCCCGGGAAGGCGCCCAGGCCCATCAGGGTCTGGGTGCAGGGCGCGCCGAGCTGGCGGATGAAGGCGGTCAGCGCCTCGCAGGCCTTGGGCCCGGAATTGACCACGCCGCCGCCGATATAGAACAGCGGCTTCTTGGCGTTGGCGATCAGTTCCGCCATCGCCTCGATGGCGCGTGGCTCGGCCTTGGTCTTGGGGCGATAGGTCTTGTGGCCCAGGCGGTTGGGCGGGTTGTAGGGCGCCTTGCCCACCAGGATGTCCTTAGGCAGATCGATCACCACCGGGCCGGGACGGCCATTGGCGGCGACATAGAAAGCCTCGTGCATCACATTGGCCAGCTGAGCGCTGTCCTTGACCAGGTAATTATGCTTGGTGCAGGGACGCGTGATGCCGGTGGTGTCGGCTTCCTGAAAGGCGTCATTGCCGATCAGATGGGTCGGCACCTGGCCGGTCAGGCAGACCAGCGGCACGGAATCGCACAGCGCGTCCAGCAGGCCGGTCACCGCATTGGTGGCGCCCGGGCCGGAGGTGACCAGCACCACGCCGACCTTGCCGGTCGAGCGGGCGTAGCCTTCGGCGGCGTGCAGAGCGGCCTGCTCGTGGCGCACCAGGATATGCTTGATCCGGTTCTGCTTGAAGATCTCGTCATATAGCGGAAGCACCGCGCCGCCCGGATAGCCGAAAATGACTTCGACGCCCTGATCCACCAAGGCTTTAAGGACGACTTCCGCCCCGTTGTAGTGCTGTTCCGACATCTTTTTTCGGCTCCTTCCAGCGATGTGCTTTTTGCACCGCGGGAGGAAAACTAGACGCTCGGAACGCGGCGGTCAACAGGAACGACGAATAAAAGAAAAGATTTTTCCCGGTAAACTTTCTGAATATTTCTCCTGGACGGTCATTTGCGGAATTAATTGATGGCGGAACCAGGTCGTCTGGCGCTTGGCATAGCGCCGCGTCGATTGTTGCGCCAAGGCCAGGGCGTCCGCCAGTGACAATTCGCCGCGCAGATGGGCCGCGAGTTCGGCGACGCCCAGCGCCTTCATCACCGGCAAGGCCGGATCGAGGCTCAGCGCGGTCAGCGCCCGTACTTCGTCGAGCGCGCCGAGATCGAGCATCTTCACCAGCCGCTCGTCGCACGAGCGGTACAGCGCGTCGCGCGGCGGAGCGAGCAACAGGGTGGTGACCTCGGCGTCCAGCCCGCCCTCGCGCGGATCGGCCTGCCAATCGGCCAGCGAGCGGCCGGTCGCCTCCAGCACTTCCCACGCCCGCACCAGGCGCTGGCTGTTGCCGGGATCGAGCCGCGCCGCCATTACCGGATCGCGTTCGGTCAGCTTTTCATGGAAGCGTGCATTGCCCAGTTCGGCGAACAAAGCGCGGGAGGCGTCACGCACCTCGTCGGGAATTTCGGGAATCGGCGACAGCCCGTCGACCAGCGAGCGGATATAGAGACCGGTGCCGCCGACCACGACCGGCAGCTTCCCCTGCCCCCACGCCTCGGCGCAGGCATCCGCGGCCTGGGCACGCCAGATGCCGGCGGAACAGAGCTGATCGGGCGCGAACCCGCCATAAAGACGATGCGGCAGGCGCGCCTGCTCTTCGGCGGTCGGCTGGGCGGTCAGGATCGGCACGCCGCGATAGACCTGCATCGAATCGGCATTGATCACCACACCGCCGAATTCCTGCGCGCAGGCCGAGGCCAGCGCCGATTTACCCGAAGCGGTGGGGCCGGCGATCACCAGCAGCTTGTTCAACCCGTTATTCTCCCGTAAGAAATTTGCACGATGGACTCGATTCTAACCCTGATCGCCGCCGACCGGCTGGACGATAGCATGCTTTCCGCGGTGCGCGAGGTGCTGCCGCAGAGCGCCGCGCCGGTCTGGCTGGCGCCCGGCAAGGCCGCCGATATCGCCTTCGACGGCCTGTCCGAAGCCGAGGCGACGCGGCGGGCCCGCGAGACGCTGAACGGCGCCGCGGTCGATCTGGTCGGACAGGCGGCGGCGGGTCGGCGCAAGAAACTGCTGGTGGCCGACATGGACAGCACCATGGTGATCGGCGAAACGCTGGACGAGCTGGCCGCCCATGCCGGCCTCAAGGAGCAGATCGCCGAAATCACCGCGCGGGCGATGAACGGCGAGATCGACTTCAAGGGCGCGCTGCGCGAACGGGTCGGATTGCTGGCCGGCCTGGCGGCAACCGCCCTGGACGAGACCTACCGCCATCTCGAACTGATGCCGGGCGCGGCCACGCTGGTCGCCACCATGAAGGCGCATGGCGCCAAGACGGTGCTGGTCTCCGGCGGTTTCGACTTTTTCACCAGCCGGGTGCGCGAGCGCTGCGGCTTCGACGAGGATCGCGCCAACCGCCTGGAGATGGCCGACGGCAAGCTGACCGGCCAGGTGCTCGACCCGATTCTCGACCGCGACGCCAAGCTGGCGCACTTGCGCGATTTCGCCGGCCTGCTCGGCCTGGCCCGGCACGAAACCCTGGCGGTCGGCGACGGCGCCAACGATCTCGACATGATCCGCGCCGCCGGCCTCGGCGTCGCCTATCACGCCAAGCCGGTGGTGGCCGGCGAGGCGAAGTTCCGCGTCGATCACGCTGATCTCACGGCGCTGCTCTACGCTCAGGGTTATACTGAAGCGGAGTTCGTCTCCGGCTGAGGAGTGGATCGTGCAGATCGTCGTCACCTATGAGAGCGACGTCGCCAATGCCCCCGCGGGCTTCAAAGCCTGCGTCAACGCGGTCTGCCAATATCTCGACGCGCTGCTGACCTCCCCCATTACCGTGCATATCGGCGTCGGTTACGGCACCGTCGACGGCCAGGCGATGGATAGCGGCGCGCTGGGCGAATCGAGCGGGAACTTCGTGTCGGCCAGCTATTCCCAGGTGGCCGCCGCCCTCAAGGCGCAAGGAACCGCCGGGTCCTCCACCCTGCCCTCCACTTCGCCGGCATCCGGCACGCTGGTTCTGTCAACCGCCGAGGCCAAGGCGCTCGGCCTGCGCTCCAATGCCACCTTCGACGGCTATGTCGGATTTTCCACCAGCGCGCCCTTCTTCTATGACCCGACCCAGTCGCAGCCCGTCCCCTTCAGCGACTACGACTTCTTCGGAACGGTCGAGCACGAGATCACCGAGACGCTCGGACGGGTCTCGTTCCTCAATCAGTCCGATACCTACAGCCTGCTCGACCTGTTCCGCTATGCCTCGTCAGGCGCCCGCCAATTGACCACCGGCTCTCCCTCGTGGTTCTCGATCGATGGCGGGGCGACGCGGCCGCTGGCCTTCAATAATTTCCAGACCGGCGATCAGGGTGATCTCGGCGATTGGGCGACGGCCAACCGCACCGCCGATTCCTTCAATGACGATTCCTTCAACGGCACCCTCAACCCGATCGGCGCCACCGACAAATCGGTGCTGTCGGCCATCGGCTTCGCCGAGACGGCGGCCTCGCAGGCCCTGACCGTGTCGGGCGCGGTGCCGTCCTTGTCGGCTGCCGCGGCGGTGGCCGACAGTGCCAACGGCGCCGATTCCTATGTGCGGGTGGTGGATAGCGGCACCGGCGTCTCGGCCCAGCTCGATCAGCTGGAAAGCCTGGTCAAGAGCCAGACTCTGGCCGGAATCACGCTTACCGGCTCGCCCATCACCCTCTCCATCGCCCAGATGACCAGCGATGCCGGCGTGCTGCAGGCGATCGCGGGCGGCAATTATGGGATGCAGGTCCAGGACAGCGGCGCGAATGTCGCCGCCGATCTGTCCGAGCTGTCGGCACAGATCTCGGCGGGCACCGTCTCGGCCGTGTTTCTGACCGACGGCGCCTTTTACGATTTCAGCCTCTCGCCCGGCCAGTTCGCCGGCTATACCGGGCTGTTCAACGCCATGGGCGGCAATTTCTACGTCACGATCGACGCCACCGGATCGAGCAATCTGACGCTGCACGGCCTGCCCGGCCATGCGACGGTGCTGAGCTTGAGCGGCGCCGCCAGCCAATACACCCTGACACCCGCCGGCGACGGCGTATCCTTCTCGTTTTCATCGAGCGCCGGCACCGATCATTTCGACCATATCGTCGCGCTCGATTTCGGCACGTCGCAGGATTTCGTCGCCACCATGCCGGCCGGCAATGGCGGCGTGACCAGCGGCAACGTCACCGAGCTTTACGGCGCGGTGTTCGGCCGCGAGCCCGACGTGCCGGGGCTCGGCTATTACGAGACTGTGGTGAGGAACAATCCGAGCCTGCCGCTGACCACCTATGCCCAGTGGTTCATCGCGTCACCGGAATATGTGAACAATCCGGCCCATGCTTATGCGCAGACTTCGGCGGGGGATGCGCAGTTCATCACGGATTCCTATCAGAACCTGCTGCATCGGGCGCCGGAGACCGGCGCGGTGGCCTTTTACCAGACCATGATCAACCAGATCACCGCCGGAACCACGCCCGGCACCGCCGCTTTTACGGCGGCCTGGACCTATGCCCATGCCGTGGTGCTGACCGATTTCAGCCAATCGGCCGAGTTTCTGGGCGATGTTCAGATCACCGCCCAGCACCCGGCCGATTCACAGCACTGGCTGTACCTTATTTA
>JAJPHO010000130.1 GCA_021325215.1 Alphaproteobacteria bacterium
AAGACCCTGGGCATCGTCGGCTATGGCCATATCGGCTCGCAGCTGTCGGTGATCGCCGAGGCGATGGGCATGCAGGTGCGCTTCTACGACGTCGAGCGCCGCCTGGCCATCGGCAATGCCCGCGCCGCCGCGACCCTGGAAGGGCTGCTGAATGTCAGCGACATCGTTTCGCTGCATGTGCCCTCGACCCCGCAGACCAAGAACATGATCGGCGAGCGTGAGCTGCGCGCCATGAAGAAGGGCAGCTATCTGATCAATGCCGCGCGCGGCAATGTCGTCGAGATCGAGGCCCTGGCCCGCGCTCTGACCGACGGGCATCTGCTGGGGGCCGCCATCGATGTGTTCCCCAAGGAGCCGGCCAGCAACAAGGATGTCTTCGAAAGCCCGCTGCGCGGTCTGCCCAATGTGATCCTGACGCCGCATATCGGCGGCTCGACCGTCGAAGCACAGGCCAATATCGGCATCGAAGTCGCCGAGAAATTGATCAAGTATTCCGACAATGGCTCGACTGTCGGTGCAGTCAATTTCGTCGAGGCGGCACTTCCCGTAAAGGTCGGTGAAACCCGTTTCCTGCATATTCACGCCAACGTGCCAGGCGTGATGCGTGGGATCAACGAAGTCTTCTCCAGTCGCAGCCTCAATATTTCCGCTCAGTATCTGCAAACCGATCCGGAAGTTGGCTATGTGGTGGTCGATGTGGTGGGCGATCTCGACGAGGCGGACATCATCGCCGATTTGCAGGCAATCCAGGGAACCATCAAGACGCGGTTTTTATATTGATGGCCCTTTGTATCTATTGTGACGATTGTTGCATTGTTGCTGTGAGGGTGTCATAGTAACTCGACTTGGGGAACAAGGATAACGGCGGCAGCCGCATAGTCGGTGTGATAAGCCGCACGAGTCCTGACGGGAGTCGTAAAGTTGGTGAGGGACTATCACATTCTAGTGCTGGAAGACGAACCAGCCACCCGCGCAATGTTGGCGACCCTGCTGGAAGCTGAAGGCTTCCGCGTCAGTACGGCTGAGTTGGGGTCTCAGGCGTCTGAACTGACGGCCAACTATAATTTCGATCTGATCATTCTCGATCTCAATCTGCCCGACGAGGACGGCCTCTATATCGCGCGCGAGCTGCGGGCCAAGTCCGACATCGGCATCATCATGCTGACCTCGCGCAAAGAGGACATCGACCGCGTCGTCGGGCTCGAGATGGGCGCCGACGATTACGTCACCAAGCCCTTCTTTCCGCGCGAACTGGTGGCCCGGGTCAAGAACCTGCTGCGCCGCCTGTCCATGCCGCGCGGCGGCCGCCGCACCGATGGGGTCAATGGCTATGACATCCGCCGCTTCGACGGCTGGGAAATGGATCTGGCCAAGCGCAGCCTGACCGATCCGACCGGCCGCGAAGTCAATCTGACCCGCGCCGAGTTCGACCTGCTGACCGCCCTGGTCAACAGCGCCGGCCGGGTATTGTCGCGCGACCAGCTGCTGGACGCCATCGGCAGCCAGTTCTGGACCCCGGTCGACCGCACCATCGACGTGCTGGTCAGCCGTTTGCGCCGCAAGATGGAGACGGACCCGAAGGCTCCGACCATCATCATTACCAGCCACGGCTACGGCTATAAATTCGCGCCGGCCGTTGCGAATGGATAAGTGATGTTTACCCGTTGACAGGGGGGGAACGGTTGCGTATGTTCCGGCCCCTGAATTCGCCGCGGGTGGCGAACCATAAAACTGGAATGTGATTATGAAGATCCGCAACTCCCTTAAGTCGGCCAAGCTGCGCGACAAGAACTGCCGGGTCGTCCGCCGTAAGGGTCGGGTCTATGTGATCAACAAGACCAACCCGCGCTTCAAGGCTCGTCAGGGCTGAAGTCCTAACGGACGTACCGTACAATAAGGGCCGCTTCCTTCGGGAAGCGGCCCTTTTGTTTTGCCCGACGGAGCGTCCATGAAAGCGAGCGTCCTTGTCCTGGCCCTTCTGATGGCCGGTGCCGTCCAAGCCGCCGAACCTGCCTATGACCTCGTGATCCGGAATGGGACGGTCTATGACGGCTCGGGCGAGGCCGGCCATGTCGCCGACGTCGCCGTGAAGGGCGACCGCATCGCCGCCATCGGCCCGAAACTGCCTGGCCGGGGCAAGGCCGAGATCGACGCCAAGGGCAAAGCGGTCGCGCCCGGCTTCATCAATATGCTGTCCCATGTCGAAGACAGCCTGTTCGCCGATGGCCGCGCCTTGTCCGATTTGGCGCAGGGCGTGACGCTGGAAGTGCTGGGCGAGGACAGCATGGGCCCGCTGACCCCCGAGATGAGAAGCCTGATGGCCAAGCGCCAGGGAGACATCAAATATGACGTCTCCTGGACCACGCTGGGCCAGTATCTCGATCATGTGCGGGCCCGGGGCATCTCTCCCAACCTGGCCAGTTTCGTCGGCGCCGGCACCGTGCGCACCAATCTGCTGGGCGAAGCGGATATGCAGCCGTCGCCGGAGCAGCTCGACAGGATGCGCGCGCTGGTCCGCCAGGCGATGGAGGAGGGCGCGCTGGGCGTCACCGACGCGCTGATCTATTCCCCCAACACCTATGCCAGGACGCCGGAACTGACCGCCTTGGCCAAGGTTTCGGCGCAATGCGGCGGCATGTATATCGCCCATATCCGCAGCGAGGGCGACCGCTTCATCGAGGCGATCGACGAGACCATCGACATCGCCGAAGCCTCGGGCGGTCCGGCCGAGATTTTCCACTTCAAGCAGGCCGGCCGCGACAATTGGGGCAAGCTCGACGCCGCCATCGCCAGGATCGAGGCGGCGCGCGCCAAGGGCACCCGCATCACCGCCGACATGTACACTTATACGGCGGGCGCCACCGGCCTGGACGCCGCCATGCCGTCCTGGGTGCAGAATGGCGGGCTGGAGAAATGGATCGAGCGCCTCAAGGACCCGGCGATCAGGCCCAGGGTGCTGGCCGAGATGCGTAACGCTCATCCGGCCGATTGGGAGAACCTCTATGCCGGCGCCGGGCCCGAGGGCACCCTGCTGCTGTCCTTCAAGAACTCGAAACTGAAACCTCTGTCCGGCAAGACCCTGGCCCAAATCGCCGCCGACCGGCATCAATCGCCCGAGGATACCGCCATCGACCTGGTCATCGAGGATGGCTCGCGGGTCGGTGTCGCCTATTTCCTGATGAGCGAGGACAATATCCGGCGCGAAGTGGCGCTGCCCTGGATGAGTTTCGGCTCGGACGAGGAGGGCGCGGCGCCGGAAGGCCACTTCCTGCTGCAGAAGCATCATCCGCGCGCCTATGGCAATTTCGTCCGGCTGCTTGGTCATTACGTGCGCGACACGCACGATGTGGCCCTGCCCGAAGCGATCCGCCGCCTGACCAGTTTCCCGGCCGAGACCCTGTCGCTGTCCGATCGTGGCCGGCTGAAGCAGGGCTATATGGCGGATATCGTGGTGTTTGATCCGGCCACGATCGCCGACCATGCCACCTACGACCAGCCCGACCAACTGGCCACCGGCGTCGAGCAGGTGATCGTCAATGGCGGCTTCGCCATCAAGGACGGCAAGGCGACCGGCGCCGCGACCGGCCGTATCGTGCATGGCCGCGCCTGGACGGGCGCGCCGGGCGGCGGGTGCAAGGCCAGCGCGTCAGACTGGACCTGGTCGCGCTAAGGCTCCTTGGCGTAGTGGGTCGGCGGCATGCCGACAAAGCGGGTGAAGGCGGTGCTGAAGGTGCTGGCCGAGCCATAGCCGACCCGCTCGGCGATCTCGGCGATAGTGCCGGCTTTCCGCCGCAGCAGGTTCTTGGCCAGCGCCATCCGCCAGCCGAGCAGATATTCCATCGGGGCGACGCCCACGATGCTGCTGAAGCGTTCGAAGAAGGTCGAGCGCGACAGGGCTGCTTCCCTGGCCAGTTCGGCTACCGTCCAAGGCTGGGCCGGCGCCTGGTGCATCCGACGGATCGCCGCGGCCAGGCGCCGGTCGGCCAGCCCGCGAACCAGGCCGGGCGTGGCCGAGCTTTCCACCGCGGACCGCAAGGCTTCGATGAACAGCACCTCCAGCAGACGCGCCAGGATGACGCCGCGCCCCGGCCGCTGTTCGCGCGATTCATCCCGCACCAATTGGACCAGAGTCGCCAGCCGGGGTTCGTCCTGGACCACCACCAGATCCGGCAGCAGCGATACCAGCAGAGCCGCATCCGGCGACCCGAAAGTGCAATGGCCGACCAGCAGGCGGACGTCGGGCGGGCCGTCCTTGCGCCCCAGCCTGACATGGCCCGGCCCGAGCAGGACCGGCGGATCTTCCGCCTCCTCCGGCGAGGGCGGTTCGAGGCTCGACGTGATGAAGCCGCGCGCCGCCGGGATCAGGAGGAAATTGCCGGCATGGCTGACGATCGGTTCCCGCCCGTCGATTGTCAGGCTGCAGGAGCCGTCGAGCATCACCCGGTAGAAGGGCTGCCCCAAAGCGGTGCGGCGAACCGCCCAGCGGCCGGCGCCCTCGACCAGCTTGGAAAGGCCGGCGCTGGGTTGGAGCAGGGAGACGATTTCGGCGAGCGGATCGACCAGATCGGTCATTTCCGGATTCCTGCAAATGAATATCGGATTTCCTATTATAGATGGTCCGATGGCGCGACGCTATGGTCCGGAACCCCAAACAAACTGCCCGAGGTTCCATGAAAACCATTCTCATCACCGGCTGCTCGTCCGGCTTCGGCCTGGAGACCGCCCGCTATTTCCTCGACCGCGATTGGCGGGTGATCGCCACCATGCGCACCCCGCGCCAGGACGTCCTGCCCCATTCGGACCATCTGCGCGTGCTCGCCCTCGACGTTACCGATCCGGACAGCATCCGCCGCGCCGTGCAGGAGGCGGGGCCGGTCGATGTGCTGGTCAACAATGCCGGCATCGGCATGCTCAATGCGCTGGAAGGCACGCCGATGGAAGTCACCCGCGCAGTGTTCGAGACCAATACCTTCGGCACCATGGCGACGATCCAGGCATTTCTGCCTCAGTTCCGCCAGCGCGGCAGCGGCGTCATCGTCAATGTGACGTCCAGCGTCACGGTGAAGTCTCTGCCGCTGCTGTCGGTCTATACGGCCAGCAAGTCGGCGGTAAACGCCTTCACCGAATCGCTGGCGCTGGAACTCGAGCCTTTCGGCATTCATGTCAGGCTGGTTTTGCCCGGGCGCTCGCCCGAGACCCGCTTCGGTGAAAATGCCAATTCCCGCCGGGGTGAGTTTCCCGACGCTTATGCCGCCCTGGCGCAAAGCATCTTTGACCGGTGGCAGGCTTCAACGGAGACGCTGACCAGCCCGCGGGACGTCGCGGAAGCGGTGTGGCGCGCGGCGACCGATCCTTCCTGTCCGATCCGTCTGCCGGCCGGGGCCGATGCGGTGAAATGGGCGCAGGAAGCCCAAAACGCCTAGCGCTGAGCGTCCGGCGCGTAATCATGCGCGCCGCCCTGCCAATCCATGACGATACCGTCTTCGAGGTAAGCCGGGCCGATCGGCACTTTGCCGTGACCGCCCGGTATGTCGAGGATGTAGGTCGGCTGGCAGACGCCGGAGACACGGCCGCGCAGCTCGCGCATCAGGGCGCGGCCTTCCTCGACCGGCACGCGGAAATGGTCGGTGCCGGCGGCGAGGTCGAGCTGGTGCAGGTAATAGGGCTTGACCCGGTTGGCGACCAGGGCGCGGAACAGCGCCTCCAGCGTCTCGGCCTTGTCGTTGACGCCGCGCAGCAGCACGGTCTGGCCCAGCAGCGGAATGCCCGCCCGCGACAAGGCGCGCAAGGCGGCGATGGCCGGCGGCGACAATTCCCGCTCGTGGTTGCAATGGACCGCCAGCCAGACGGTGGCGCGCTCGACCTGCAGGGCCGCGATCATCTCTTCGGTGACGCGGTCGGGATCGGCCACCGGAATGCGGCTATGCAGGCGGACGATCCGCACATGCGGAATGGCATCCAGCGCCTGCATCATGGCGGCGAGGCGCAGCGGCGACAGCATCAGCGGATCGCCGCCGGTGATCACCACCTCCCACACTTCCTCATGAGCGCGGATGTAATCGAGCGCGGCGGACAGTTCGGCTTCGTCCAGCGCCTTCTCTGGCCCGCCGACCCGCTCGCGGCGGAAGCAGAAGCGGCAATAGACCGGGCAATGCAGCAGGGGCGTCAGCAGCAGCCGGTCGGGATAGCGATGGACGATGCCCTTGACCGGCGAGAAGGCGTGGTCGCCGATCGGATCGGAGCGCTCGATGGCGGCGGTCTCCATCTCGCGCAGGTCGGGAACGAATTGCAGCGCGATCGGGTCGCGAGGATCGGCGGGATCGACCAGCTTGGCCAGCAGCGGCGTCATCGCCACCGTATAGCGTTCCGCCACCTGGTCGACCACCGCCGCTTCGGCCAGGCCGGCAGCGGCGAAGTCTTCACCTGAGCGCAAAGTTCGTCTATCGATCTTCATGATGTGGTGCTTTTAGAGGGATTTTCGATGGCGGGCAATCAATGGTGGCATCCGGAAGCGTTCGCGCAGCGCTGGCCTGTCCTGCAAAAACGCGCCGCAACCATGATGGCATTGCGCCGCTGGTTCGACGCCCAGGGCTTCATCGAGGTCGATACGCCGGCTTTGCAGGTCTCGCCCGGCATGGAGCCGCACATCATGGCGCTGTCGACCGAGGTCAGGGAACCGCTGGGCGGCAGCCATCGCCTTTACCTGCACACCTCGCCGGAATTCGCCATGAAGAAGCTGCTGGTGGCGGGGGTGAAGCAGCTGTTCCAGATCGCCCATGTGTGGCGCGACGCCGAGCGCACCCAGACCCATTCGCCCGAATTCACCATGCTGGAATGGTACCGGGCCGGTGCCGACTACACCCGTCTGATGGAGGATTGTTCGCATCTGCTGGCGGCTTGCGCGACGGCGGCCGGCACCGGGCGGCTGAAGCGCGGCGAGCGGCGCTGCGATCCTTTCGCCATGCCCAAGCGCCTGACCGTCGCCGGCGCCTTCCGCCAATATTGCGATATCGATCTGCTGGCCACCACTCCCGACCCCGACCAGCCCTCGCGCGATCTGCTGGCTGCCGAAGCCCGCCGTATCGGCAGCTTCGTCAGCGACAATGATACATGGGAGGACATCTTCTTCCGGCTGATGATGGAGCGTGTCGAACCGTTCCTGGGCGACGGCGTGCCGCTGATCCTGTGCGACTATCCGGCCTCGATGGCGGCCCTGTCGCGGCGCTCCGCCGCCGATCCGCGCGTCGCCGAGCGTTTCGAGCTCTATGCCTGCGGGGTGGAGTTGGCCAACGGCTTCTCGGAACTGACCGATGCCGCCGAACAGCGCCGCCGCTTCACCGCCGACATGGCGCTGAAGCAAAAGCTTTACGGCGTGGCCTATCCGATCGACGGGGATTTCCTCGCCGCGCTCGACCATGGCATGCCCGATTGCGCCGGCATCGCGCTGGGCGTCGACCGGCTGGTCATGCTGCTGGCGGGGGCGGAGACCCTGGAGCAGGCGCTCTGGGCGCCTGTCCATCGCGAAGATTAAGGCTTGTCGCCGGGCGGCAGCGCCGCGATTTCCTCCGGCGTCAGCTTCTTCAGGTCCTTGACGATGAGGGGTGTGGCGACGCCGTGCCAGTCGGCCAGCTTGAGGTCGAGGTCATGCGGATTGCACACCGTGTCCGGCCCCCAGGTCTTGCTGACCAGATGGACGTCGGGGGCGTTGAGGAAGGGCTCGGCGTCGGTCAGGGTCACCTTGTAGACGTCGTGCATCCGCACCTTGATATAGAGCACGTCCTTGTCGGTTCCGGACGCCCGCCAGCCATGCCAGTCGGTGATCGAAAAGCAATTGCGGACGGGAGGAGTGGCTTCTTCGGCCTGCACGGCGGCGCCGGCCAGCATCAGGCCAGCGGCAAGAGCGAGGGAAAAACTACGCATGGGAACCTCCGACAGATCGAGCCACCCTTGATCAAGAGATAGGAAGCGCCCAGGCGGAGAGCAAGGGCCTCAATAGCGCCTCCAGACGGCGCGCGACCGACAGCAGATCCTCGTCGGCGAAACGCTTGCCGACCAACTGCAGCCCGATCGGCAGGCCGCTCGCCGTAAAGCCGGCCGGCAGGGAAATCACCGGGCATTGCGGCACCATGTTGAACGGCAGCGTCATGTCGAAACCGGCGAAGCGACCGTCCGGAGTGGTGGCGTCATGGTCATAGTCGCTCTGGTCGGCCGCGGGCGCTTCCTTGGCTAAAGTCGGACAGAGCAGCGCATCGTAGCGCTCGAACAGGCGGGCCAGTCTGCGCCACATCGCCGTGCGCTGGAATTCGACCTGCTTGATGTCGGTGGCGCTGATCTTGCCGGCGCGCTCGATCATGCCGACCACCAGCGGGTCCATGCGGTCGCGGAACTCCGCCACACGGTCGCCGAAATAGGCCGACATGAACACGCACCACAGATCGAACCATTGGTCGTTGACGGCGCGGCTCCAACCCAGATCGATTTCCTCGACTTCGGCGCCGGCTTCGCGCAGCAGGCCGGCGGCGCGGCGGACCGCCTTTTCGATATCGGGTTGGACGGCGTAGTAGCCGAGATCGACCGACAAAGCGAAACGGCGCCCAGCCAGGCCGCCGCGCCGGGTCCTGGCCAGCGAAAAGGGCAGGGGAAGCGATTGGATGTCTTCGTCGCTCGGACCGGCGGCCACCGCCATGAAGGCCGCGGCGTCCTCGACCGAGCGGGCCAGGGGGCCGAAATGCGAGATGCTGTCGAACAGGCTGGGCAGGATGGTCATCGGGATGCGGCCGAAGCTCGGCTTCAGCCCGACCACGCCGCAGCAGGCGGCGGGAATGCGCACCGAGCCGCCCATGTCGGTGCCCTCGGCGAAGGGCACCACGCCGGTCGCCACCGCGACGCCCGATCCGCCCGACGAGCCGCCGCTGGTGCGGTCCGGGTTCCACGGATTGCGGGTGATGCCCCAGCGGGGGCTGCGGGTGAAGCTGGAGAAGGCGAATTCCGGCGTCGTCGTCTTGCCGATCAGGATCGCCCCGGCTTCTTCCAGGCGGCGGATGCACAAGGCGGTTTCGGTGGCGACATGGTCGCCTTCGGTCCACGACCCCAGCGTGGTCAGATCGCCCTCGGTCGGGGTCAGGTCCTTGGCGGCGAAAGGCACGCCCAGCAGCGGGCGGCCGTCCCGGTTACGGTCGATGGACCGCGCGGTGGCAAGCGCCTGTTCCTCGCGCAGCAGGACGAAGGGATTGAACCGCTCCTGGATCGCCCGGGCCCGGCTCAGGGATTCCGCCACCACCGTCTCCGCGCTGGCCCGGCCGTCGCGGATCGCCGCGGCGAGGCGTGGGGCGGGGAGGTCGAGCGGATGGCTCATCCCAGCGTCCTCAGGCTGCTTTTCGCCTTATCGCCAGCGCCGCCAGCACCACCAGCACGGTGACCATGCTCAGCGCCAGCGTGATCTGCTGGTCGGGGATGAAGGCCAGCAGCAGCAGAACGCCGATGATGCCGGCGATCACCGCATAGCTGAGCCAGGGAAACAGCCACATCTTCAGCTTCAGCTCGGTGCCCTCGGCCTCCAGGCGGGTGCGTTGGCGGATCTGGGCGAAGGCGATGATCATATAGACGAACAGGATGATGTCGCCCGAGGTGCTGGCCAGCAGGGTGAAGATGTCGTCGCGTAGGTAAAGCTGGGCCAGGGCGGCGGCGAAGCCGGCGCCGCAGCCGATCAGAATGCCGAGGCGCGGCACCTTGTTCTCGCCGGTCTCGGTCAGCGAGCGCGGCGCATGGCCAGCGCAGGCCAGCTCGTAGAGCATGCGCGAGGTGATATAGAGGCCGGAATTGAGGCAGGACAGCACGGCGGTGATGACGATGACCGACATCACGAGGCTGGAGCCGGGAATGCCGATCACGTCGAGCACGGCCTTGAAGGGCGACAGACCCGGCGCGATGCCGTCCCAGGGCAGGATGGCGACGATCACCAGCACGCTCAGCACATAGAAGGCCAGGATGCGGAAGGCGACCGTGCGGGCGGCGCGGGCGACATTGTTGGCGGGATCGGCGGATTCGGCGGCGGCGATGGTGGCGACTTCGCTGCCCATCATCGAGAAGATCACTACTGGGATCGCCGCGAACAGCGCGCCGGAGCCGTTGGGGAACAGTCCGCCATGATCGGCGATGTTGGTCGCCGCCTGCGACAGGTCGAAACCGGCGATATAGACGCCGCCGACCACGATGAAGGCGGCGATAGCCGAGACCTTGATCAGCGAAAACCAGAATTCGACCTCGCCATAGGCCTTGACCGACAGCAAATTGGTGGCGGTCATCACCAGCACCAGGCCCAGGCCGATGATGCCGACCGGCAGATCGATGCCGATCTCATGCAGCAGCTTGGCGCCCGCGACGGTTTCGGCGCCCACCGTGAAGACCCAGAAATACCAATAGAGCCAGCCGGTGACGAAGCCGGCCCAGCGGCCCAGCGCCATCGACGAATATTCGACGAAGGAGCCCTTGCCGGGATTGGCGACCGCCATCTCGCCCAGCATGCGCATGATCAGGAAGACCAGCAGGCCGCAGCCGGCATAGGTCAGGGCGACGCCGGGGCCGCCGATATGGATGGCGCCGGAGCTGCCGATGAACAGGCCGGCGCCGATGATCCCGCCGAACGAGATCATCGCCACATGGCGCGGCTGCAGCGAATGGGCGAGGCGCGATTGCGCGGCCGGGGCGGCGGTGGCTTCGGCGTTCATGCGGCGAACAGTCTGTTGAAACCGGCGACGGCGGCGGCGGGGCCTTCGGAATGGGTCCAGATCCCGGCCGAGACGGCCAGGAAATCGGCGCCGGCCTCGATCAGCGGGCGGGCATTGTCAAGCGTGATGCCGCCGATGGCGACGCAGGGCACTTCCATCATCTCGGTCCACCAGGACAGCAGCTCGATTTCGGCTTTGGCCGGGGCTTGCTTGGTATTGGTCGGGTAGAAGGCGCCGAACGCCACGTAATCGGCGCCGGCTTCGGCGGCCTCCATGGCGAGATGGCGCGAATCGTGACAGGTGACGCCGACGATGCGGTCGCCGCCCAGCGCGGCGCGGGCTTCACCGTAGGACATGTCGCTCTGGCCGACATGGGCGCCGTCGCAGCCGGTCTCGAAAGCGAGGTCGGGGCGGTCATTGAGCAGGAAGGCGACGCCGCGGCGCTGCGCCTGGGGCCGCAATTCGTCGACGGCGCGGCAGATGGTGTCGTCGTCGACTTCCTTGAGGCGCAACTGAACACAGGCGATGTCGCCGCCGTCCAGGGCCTGGGCGAACAGCTTGGAGAAGCCGGTCAGATCGTCGATGCGCGGCGGGGTGATCAGATAAAGGCGGCAGGCGGAGGAAATGACGTCACCTCGGGCTTATAGCGGAGTGTTTCAGCCACTATACCCGTTGGGTGTCCTGACGCCAGAGCTGTTAGGCCGTCGTCCGCTCGCGCCGCGCCAGACGCACTTTGACGTCGGCGATCAGGTCGATCAGATGGTCGGATTTGATGCCGTCGCTGGCCAGCAGGCGCTGCAGCATGGGGTCGGTCAGCAATTCGACCAGATCCGGCTCCTGGTTGCCGGCGAATCGCGTGCGAATCGGTCGTCGCTGCAGGAAGAGGGCGGCCTGCTGATTAGCCACCGCAAGCTTGGAATCTGCGGATTTCCCGACGATCGCCGCCATGTTGGCCTCCCTTCCTGCCCACGGTTGCATCCTGTCGCGGACAGTAGCCGATGTCCCCGTGTGTTGGGGGTGAAACTTTAATGGCAAGCGGCCCGGATGTAAATATTTTGCATCGACCCCCAAACATATTCACAGGGGATCAGGCCGCGGCAGGCACGACCTCGAGGCGCACGCCGAGCTGGCCGGCGATCTGGGTGAGTTTTTGCGTCAAAGCGGGCGGCCCGGAAAAGCGCACTTTGTCGGCCCCGGCCTTCAAGGCGGAGAGGGCCAGGCCGACATCGTCGCCGGCGTCGAGCACCGACAGGCAGGCGATCTGCGGATAGGCGGCGCGCGCCTTGTCGACGATCGCCATGGCATAACCGATGCCGACCGAGCGCAGGCTGGCCCAGGAAAAGAGAAGATGCACCGGCTGGCCCGACGACGCGTTGCTGGCCAAGGCGCGCAACGCGTCGGCGAGGCTTTCCACCTGAACGGCGGGCGGGTTCACCCCACCAACTCGACCTGGTAGTTCTCGATCACGGTGTTGGCGAGCAGGGTCTTGCACATCTGCTCGACGGCGGCCTGGGCGGCGGCCTTATCGGTCTCGGCCAGCTCGATCTCGATGAACTTGCCCTGGCGGACATCCTTGACGCCGCCGAAGCCGAGGCCGGTCAGAGCGGTCTGGACCGCCTTGCCCTGGGGGTCGAGAACGCCATTCTTCAGAGTGATATGAACACGGGCTTTCACTGTACGGTCTCCGGTCCCTTGAAATCGCGCGGACCGCCCTCCGGCAGGATGCCGAGACGGCGGGCCACTTCCTGATAGGCCTCTTCGACGCCGCCGAGATCGCGGCGGAAGCGGTCCTTGTCCATCTTCTCGCCCGATTTGATGTCCCACAGACGGCAATTGTCGGGGCTGATCTCGTCGGCGAGGACGATCTGCATCTCGTCGCCATTATAGAGGCGGCCGAATTCGAGCTTGAAGTCGACGAGGCGGATGCCGACGCCCAAAAAGAGTCCGGTCAGGAAGTCGTTGACGCGCAGCGCCAGCGCCATCATGTCGTCGAGATCCTGGACGGTGGCCCAGCCGAACGCGGTGACATGCTCTTCCGACACCATCGGGTCGTTGAGCTCGTCGGACTTGTAATAATATTCGATGATCGAGCGGGGCAGGGTGGTGCCCTCGGGGATGCCGAAACGCTGGCTCATCGAGCCGGCGGCGACGTTGCGGACCACGATCTCGAGCGGGATGATCTCGACCTCGCGCACCAGCTGCTCGCGCATGTTCAGGCGGCGGACGAAATGGGTCGGAATGCCGACTTCGCCGAGGCGCAGCATCAGATATTCGGAGATGCGGTTGTTGAGAACGCCTTTGCCGGTGATGGTGCCCTTCTTCTTATTGTTGAAGGCGGTGGCGTCATCCTTGAAATACTGGACCAGCGTGCCGGGTTCGGGGCCTTCGAAAAGCACTTTGGCTTTGCCCTCGTAGATCTGCTTGCGTCTGGCCATGATCATGATCCGGAAAATAGGGAGAGGCGGGTGCGTAAAACGCCCCCGCCGTCACAGAGGCTCCATATAGCAGGGGTGTAGTGCTAGAGCAACACCGGGGAGTACGGCTCGCGGTCCGGCGGCCCGCCCGCGAACAGGAATTTCGGCTCGATTCCCGAGCGCTGCATCGAGGGGACGGCGATCAGCGCCGAACTGCGGGTGCCGAAGCCACTGTCGAGCTGGAAGGTCAGGCCGGCCTCGCGGTCGCGCACGCCCTCGGGAACCCGCGATGCCAGCAGGGCCTGCCAGGCGCTCCAGTCGCCGGTTTCGGGATCGGGCAGAGGGGCGGCGCGAAAGCGGGGCAGGAAGGCGGCGATGCGCGGATCGGCCGGGTCGTTCAGCTCGCCCGCGGTCAGCATCGAGACGCCTTCGGGGATCGGCACGATGCGGATGGTTTCGCCGTCCGAGCGCAGCCAGAAGGCGTCGCGATTGTCGCCCACCACCAGATTGAACGGCCGATAGGCGCCGGCCTGCAGATGGCCCAGGGCCTCGGCGGCGCTGACCGCGTCGGCATGGTCGAGCGCCTCGATCACCAGTTCCCCGCGTGAGCGCTTGCCGCTGGCCGGGCCCAGCGTGCCGGTGCGGTTGAGGATGGTGGCGACCACGCCATGCTCGTTGAGTCCCAGCCACGAGCCCTCGGCCATCTCGTCGAGTCCGCCGACCACGCCCGGCGCCAGCGGCCAGTGATGGCCCGGCGGCTTCCACGGGCGGCCCGCCATTTCGTCGCGGTTGCCGGCGAGAAGGAACGGCCAGGGCTGGTCGGGGGTTCGGGCGATGACGACTGTGCACATGGTGGAAATAGCACTCGGTAAGAGAAGAAGAAGCCTTGCCGCGGCGCACAACAAGTCCGACATTATATCGGGCCTGTCGGGCCTGTCGGGGCTTTTCGTAAGGAGCATTTCCCCATGAGCGCATTCGAAGATCGTGAGAAGGCTTTCGAGGCCAAGTTCCAGCTCGATGAAGAGACGGCCTTCAAGGTCAATGCGCGGCGCGACAAGCTGCTGGGTTTATGGGTTGCGGAACAGATCGGCCTGACCGGGCAGCAGGCCCAGGTCTATGCCCGCAGCGTGGTCTATTCCGACCTGGCCGATTCCCATCACGATTCCATGATCGCCAAAGTGAAGGGTGATCTCGAACGGGCCGGTATTCACAAGACCGACAAGGAACTGCGCGCCCGGATGGATGCGCTGCTGGCCGCCGCCCGGGAAGAGGTCGTCGCCGAGGGCTGACAGGCCCGGGAGGTTCTTATGCATGTAGAGGTTCACCCCTTTCTTCGCCAGCAGGCTTACATAGGCGGAGAATGGGTCGATTCCGGATCGGGCAAGACCTTCGCGGTCACCAATCCGGCCACCGGCGAGCTGCTGGCCATGGTCGCAGATTGCGGCGCCGCCGACGCCCGGCGCGCCATCGACGCGGCTGCAAAAGCCCAGCCCGGCTGGGCTGCCAAGACCGCCAAGGAACGCGGCGCCATCTTGCGGCGCTGGTTCGATCTGATGATGACCCATCAGGACGAGCTGGCCGCGCTGATGACCGCCGAGCAGGGCAAGCCGCTTGCCGAGGCCAAGGGCGAGATCGCTTACGGCGCCTCGTTCATCGACTGGTTCGCGGAAGAGGGCAAGCGCGTCTATGGCGACGTCATCCCGACCTATTCCAACGACCGCCGCGTGCTGGTGCTGAAGCAGCCGGTCGGGGTATGCGCCTCGATCACGCCGTGGAACTTCCCCAACGCCATGATCGCCCGCAAGGCCGCCCCCGCGCTGGCGGCGGGCTGTGCCCTGGTGGCGCGCCCGTCCGAGCTGACGCCTTTGTCGGCGCTGGCCATGGCCGAGCTGGCCCACCGCGCCGGGGTTCCGGCCGGCGTGTTCAGCGTGGTGCCGGGCCTCGACGCGGCCGGAGTCGGCAAGCTGTTCTGCGAAAGCCCTCAGGTGCGCAAGGTGACCTTCACCGGTTCGACCCAGGTCGGGCGCATCCTGCTGCGCCAATCGGCCGACACCATCAAGAAATGCTCGATGGAGCTGGGCGGCAACGCGCCCTTCATCGTGTTCGACGATGCCGACCTCGACGAGGCGGTCAAGGGCGCCATCGCCTCGAAATACCGCAATGCCGGCCAGACCTGCGTCTGCGCCAATCGAATTCTGGTGCAGGACGGCGTTCACGACGCCTTCGCCGGGAAATTCGCCGAGGCGGTCAAGAAGCTCACCGTCGGCAACGGCATGGATGAGGGCGTGGTGGTTGGCCCGCTGATCGAGCCCAAGGCGATCGACAAGGTGATGAGCCATGTCGAGGACGCGGTGGCCAAGGGCGCGCGCCTGGTGACCGGCGGCAAGCGCCATGCGCTGGGCGGCACTTTCTTCGAGCCGACCGTGCTGGCCGACGCGACCCCCGACATGAAGATCTTCCGCGAGGAGACCTTCGGCCCCGTCGCGCCGCTGTTCCGCTTCAAGACCGAGGAAGAGGCGGTCAAGCTGGCCAACGACACCGAATTCGGCCTGGCGGCCTATTTCTATACCCGCGATGTCGGCCGCGTGTTCCGTGTCGGCGAAGCGCTGGAATATGGCCTTGTGGGCGTCAATTCAGGGGTGATTTCGACCGAGGTCGCCCCCTTCGGCGGCGTCAAGCAATCGGGTCTCGGACGCGAAGGGTCGAAATACGGTATCGACGATTATCTCGAGATCAAGTATCTCTCGGTTGGCGGCATGTAAACGATATCAGGGCGCGTTTAGGGGGACCAGTTCATGGTTGGGGATGCTGAACGCGCCCGGCGTGTAGCCTGGGTGGCCAAGGACGTCATGCCCCATGAGCCGGCGGTGCGCCGCTGGCTGGCGCGCTCGCGCGTGCCGTCCGACCAGATCGACGATTTCATCCAGGAAGCCTATTGCAAGCTGTCGGCGCTGCCCTCGGTGGACCATATCCAGCGCCCGGATGCCTATTTCTTTCAGACCGTGCGCAGCCTGGTGACCGAGAAAATCCGCCAGTCCCGCATCGTCTCGATAGAAACTTTTACGGAAATCGACTCGTTGCCCGTCTTATCAGATGATCCGTCGCCGGAGCGCATCGTCGCCGCCCGCCGCGAGCTCGCCGAGGTTTTGCGCCTTCTCGGCGATTTGCCCGCGCGCTGCCGCCAGGTGGTGAAGATGCGCAAGATCGAGGGATTGTCGCAAAAGGAAATCTCTTTGAGACTGGGCATTACGGAAACCATGGTCGAGAACGACGTCGTCAAGGGCATGAGGCTGATTTCGGGCGCGCTGCGCCGGAACGGCACCGCCGACGTCGTCCGCCGGACATTGAGGGTTTATGGGCAAGCGCGAAACCGCCAACGAGATTGACGAAGCGGCGTTCCGCTGGGTTGCCCGCCTCGACAGGGAGGGCGACGATCCCAGGCTTCTCTCCGATCTGAATGCGTGGCTGGTGCAGGACACCCGGCACGAAGGCGCTTATCTGCGCGCCCAAGCGCTCTGGCTGAAGCTCGACCGCGCCGCCAATGCCGCCTCCGAGGATAGTCCGCCCGAACAGCCGGCTGCGCTGTCGCGCCGCGCCGTGCTGATAGGCGGGGCGGGAGCCGCCGCCGCCGCGGTCATGGCCGGCGCCTGGGTTCTGACCGGCGGACGGCGTTTCGATACCGAGATCGGCGAGATCCGCCATGTGCCGCTGCCCGACGGATCGGTGGCCGAACTCAATACGCAAAGCAGCGTGCGGGTCACCATGGCCAAATCGATCCGCCGCGTGCGGCTGGCCGAGGGCGAGGCCTGGTTCCATGTCGAGAGCGACCCGTCGCGGCCCTTCGTCGTCGAATCCGGCCTGGTGCGCGTGCGCGCCGTGGGCACCGCCTTCTCGGTGCGCCGCATCGAGCGCGGCGCCGAGGTGCTGGTGTCCGAGGGCGTGGTCGAGGCCTGGGTCAGCGGCGCCGAAATCGCCGCCGTGCGCCTGTCCGCCGGCGACAAGGCGACGGTGCTGGAGCGCCAGCCGATTCTGACCGAGACGGCGGCTCCGGCCGAGATCGACCGCAAGCTGGCCTGGCGCAGCGGAAAGATCGATCTGGCCGGCGAAACGCTGGGCGAGGCGGCGGCGGAATTTAATCGCTACAACCAACGGGAGATGGTGGTCAGACAGCAAAGCCTGTTGTCGAAGCGCTTTTATGGCGTGTTCCGGACCGATGATCCCGAGGGTTTTGCCAAGGCTGTCCACTCATCGCTCAATGTTCCGGTGGAAATTACCAAGGATAGTATTGTCATCGGACGGTAATTTATTTCCGGCTGTGGGATAATTCATTTCACAAATCTGAAATAAGGATTGCTATACCGTCGCCCGTCTATTCGTCGAGGGGTGCGGCAGTCGCGCCCTCCAGCAGGATGACGAACGTGACTGACAAAACTTTCTGGTCCAAGCGGGCTCTTCTGGCGACGACGGCCCTGGTCGCGGTGATCGCGGCGCCGGCCCGTGCGCAGGTGCATCAGTTCAATGTCGAGGCCCAGGCGGCGCAGACCGGCATCTCCGAATTGGCGCGCCAGGGCGACATCCAGATCCTCGCTTCCCAGGAACTCGTCCAGGATCTGCGCACCAGCGCGGTCAAGGGCCAGTACGACACGCCGACCGCGCTGAAGATCCTGCTGGCCGGCACCGGCCTCGAAGCCCAGGCCACCGCTGAAGGCACCTGGACCATCGTCCGCCGCGAAACCTCGACCGTCGCTCCGATGGATACCGTCGTCGTCACCGGCCGCGCCGGCAACGATGTCCGCACCCGTGCCGACACCAGCTATTCGGTCAGCGTCCTGACCCAGGAACAGCTGCGCCAGACGGGTGCTTCCAGCGTCGCCGACACCATCCGCACGGTGCCGGGCTTCTGGGTCGAGAATTCGGCCGGCGAGGGCAGCGCCAACATTCGCGCCCGCGGCCTCCCCATCGACGGCTTCGGCTCGGTCCAGCTGGAAGAGGACGGCCTGCCGGTCCAGCACGATCCGGCGCTGGGCTATCTGAATGCCGACCAGTCCTTCCGCTTCGACGAGACCATCGACCAGGTGCAGATCGTGCGCGGCGGCCCGGCCTCGATCTTCAATTCCAACGCGCCGGGCGGCGTCATCAATTACATCACCCGCCAGGTCGGCGATCATCCCGAAGGCCTGATCAAGACCACCTTCGGCGATGACGGCCTCTACCGCGCCGATTTCTGGGCCGGCGCGCCGGTCGAGGGCTGGAAGCTCAGCTTGGGCGGTTTCTACCGCTATGAGAACGGCACCCGCGATCCCGGCTTCGCCCTGAACAATGGCGGCCAGGTCCGCTTCGACGCCAGCCACGATCTCGGCAACGGCACCTTCGATTTCGACTACAAGCATCTCGACGACAAGACCGGCTTCTATGTCGGCGTGCCGGTCAGCATCAATGGCAACACCGTTTCCAGCATTCCCGGCTTCAATGCCAATAACGGTTCGATCATCGGCGGCGAGAATGCCAGCTTCCGCATTTTCACCCCGAACGGCGTCAACCAGTACAATCTGTCCGACGGCACCAATGTGCATCTCGACCAGATCAGCCTGCACGCGACGCAGGAATTCGGCGGCTGGAATTTCGACAATCATTTCCGGGTGCGCAATACCGACCAGGTCCGCGATTATCTGAGCCCGTCCTCCGAGGTCTATACCGAGGCCGACTGTCTGGGCAGCCAGATCGGCAACTGCCTGAACAGCCAGCCCAACGCCCTGGCCAGCGCCAAGACCCTGTTCCCCGGCCTCGCCTCGTTGCAGCTGCGCTATGCCGATAACGGCCAGGTGCTGACGCCCAACCAGAACGGCAACGGCCTGGTGATGCCGAACACCGCCAATTACGAAGCCATCACCGAGCGCGAGCTGATCGACGATCTGCGCGTCTCGCGCGATTTCGACCTGTTCGGCCAGAAGCATGACGTCTCGTTCGGCGCCTATGTCGCCCTGGCGTCCGAGACCTTCAACAAATTCACCGCCATCGTGCTGACCGACGTGCAGAACCATGCCCGCCTGGTCAATGTCGCCGCTCTGAACAATGCCGGCCAGGTGCTCGGCTATCTGACCGATAGCGGCGTGATCCGCGACGGCGCCGCGTTCGGCGACGGCAAAGGCCTGCAGCAGACCGAGGCGCTCTACGCCGCCGACGAATGGAACGTCACCGACAAGCTGCGCGTCGATGCCGGCGCCCGCTGGGAAATCATGAATGGCAGCGGCCATTACGAGACCGGCACCACGCTGAACCGCACCGCGCTGACCAATACGCTGGCCACCTCGGACATCGTCGCCGGCACCGGCGTGTTCACGCCCTACAGCATGACCTTCTCGGCCGCCACCTGGACGATCGGCGTCAATTACCAGCTCGATGATACCCAGGGCATCTTCGCCCGCGCCACGGGCGCCGCGCGCCTGCCCAGCATCGGTTCCTATATCGGCAATACCAGCCCGCCGACCCCCGGTTCGGTCGAGACCGCCCATTCCGACATGTACGAACTGGGCTATAAGTTCTCGCGGCCCTGGCTCGACATCTACGCGACCGTGTTCGACACCGAGACCCGCGATTACGGCATCGCCTCGCAGCAGGTCTATAACGCCGCCGTGAACAGCTATATCGGCCAGGAAGTGAACGGCAACACTCGCGATTACGGCCTCGAACTGGACGGCGACATCCGTCCGTTCGAATGGTTCGATCTGGCCTTCACCGGCACCATCCAGAACCCCAATTTCACCCAGGCCAGCTACGCCCTGACCACCGGCGCCGCGCCGACCAGCTATGCCGGCGACCAGCTGCTGCGCATTCCCCATGTCAGCGCCTCGGTCAGCCCCTCGGTGCATCTGCTGGAAGACAAGCTGAGGGTCGGCATGACCCTCGAATATTACGGCAGCCGTTATGGCGATCTGGCCAACACCCAGTATCTGCCGTCCTACACCGTGGTCAGCGCCGATGCCCGCTATGATGTGACGCAGGACCTGTCGGTAATGGCCAACGCCTACAACCTGACCAACTCCATTGGTCTGACCGAAGGCAATTCCCGCGCCGGCGAAGTGGTTTCGTCGCAGGGGTCCGGCACCGATTTCGTCGCCCGTCCGATCATCGGCCGGACGGTGAAGGCCTCGCTGCTGTACAAGTTCTGATGATGAAATCCATCTATGCGGGAGCTCTCCTCTCCCTGCTGGCGGGATCGGCGGTTCAGGCCGCCGATCCGGACCTGGTGCTGAGCGGCGAGATCTCCTATGCCCAGTACAACACCTATGTCGAACTGCCCTTCGCCGTGCCCCCGGGCGTTTCCCGGCTGAGCGTCAAATTCGACTATGACGGTGCCGAGCAGCGCACCACCATCGATCTCGGCCTCGCCGATCCGCACGGCATGCGCGGCTGGAGCGGCGGCAACAAGAAGAGCTTCACCCTCGCCGAAACCGATGCGACCCCGTCCTACGAGCCCGGGCGCATCGATGCCGGCGAGTGGCGGCTTATCCTCGGCGTGCCCAATATCCGCAGTGGCGTGACCAGCCATTACCGCGCCGAGATCAGCTTCAACCGTGCCGAGGAAACCACGCTCAAAGAGGGCTATGCCTGGTATCGCGGCGATCTGCACATGCATACGGCGCACAGCGACGGTTTCTGCCTCAGCCGGTCGGGTAAGAAGGTCAATTGCCCGGTGTTCCGGACCATCGAGGCAGCCGAAGCGGCCGGGCTCGATTTCATCGCCATCTCGGACCATAACGCGACGACGCAGAATCAGGATCTGCGTGAGCTGCAGCCCTTCTTCGACAAGACTCTGCTGCTGCCGGGCCGCGAGCTGACCACCTTCCATGGCCACGCCAATGAATGGGGCGTCGCCGCCGACATCGATTTCCGCCACGGCGCCAACGGCATGGCGGATCAAGTGCATAAATTGGGCGGGTTGTTCTCGCTCAATCATCCCAACGCCCCGACCGGCGAAGCCTGCATGGGCTGCGGCTGGGACGCGCCCGGCTTCGACCCTGCCAAGGCGGATTCGGTCGAGGTGGTCAATGGCGGCGGGGTTCGCGGCGCCGGTGACAAGGCGCTGGCTTTGTCCTTCTGGCGGTCGCTGCTGGATAAGGGCCTCAGCCCGACGGCGGTGGGGGGCAGCGACAATCACGACGCCGATCTGCCGACCACGACACCCGGCTCGGTCGGGGCGCCGGCGACAGTGGTCTATGCGGCCAATCTGTCGCAGCGGGCCATCCTCGACGGCATCAAGGCCGGCCATGTCTTCATCCAGATCCGCGGCGGCGATCCGGCCCGGAGGGTCGAGCTGACCTCCGGCGAGGCGATGATGGGCGACCATATCAGGGCGCAGGCCGGCGAGGTGCCGGTGGCGATCCATGTGTCCGGGGTCGAGGGCGGCAGCCTGGAAGTGCTGTCCGACGCGCCCCCGCCGGCGGAGGCCCGGCCTTTGTCCGCCGACGACCGGCGCGGTCTGATGTGGAAAAGCGATGGCAAGCGCCATTGGCTCGCCGTGCTGGTGAAGGACAGGGACGGGCAAGCCGTCCTGCTGTCCAACCCGCTTTACCTGGAGCCGTGACCGTTCAGGTGACGGTCACGGTCAGGCTGTGGGTGCTGCTGACGCCGGCCTGGTTCCAGGCATTGATGGTGACCGCGTCCACCCCGACCAGGGCGGGCGCCTGATAGTGCAGGGTGGCGAGATCGGCGTTGAGCTGGCTGAGCGAACCCGACAGGTGCAGCGAATGGCCGGTCAGGGTCGAGGTGCCGTCGCTGATCTCCAGCGTGCCGCTGACGGCACTGAGATTGAGCGCCATGCTGCCCGTCCGCGACTGGGCCCAGGCGTCGTCGATACTGATCCCGGTCAGTGCCGTGAGCGATCCATGGGACAGCGACAGGGATGACGGCAGGATCACCGACAAATCTTGCGGCGTGGGAGCCGCGGGGCTTATTTCGATCAGCACCGGATGGTCGGGGACGGAAACCGCCACCGTGCCGGTATTGGCGAGGGTCTGCAGCGGGGCGGTGCCGGTCAAAGGGTCGAAGATCCGTACCTCGCCCGCGGCGGCGGCCAGGTTGATGGTTACGGTATGGTTGGGAACGGCGATCGTGGCCGGCGATGTCGGACCGGACAGGCGGGCTTCGTTCCATAGCGCCAGCCAGAAGGTGCCGTCCGATTTTTCCAGCAGCAGGGAATGGTCGCTGCTCAGCGTGCCGGACAGGGAATAGCCGAGTTCCCCCGGCGTGAAGGCCGGACCATTGTCGGCCAGCAGGGTGGTGAGGTCGTGGAGCGCCACCGCCGCCGGCTTGGCGGTGCCGGAGGAGGTGAACAGGCCGAAATTCCCCCAGGCCTGGCCGTTGCCGGTCTGCTCGTCGAGCAGTTCGTAGAGATAGGTTTTCGCGGTACCCTGGGCATAGGCGTCCATCAGGCCATCCAGGATGTATTTCGCCTGGACCGTCTGCGAGACCGAGTTGACGTCGGTGGTGCTGCCCGACGTGTAATAGCCGAACTCGGTGGTGATGACCGGCCTGCCCACGGCTGCGAGCCGGGCGTCGGCATCGAGTGCGGCGATCGTCGAGCCGGGCGGGTTGCCGGTGCCCGGATAGGTGTGGGCGTTGGCATAGTCGGCATAGGCGGCGAGATTACCCACCGTGCCGTAATCGCCGGTCGAGGAGGTGCTCCAGCCTTGGCCGAAGCTCATATTGATCACCGGCAATCCGAATTTATGGCCGGTGGCATAGACCTGCTGCTGGTAGGAGGCGGCGCTGGCCAGGCTGTTGCCGGCCAGCAGGGCGGCCTGGTCGTCCTCCTCGTCGGCGCCTTCGATGGAATTGAGGATGCCCTGCGGGGCCAGCGCGGCGATGTTGCCGAGATCGGTCTGCATGTTGGCGACAGATCCCTCCCGCAGGAAGGCGTCGAACTTGGCGCCGGTGGCATTGGCGATCTGCTGCCACAGGCCGGCAGCGCCGATGTCGCCGGGAGCATTGGGCGAGTCCCGCAAATTCCTGATGCCCAGATAATCGATCGAATGTTCGACGATTGCGATATTCGAATAAGGCGAATTCAAGTAATCGGTGTGTGTATTCACTCCGATTGAATTAATGAAACTTTCAGTTGAAGTTGCGGATTGGTAAGAAATAGTCATCAATCTCTCCTCGTCGTGCCTGATCCCCGAGGAGATACTGTTAAGCAGAATCTTACTATTTTAAGAAAATTGCTAAAAGCTTTTCTAATGTAAGTTCGGACGTTCAAGTAAATCTTGAGGCCGCAAGATAGGGTTAAATTTTCTCTATCGAATGAAAAAGGCGGCGCCGGTTCCCCGGCGCCGCCCTGATCAGGGTCTCGCGGTGGGCTTAAGCCTCGAAAACGCGCTTGAAAATAGTGTCGACGTGTTTGGTGTGGTAGCCCAGGTCGAACAGTTCGGCGATCTTCTCGCGGCCGAGATGGCCGACGACTTCCTTGTCGTTCTGCAGCAGGTCGAGGAACTGGCCGTTGCCGTTCCACACCTCCATCGCGTTGCGCTGGACCAGGCGATAGGCGTCTTCGCGGGAGACGCCGGCCTGGGTCAGGGTCAACAGGACGCGCTGCGAGAAGATCAGGCCGCCCAGCTGGTTGAGGTTGCGCTCGACCGCGTCGGGATAGATCACCAGATTGGCGACGACGTTGGTCAAGCGGGCCAGGGCGAAGTCCAGCGTGATGGTGGCGTCGGGGCCGATCATGCGCTCGACCGAGGAATGGCTGATGTCGCGCTCGTGCCAGAGCGCCACATTCTCCATCGCCGGCACCACGGCGCTGCGCACCATGCGGGCCAGGCCGGTCAGGTTCTCGGTCAGCACCGGGTTGCGCTTGTGCGGCATGGCCGAGCTGCCCTTCTGGCCGGGCGAGAAATATTCCTCGGCCTCGCGCACTTCCGTGCGCTGCAGATGGCGGATCTCGGTGGCGACGCGCTCGATCGAGCTGGCGATGACGCCGAGCGTCGCGAAGAACTGCGCATGACGGTCGCGCGGGATGACCTGGGTCGACAGCGGCTCGACGGCCAGGCCCAGTTTTTCGGCGACATGGGCTTCGACCGACGGGTCGATATTGGCGAAGGTGCCGACCGCGCCGGAAATGGCGCAGGTGGCGATGTCGGCGCGGGCCGCTTCCAGGCGATGCTTGTTGCGCAGGAATTCGGCATAGAAACCGGCGAACTTCAGGCCGATGGTGACCGGCTCGGCATGGATGCCGTGGCTGCGGCCCATGCAGGCGAGGTCCTTGGTCTCATAGGCGCGGCCCTTGAAGGCGTGCAGCAGATTGTCGATGTCGGCCAGCAGCAGATCGGCGGCCTGCTTGAGCTGGACGGCGAGGCAGGTGTCGAGCACGTCCGAGGAGGTCATGCCCTGATGCACGAAGCGCGAATCCGGGCCGACATGTTCGGCCAGTTCGGTGGTGAAGGCGATCACGTCATGCTTGGTGACGGCCTCGATCTCGTCGATGCGGGCGACGCGCTCGGCGGTGTAGGGCTTGTCGCCCTTTTCCCAGATGGTCTTGGCGGCGCTTGCGGGGATGACGCCCAGCTTGGCCTGGGCGTCGCAGGCATGGGCTTCGATCTCGAACCAGATGCGGAAACGGTTCTCCGGCGCCCAGATCGCCACCATGGCGGGACGGCTATAACGCTGAATCATTTAGAGGTCCTTTGACTTAGTTCCGCCCGTAGCGGATGAAATCGGTCCAGATCCGCTCGACCCGCAGCATCGCCGTGGCGGCACCGTCGAGTTCCTTTTGCAGATCCTGCGATCCGGTGATCTGCGACGCCAGATGCGTCTGCAATTCACGTACGGCGTCACGCAGGCGCAGGCCCTTGTCGGTCAGCTTGAGGCGGATCGAACGGCGGTCGTGCGTGCTGCGTTCCTGCTGCAGATAATTGAATTCGGTGAGTTTCTTGATGTTATAGGAGACGTTCGAGCCGTGGTAATAGCCACGATCCTTGAGGTCTCGAATAACGACCTCGTCTTCACCAATATTGTAAAGCAGCAACGCCTGGACGGCATTGATGTCATCAACTTCGAGTCGATGAAGTTCCGCGCGCAGCACATCCAGGAAGTGCCGGTGCAGACGTTCGATCAGCTTGACAATATTGTAATACGGGTCGCTCACGGCGCAGATGATAAGAGCGGGACGAAGGATAGGCAATAGCCAAGTCGTTGGTGTCCGAGGCTAAAATCCGGGTTAGACTTAGTCATTCCAAATTCAGCGAGGAGCACGACATGTACAAGGCGTTGCTGGGGGTTGCTGTTGCCGGCCTGATGGCCGGATCGGCCATGGCGGCCGGCGTCGAGGTCAAGCGCAATGGCCCGCCGGAGGCGATGTTCGCCGAATCGATCTGGGCCGGCGACACGCTGTATGTGTCGGGCTTCCTGTCCGATCCCGATGTCCCCGCCGACAAGGAAAAGGGTACGCCGCCGGCCTGGACCAGCGACACCAAGACCCAAGCCGTCAACATCCTGCAGAAGATCGACAAGACCCTGAAGGAGCAGGGGCTGAGCGGTCTCGGCGACGTGGTGCAGCTCGAAGCCTTCCTGGCCGGCGATCCGGCCAAGGGCGACGCCATGGATTTCGCCGGCTGGAACGTCGCCTATAAGCAGTTCTTCGGCAGCGCGGACCAGCCCAACAAGCCGGTGCGCGCCACCGTGCAGGTCGCCAAGCTGGCGGCACCCGGCGCCATGATCGAGATCATGGTCACCGCCGTGCGTCCCAAGGACGCCAAGGGCGCCGCCAAGAAGAAGTGAGCAATGCCGCGCCCGGGGGCTAATCCCCGGGCGCGATCTTCTCGCGGACCAGCGCGATGAAGGCGCGCAGCTTGGCCGGCACGTGGCGCCGGCTGGGGTAATAGAGCGAGATGCCGTTTTCCGTCGGGGTCCAATCCTCCAGCACGGCTGCCAGTTTCCCGGCCTCGATATAAGGCCGGGCGTTATGTTCGGACATATAGGTCAGACCCCACCCCGCGATCGCCGCCTGGATCATCAGGCTGCCTTCGTCGAGGGTCAGCGTGCCGTGCGCGTCGATCTCGATCGTTTCGCCATGCCGTTCGAATTCCCAGCGATAGATCTTGCCGCTGCCCAGGCGGGCGCGGATGCATTGATGGCTGGCCAGCTCGGCCGGCGAGTCCGGCTTTCCATGCTGCGCGAAATAGCCGGGTGACCCGACCACCACGAAGCGCGTGCGCCGCGTGACCGGCACGGCGATCATGTCGGGCGGCACCAGATCGGTCGGGCGGATGCCGGCATCGAAGCCGCGGCCGATCACGTCGATCAGGGCATTGTCGCCGGCGATCTCGATCCCGGCCTTGGGATAGCGCCGCAGATAGTCCAGCACCAGCGGTTCGAGGATCATGCGGGCGGCGCCGGGCGCCATGTTCAGGCGCAGAACGCCGGAAGGTTCGGTGCGGTGTTCGTCGATCTGTTCCACCGCCGCGCGGATCGCCGCCAGGGCCGGGGCGATCTCGGCGACGAATTGCTCGCCCGCCTGGGATAAAGCGACGCTGCGGGTGGTGCGGTTGAACAGCCGCACGCCGAGCCGGGCTTCCAGCGCCGATACCGCATGGCTCAGCGCCGAGGACGACATGCCGAGTTCCCGTGCGGCAGCCCGGAAGCCGCCGAGGCGGGCCACCCCCACCACGGCTTCGAGTTCGACCTGGCTGGGCATCATTGCGCGATTTCCTGCATCAAGCTGTGCACAATTGATACGCTTATTCGCGCGATGTGGCGAGTTTATATCCAGGGCTCCCAGACAGGAGTCTCTCCCATGCGTATCATCGACCGGATCTATATCGACGGTCAGTTCGTCACGCCACACGGCAGCGAGCTCGGCGATCTGTTCAACCCCACCACCGAGCAGCGCATCGCCCGCGTGCGGCTGGCCGATGCCGAAGATGCTCGTGCCGCGGTCGCCGCGGCCAGGCGCGCGCTTCCCATCCTGGCGAGCACCAGCAAGGAAGAACGTATCGCGATGCTGCGGCGCCTGCACGATGCCGTGGCGGCGCGCTCGGACTCCTTGGCGGCGACGATGGCCGAGGAATATGGCGCGCCGGCTTATTTCGTCGCGGCTTCGGTCCAGCGGGCCGCCACCGTGTTTCTCGACGCCGCCGAAACCCTCAAGGCCTTTTCGTTCGAGCAGACCATCGGCCGCGCCCAGGTGACATTGATGCCGCTCGGCGTGGTGGCGGCGATCACGCCGTGGAACAGCAATTGCGGCTTCATCTGCGGCAAGCTGGCGGCGGCTCTGGCGGCCGGCTGTCCGATCGTCATCAAGCCGAGCGAGATGAGCGCCCTGCAGACCGACGCGGTCACTGAAGCGCTGCATGAAGCCGGCCTGCCGCCGGGCTTCTTCAACATCGTCACCGGCACCGGTCCGGTGGTCGGGGCGGAGCTCAGTGCCCATCCGGACGTCGCCAAGGTCAGCTTCACCGGCTCGACCGCGACCGGGCGGGCGATCCTGCGGGCGGCTTCCGAGAGCTTCAAGCGCGTCACGCTGGAACTGGGCGGCAAGGGTCCGTCGCTGATCCTGGCCGACGCCGATCTCGGCCAGGCGGCTAAAATCGCCGCCGGAGCCGGCCTGATGAATAGCGGCCAGGCCTGCGTCGCCGGCACCCGCATCCTCGTGCCGCGCGCCAAACTGGACGAATTCCTGCCGTTGCTGACGGCGGCGGTGGCGGCCGTCGATGTCGGGCCGATGGTCAGCCGCAAGCAGTGGGACCGCGTGCAGGGCTATATCCGCCTCGGCCGGGAAGAGGGCGCCGAGATCCTGACCGGCGGCGAAGGCCGCCCGGAGGGGAGGGCGCATGGCTGGTTCGTCCGCCCGACCGTCTTCACCGGCGTGCGCAACGACATGCGTATCGCCCGCGAGGAGATCTTCGGTCCGGTGCTGTCGGTGATCGTCTATGACGACGAAGAGGAAGCGATCGCCATCGCCAACGACACCGCCTATGGATTGCAGGCTTATGTGATGAGCGGCAATGCCGATCACGCCCGCGCCGTCGCCGCCCGGCTGGATAGCGGGCGGGTGGTGATCAACGGCGCCGGGCATGAGCCGATGGCGCCGTTCGGCGGGTTCAAGCAGTCCGGCATCGGCCGCGAATTCGGCCATTACGGGCTGATGGCTCACTTGGAGCCCAAGGCCGTGATCCGGCCTTAGTCGTTGACGACCTGGTCCAGCGACGCGCCGATCTGGCCGCCGCAATAAGCGTCCTTGCCATATCGGGTATCGGAGGCTTCGGCCAGCTTCGACAAGGCCGGAGTCTCCCACAGGCGGCGGGCCAGTTCGGCGGTACGCGGCGCTTCGGCGTCGAGCATTTTCCCGATGGCCGGGAATTTATCGCGCAGCGTCGACCACAGGGTTGCGGCGACGATGTCGGCGATGCCCGCTTCCTGGCGGCCGAACCGATATTCGTCCTGTTTCGGCGCGAGACTTTCGAAGATCGCCATCCAGCGCTTGAGGCGGGGCTCGAAATCCTGCCACTTTTTCGGCGTCCACATCTCGCGGCCGCCCTCCAGGGTGATTTCGTCGATCAGGTCGTTGGCGTCATTGACGGTCTTCAGCGTCAGCGCCCTTCCCTCGGGCGAGCCGGGCAGCAGGCCGAGGGTTTCGCCGAGATAGAAGGCGATGGCCGGCATCTGCGCGATGGCGAAGCCGGTCTCCTCGACGATCAGCATCGGCGGTCCCATGAACGGAACCGGCTGTTGATCGGGCGGGGAGCAGGTCAGGTCGGAGACATTGTCGGTTTCTTTCCAGCCCTTGCCGGCATGAGCCAGGATGGCGCGAATGAACTGGCCGCGGAACGGCACCGGCCAATAGCACAGGATGTAGTCCGACATGGAGGCTCCTCTCAACCCATCAATCCGGCGCTCCGCAGGCTGGCATGGCCGGTTCGCCCGACGATCAGATGGTCGTGCAGCGTGACGCCGATGGCTTTCAACGCCTCGGCCACCTTGCGGGTTGCCTCGATGTCGGCGGCGGAGGGGGCTGGATCGCCTGACGGGTGATTATGCACCATGATCACCGCCGTCGCGTTCAGTTCCAGGGCGCGGCGGGCCACTTCGCGCGGATAGATCGGCGCGTGGTCGACGGTGCCTTCGCCCTGCGTTTCGCCGGCGATGACCGCGTTCTTGCGGTCCAGGAATAGGACATGCAGTCGCTCGCGCGGCAGATGGGCCAGATTGACGCGACAATAATCGACCAGCCGCTCCCAGCTATTGATCACCGGGCGGTCGAAGATCTCGGTCTTGGCCAGCCGCCTGCCGGCGGCTTCGATCAGTTTCAGGGTGGCGGCGGCGTTTTCCTTCAGCCCCTCTACGTCGGTCAAGGCGGAGATATCGGCATTCAGCACCGCCGCGAATCCGCCGAAGCGGGCCAGCAGGCGCTTGGCCAGCGGCTTGGTGTCTATCCTGGGAATGGCCAGGAACAGAATCAGTTCGAGCAGTTCATAATCGGGCAGCGCTTCCGCACCGCCTTCCAGGAAACGCTGGCGCAGCCTTTCCCGGTGGCCGTGATAATGCGGCGTCTCTTCGTTCACCGTCACCCTCATCTTTCTCATCCGCAGGGTAGCTGGAATATGCTCCGGCGCGTAGCCATATGGTTTCGGCAACCGAGGGAGGTAAAAACCGGCATGTTCAAGATGTATGGATTCTGGCGGTCGGCCGCCGCGTTCCGGGTCCGCTGCGCCCTGAATTTGAAGAGCCTGGCCTATGAGGAGATCATGATCGACCTGGATGCGGGCGAGCAGAATGCCCCGGCTTACCAGGCGATCAATCCCAGCATGTCGGTGCCCGCCTTGTTCGTCGACGATGGCGCGCCCCTGACGCAATCGATCGCTATCCTGGAATATCTGGAAGAACGGCACCCCACGCCGGCGCTCCTGCCCGAAGACCCTCGCGAGCGTGCCCGGGTTCGCGCGATCGCGCTGCTGTTCGCCGCCGATCATCATCCTTTGATCGTTCCGCGCATTCGCCGCTACCTGACCGAGAAATTGGGCGTCGACACCGAGCGCCGCACCGACTGGATCGTCCATTGGTTCCGCGAAGGACTGGTCCAGGCGGAGGCGCGTCTGAAGGACGATCCCGCCACGGGGCGCTTCTGTCACGGCGACAGGCCGACCATCGCCGATCTGTGCCTGATCAGCCAGGTCATGGGCGCCAAAGGCTTTCAGGTGAAGATCGAGGAATGGCCGACAATCGATCGCATCGCCAGGGCCATTCTCGAACTCGACGCGGTCGCTTCGGCCGTTCCCCTCCGCCAGCCGGGCGCGCCGGCGTCGCATTGATCACCGGGTATTGATCATTCCTTGGCGGCCTCGGCCAGATTGTCGCGCAAGCGCACCACCGCCTTCTGCAAAGCGGCGAATTCTTCGGGCGGCAGGCCGGACGCTTTCAGCGTGATGTGGCTGAGGCCCAGGCCTTTCTCGCGCAGGGCGCGTCCCGCGTCGGTCAGGAAGATGTGGACATTGCGCTCATCGACGCTGTCGCGCTCGCGCCGCACATAGCCCATCCCCTCCAGCCGCTTCAGCATCGGGGTCATGGTGCTGGGTTCCAGGAACAGCTTCTCGCCCAGGCCCTTGACCGTCTGCCCGTCCTGCTCCCACAGCGCGATGATGCTGATATATTGCGGATAGGTCAGGCCGAGCTGCTCCAGCACCGGCTTATAGACCCGCGAATAGGCCAGGTTGGTCGAGTAGATAGCGAAGCACATGAAGTCCGCCAGGGATGGCGCTTTAGGGGGTGTTTTGCTCATGCCGAAAAACTTATCATGATAACGATTATCATACTTGTAAGCCTGGCGCGGGTCTGATACAAGTCCCTCAAGTTAATTATCTCAATAATGATTATTGTGATAATAAGGAGGGCAAGGTGAAGCTTTACGGGAATGAGATTTCTTCCGCGGTCTCGCGGGTCCGCATCGCCCTGGCCTTGAAGGGCCTGGATGTGGAGAGCCAGTCGATCGGCTTTCTCGGCGAGGGCGCCGAGAACCGTCAGCCCGGCTACCTCGCGGTCAATCCGCAGGGTCTGGTTCCCGCGCTGGTTACCGACGAGGGCGATCTGGTCACCCAGTCGCTGGCCATCATCGAATATCTGGAAGAACTCTTCCCCGACCATCCGCTGCTGCCGTCCAACCCGGTGGACCGCGCCTGGGCCCGCGCCCTGGCGCTGTCGGTTGCTTCGGAAATCCATGCGCTGATGCCGGTCCGCGTCGCCAACCGGCTGCGCGCCAGCGGTTTCTCGGCCGACGATATCGGCGCCTGGAACCGCCACTGGATGACCGAGGGCTTCGACGCCATCGAAGCCCGCCTGGCTTCGCGCCCGAAGACGCTTTACGCCGCCGGCGACACGCCCTCGCTGGCCGATATCGTCCTCTTTCCGCAGGCGGTCAATGTCGAGCGCGCCGGCCTGCCGCTCGCCGACCGCTGGCCGCGCATCGCGGCGATCGTCGACAGGCTCAGCGCCATTCCCGCCTTCTCCCAGAACGCTCCCGCTATCCGCAAGTAAGGAAAATTCCAAATGATCGATCTGTCCCGCCGTCATTTCATGGCCGGCGTCGCCGCCCTGACCGCCGCCTCGACCGTCAAGGTCGCCGCGGCCGCCACGGTCCCGTCCTTCGGCCCGCTGAAGCAGGTGACCGCCGGCGACCTGTCCGTCGGCTATGCCGAGGCCGGTCCCGCCAATGGCCCCGCCGTCATCCTGCTGCATGGCTGGCCCTATGACATCCACGCCTTCGCCGAGGTGGCGCCGCAGCTGGCCGGCGCCGGTTACCGGGTGATCGTTCCTTATCTGCGCGGCTCGGGCACGACGCGCTTCCTCTCGGCCGAGACGATCCGCACCGGCCAGCCGGCTGCGCTGGGCAGCGACATGATCGCCCTGATGGATGCGCTGAAGATTCAGAAGGCCGTGTTCGGCGGCTTCGACTGGGGTGCCCGCACTGCCGGCATCGTCGCCGCCTTGTGGCCCGAGCGGGTCAAGGCGCTGGTCTCGGTCAGCGGCTATCTGATCGGCAACCGCGCCGCCGGCGCCAAGCCGCTGCCGCCCGCCGCCGAACTGCAGTGGTGGTACCAGTTCTATTTCGCGACCGAACGCGGCCGCGCGGGCTATGAGGCCAACCGCAAGGACTTCAATAAGCTGATCTGGAAACTGGCCTCGCCGAAGTGGAATTTCGACGACGCCACCTATGACCGCACGGCTCAGTCCTTCGACAATCCCGACCATGTCGCGATCGTCATCCATAATTACCGCTGGCGCCTGGGCCTGGCCGAGGGCGATCCGCGCTTCGCCGCGCTGGAGGAGAAGATCGAGGCCTTGCCGCTGATCGCGGTGCCGACCATCACCCTGGAAGGCGACGCCAATGGTGCGCCGCATCCCGAGCCGGCTGCCTATAAGGGCAAGTTCTCGGGACGCTACGAACACCGCCTGATCGAAGGTGGCATCGGCCACAACCTGCCCCAGGAAGCGCCTGCCGCTTTCGCGAAGGCGATCTTGGACGTCGATAAGGTCTGATTACGCCGCGTAAGGCGGGAAGTGCAGGCCGCGGGGCGAGGTCGTGAAGATCTCGACCCCGGTCGCCGTAACGCCGATCGTGTGCTCGAACTGAGCCGACAGGCTCTTATCCTTGGTCACCGCGGTCCAGCCGTCGGCCAGGATTTTGGTTTCGTGGCGGCCGGCATTCACCATCGGCTCGATGGTGAAGATCATGCCTTCCTGCAGCACCAGCCCTTCGCCGGGGCGGCCGTAATGCATGACGTTCGGCGGGGAATGGAACACCTGGCCGACGCCATGGCCGCAGAAATCGCGCACCACCGAATAGCGGTTGCTCTCGACATAGGACTGAATGGCATGGCCGACGTCGCCCAAAGTGGCGCCGGGCTTGACCACCTGGATGCCGCGCATCATCGATTCATAGGTGACGTCGCACAGCCTGCGCGCCTTCACCCCGACCTTGCCGACGAAATACATGCGGCTGGCGTCGCCATACCATCCGTCGAGGATCGGCGTGACGTCGATATTGATCACGTCGCCGTCTTCCAGCACGCGGTCGGACGGGATGCCATGGCAGACGACATGGTTGATCGAGGTGCAGATCGATTTCGGGAAACCGCGATAATTCAGCGGCGCGGAGATCGCGCCATGCTGGGCGGCGAATTCGGCGCACAATTCGTCGAGCTGGTTGGTGGTGACACCCGGCTTTACGAAGTCGGTGATGTAATCCAGCGTCTCCGCCGCCAGCCGTCCGGCGCGGCGCATCGCCTCGAAGCCTTCCGGCCCATGAATGGTCACCCGCGACGCGATATGGCGGGATTCTTCTCGTTCCATACTCAGTTTCCCAATTCGAGCGGTAGCGCCCGGTCGATCTCTATGCCGTTCAAGGAAAGACGGCAAGCATAACACAGAGTTTC
>JAJPHO010000034.1 GCA_021325215.1 Alphaproteobacteria bacterium
GGCATGCCGGGCGCGCCGGCCTATTGCGCCAGCAAGGCGGCGGTGCGGGTGTGGGGCGAGGGAATGCGCGGCTTCCTGGCGCGCGACAATGTCGGCGTGACGGTGATTTGCCCGGGCTTCGTCGAAACCGCCATGACCGCCAAGAACCGCTTCCCGATGCCCTTCCTGATGGGCGCGGCGCAGGCGGCGGCGATCATGAAAAAGGGCATCGATGCCAATAAGGCGCGGGTCGCCTATCCCTGGCAGACCTTCACGCTGACGTGGCTGCTGGCGGCGCTGCCGCCGTCCTGGACGGATCGGATGTTGGCGAGGGCGCCGGGGAAGTGATCTGAGGTCTGCGCGGTCCGTGGCTGTCCGTGTCCGTCCGTGTTGCCCAAAGCCGGAATGGCCAGGCACTTTGGCTAAGCAGAGACCACTCAGCAGTCCGGCTTGGGCAGTGCTTCCAGCCGTTCCAGCGTGCCGCGCAGGCTGAAGGTGCCGAAGGATTGCAGGACGTCGTCGGCGACGCCGTTCTGGTAATAGCGCACACCCACTTCGTAATCGGGCTCGGGATCGTCGCTGCCATCGGGGAAGAAGGCCATCTGCATCGGCCAGGAGGTCGAAGCCAGCAGCAGGTTGTTGATGCCCGGCAGCTCGGGGCCGCCCTGCTTGGCGCCCTGGGCGGCCTTGCCGATGATCGCCGAGACGGCGAAGGTCTGGTCGGTGCCGGTGCCGTCGAACAGGGTGCGCTCGGCCAGATGCTCGCCATGCTGGGCCAGCTCGATCATGCGCAGGGTGTGCTCGGTCGGGAACAGGGTGCCGGGCGGCAGCGGCAGGCTCTTGGCCTCGGGCAGGGTGAATTTGGCGATGCCGCCTTTGCCCTTGCCGTCGAGGTCGGCGGTGCCGTCGATCTCTTCATTTACGGCGCCGTCGCGGGTGCTGCGCACGCGGAAGCGGTAATGCAGCCCGTCCTTGGATTCCCAGGTGACGAAATCCCAGGTGGTCGAGACCGGCGCGCCATCCGAATAGGCGAAGGTCAGCGCGGTCTTGTTCTCGACGATCCAGCCATCGCAGGAATCGCCGAATTTATAACTCATGGCGCCGGAGGCGGCGGTGACGCCGCTGCCCGATTTGGAGGAGGCCAGGCTCATCTTGTAGATGGCGCGATGCGCGACCAGATCGGCCCCGGCATTGGCGGCGGGCGCGGCTTGGCTCAGCATCGCGAGGGCGGCGAAAGAGATCGCCGCGGTCCTGATCTTCATTAGTACCTTCTCCTGTTTCCCCACCCGTGGGAAACGCGCTTTGTCTTAGAACTATCGCAAACTTGGCGGATTTTCGATAGTCGGGACTATTTGCCGGGTTCTCTAGGAAAAAATTGCCGGGTCACCCGACCGGAATGGCGGAAACGCTAGGCCGGAACTTGGCAAGGCTCTTGCTTATACATAGCACCGGATTGCTTGCGCGAAAGGTGCGTCATGAAGCTCGATTTTCTTTTTTCCAACCGCGAGGGATTTTCTTCCCGCCGCGGCCGTCAGGACCCCCGCTTCAGCCCCGGCGCCACCGCTTCCGCTCTCCGTGCCGGCCTGCCGGCTTTGGCCGACGAGACCGCCGAGCCTTTCTCGACGCCCTTCCCGTCGCCGTCCGCGCGCGCCTCGCGCGGCAATTACCGCATCGATCCGCGCAACATGTCGCCCCGCCAGCTGGCCGATTGGGCGCATGAGATGTATCTGTGCCGCATGCTGACCTGGGAAGAATATTGCATGGCCGGCTTTCCGCCGGAATTGCACCCCCAGTACAACCGCACCGTCGGCGCCCTTACCGGTAAGCCGGCCCAGCCCGACGCCCCGCGCAACATGATCCGCGTCTGGGAAGAACGCCTGTCCTTCATGCTGCGCTATTACGACGCCGACGAGCCGGACGTTCAGCGCGTCGAGAAGCTGCTGCGCCTGTTGCGCCAGCACGCCTGACCCTTCACACTCCCTGCTGGTAAGAACAGGGGGGATGGGATGAGCGACGCAATCCAACGCCGGCAGTTCCTGATTGGCGCCGGCGGCGCGACTCTGGCGGCGGCGGTTCCGCCCGCGGCGCCCGCCGCCGAGACGCCGCTCCTATCCGCACCGTCTCAGCCGGCTGCCCCGCAACAGGCGGCCGGCGATTCCTTCCAGATCCTCTCCGCCGCCGAAGCCGCGTTTCTCGGCGCCGTCGCCGACACCATGATCCCGGCCGATGGCCTGTCGCCCTCGGGCTCCGATTGCGGTGTCGTGGTCTATATCGACCGCCAGCTGGCCGGTGCCTATGGCGCCGGGTCGCGCATCTACACCGCCGGTCCCTTCCAGCCGCCTCAGCGGGGTACCGGCTGGCAATCGCCCCTGCCGCCGCTCGGTTTCTTCCGCGCCGGTATCGCCGCGGCCGACCATTGGTGTGTCGCCACGTACGGCCATTCCCTCGATCATCTCGACGAAGCCGGCCGCATCGTCGCCCTCAAGGCGATGGAGAAGGGCGAGGCATCGTTCCAGGGCATCGCCTCGAAACTCTTCTTCGTCGAGCTGCTGCAGCTGGTGATGGAGGGCTTCTTCTCCGATCCGATCTATGGCGGCAACCGCGACAAGGCGTCGTGGCGCATGGTCGGCTATCCCGGCCTGCCGGCTACCTACCGGGAAAAGATCGAGGCCTGGCGCGGCAAGCGCTACGAGCAGGACCCGCAATCCATCGCCGATTTCTCGTGAGGCCTCGTCCATGACCCGCAGATTGAAAGAAGTCGACGCCGTCCTGGTCGGCATGGGCTGGACCGGCAGCATCATGGCGCGCGAGCTCTCCCGCGCCGGTCTCAGCGTGGTCGGGCTCGAACGCGGGCAGGACCGCAAGCCCGCCGACGCCTTCGCCCTGCCGGGCATCCGCGACGAGCTGCGCTATGCGCTGCGCCAGGAATTGATGCTCGATCCCGCCGTGCAGACGGTGACCCTGCGCCACGACGATTCGCAGATCGCGCAGCCGGTGCGGCGCTTCGGCTCCTTCCTGCCGGGCGACGGTGTCGGCGGCATGGGCACCCATTGGAACGGCCAGACCTACCGCTTCCTGCCCTCGGACCATAAGCTGCGTTCGCATTTGTCGCAGCGCTATGGCGCCAAGGCGATCCCCGAGGACATGATGATCGCCGACTGGCCGATCGGCTATGACGAGCTGGAAGGCCATTACGCCCGCTTCGAGGCGCTGTGTGGCATTTCCGGCAAGGCCGGCAATATCCGCGGCGAGATCCAGGAAGGCGGCAATCCGTTCGAGGGCTGGCGCAGCGGCGAATATCCCAACAAGCCGCTGAAAAGCTCGCAGGGCGGCGTGCTGTTCGCCGCGGCGGCCAAGTCGCTCGGCTATCACCCGTTCCCGTCGCCGGCCGCCAATGCCAGCAATCCCTACACCAATCCGGAAGGCGTCAAACTTGGCGGCTGCCAATATTGCGGACATTGCGAGCGCTTCGGCTGCGAGGCCGACGCCAAGGCCAGCCCGCAGACCACTCTGCTGCCGGTGCTGGCCAAGGACCCCCGCGTCGAGATCCGCGACCTGGCCTATGTCAGCAAGCTCAATTATGACCGCAAAGCCAAGCGGATCACCTCGGTCACCTATGTCGATCTGCGGACGGGCGAAGAGCTGGAACAGCCGGCCGGGCTGGTGATCCTGTCGGCCTGGGTGTTCGGCAATACCCATCTGATGCTGCATTCCGGCATCGGCACCGCCTATGACGCCAAGACCGGTAAGGGCACGGTCGGGCGCAATTACTGCTATCAGATCAATTCCGGCGCCCAGCTGTTCCTCGAGAATGAGGAGCTGAATCCCTTCATGGGCACCGGCGCGCTCGGCATGGTGATCGACGATTTCAACGGCGACAATTTCGACCATTCCGGCCTCGGCTTCTTCGGGGGCGGCTATGTCACGCTGAACACGCTGGGGGCGCGGCCGATCTCGTTCCGTCCGGTGCCGCCGGGCACACCGGCCTGGGGCAAGGAATGGAAGGCGGCGACGGCGAAATGGTACCGCCATGGCGCGACCATCTCGGTGCAGGGCTCGAACTATGCCAGCCGCGGCAACCATCTCGATCTCGACCCGACCTACCGCGATCCGCTGGGCCGGCCTTTGCTGCGCATGACCTATAATTTCACCGACAATGACCGCAAGATGTCGGCCTTCGTCACCGGCAAGGCCGCCGAGATCGCCAAGGCGATGGGCGCCCAGCATGTCGGCGTGCGGGCGCGCAGCGGCGATTTCGACGTGGTGCCCTATCAGACCAGCCACAATACCGGCGGCACCCCGATGGGCAGCGATCCGCATACCAGCGTGGTGAACCGCTATCTGCAGAGCTGGGACGCCCATAATCTGTTCGTGCTGGGCTCGTCGGTGTTTCCGCAGAACGCAGGATATAACCCGACCGGTGCCGTCGGCGCGCTGGCCTATTGGGCCGCCGATGCGATCGTCGGCAAATATCTCAAGAACCCCTCCGCTTTGATTCCCGCCTGAGGTTTCCCCGATGATCCGGTTCCTTCTCTGTGCCGTTCTGTTTGTTTCCGCCGCTTCGGCCGCGGATGTCGATCATGGCAAGCAGGTGTTCGAGCAATGCGCCGCCTGCCATGGCGATAAGGGCCAGGGCGGGGAAACGGCCCCCTCGCTGATTGGCGTTATCGGCCGCAAGGCGGGCAGCCTGGAGGAGTTCCGCTATTCGCCGGCCATGAAGCGCAGCGCCATCGTGTGGGATGAAGCGACCCTGAAAAGCTTCGTGATGAATCCGCAAGGCGTGGTCAAAGGCACCCGCATGCCGTTCGACGGCCTGCGCGACGGGCAGGACGCCGAAGACGTGGCCGCCTACGTCGCCACGCTGAAGTGAAGGTATTTCTTCTCGCATTCCTGATTCTGGCGGCTTGGCCGGTCCGGGCCGAGCCGCTGCCGCGCATCCGGGTCAGCGCCGGGCATTTCGAGACCGCCGACGGCAAGAGGTTCGTGCCGCAGGGCGTCAATTGGGTGATCGTCTCGCCGGGCGATATCCGCACCTCGCAGAATATCAGCTTCAGCCCCGACTATTACGGACCGCACCGGGAAGAAATTCACCAGACCCTGCGCGGCATCGCCGCCGCCGGCTTCAATTTCGTCCGCATCCGGCTCGACGCGAAAACGTTCGACAGCAAAGCCTATCTCGACGATGTGATCGATTTCGTCGGCTATGCGGCGGAACAGGGGCTCTATACCGAACCGACCGGCCAATGGCTGCCGCCGGCCTATTACCAGGGCGTGTCGAGCAAGGGCTACAAGGCCGGCACGTCGGGCGTCAATCAGATGCTGCTCAGTTCCGAACTGACCCAGGCCTATGGCCGCTATATCGCCGATTTCCTCAAGGGGATGCGCGAGCACGGCCTGCTGACGGCGATCTTCTGCGTCGATCTGTGGAACGAGCTGGCCTTCGATGCGGGCGAATTGCCGTTTTCGCAAGAGGACGGGCACTTCACCGCCGAATGGGGCGTCAGCTACGACCTAGCCGATAGCTTCTCGCGCCAGGCGCTGGCCGACGAGGCGGCGAGACGCTGGGTCGACGGCGTGATCGCCGAGGCCCGTTTCGTAGCGCCGAAGACCTTGTTCACGTCCAGCGTCTTCACCCCGGCCGAGGTCGACCGCGCCGGCTATGGCGGCGTCAGGCTGCGCGACGCCAAATGGAGCGATCCGCGCCAGCCCTTCCGCCTGACCGCCATCGAGCGGTCGAGTGTCGATCTGCTGCAGGTGCATCCCTATCCGCATGCGCTGCCGGTCTCGATCGAGCCGGGCCTGGAGTCGGCGGAATTCGATAGTCTGTCCCGGCACAAACCGGTGTTGCTGGGCGAAACCGGCGCGTCCAAGGCGGAGTTCCCGACGCCGGAGGCGGCCGCCGAGGCGGTGTCCGAGACGATCCGCCAGGCCTGCCTGCGCGGTTTCGCCGGCTGGGCCTATTGGACCTGGAACACCGACGAACAGCGCGATCTGTGGAATCTGGCCGAACAGGACGGTCTGCTGGCCAGAAAGCTGTCGCCCCGGAGAATAGACTGGTGCGGGGTCAACTAACCCCGGAACTCGGTCAGGCTCAGCACGTTCCCGTCCAGGTCCTTGAACCAGGCGACCTTGGCATCCGAGGCGGGCGAGGTCCAGATGCCAAGCTCACTCTGGCCGAAGCCTTCATAGATGTTGAACTGGACTCCCTTGGCGGCCAAGGCGCGGACCGCTGCCTCGATGTCCGGCACTTCCCAGCCCAGCACGGTGGACGGGCCGGGCTGGTGCGTCTCGACGGTCGAGATGCGCAGCATGGTGCCGTTGAGGTCGAACACCGCGGCGAACATATCCTCGCTGACCAGCGGGAAGCCGAGCACGTCGCGGTAGAACGGGATGGCCTTGGGGCGGTCCCGGGTGAGGATGAAGGTGATGGTCTTGGCGGCTTTCGGCAAACTCACTTCTTCATCCTCCCTGAGGGTGGTTACGGCTGCTGAGGCATCTCTTTTTTCGGCTTCGGCAGATCGAGCTTGATGTGCAGTTCCTTGAGGCGTTCCGGCGTGGTTTCGGCCGGGGCCTGCATCAAAAGGTCCTGCGCCTGCTGGTTCATCGGGAACAGGATCACTTCGCGGATGTTCGGCTCGTCGGCCAGCAGCATGACGATGCGGTCGACACCCGGGGCCGAGCCGCCATGCGGCGGGGCGCCGAAGCGGAAGGCGTTCAGCATGCCGCCGAAGCGGGCTTCGACTTCCTCGTTCGGATAGCCGGCGATCTCGAAGGCCTTCAGCATGATGTCGGGACGATGGTTGCGGATCGCGCCCGAGGACAGCTCGACGCCGTTACAGACGATGTCGTACTGGAAGGCCTTGATGGTCAGCGGGTCCTGGTTCATCAGCGCGTCCATCTCGCCCTGCGGCATCGAGAACGGATTATGCGAGAACTCGATCTTGCCGGTGTCTTCGTTCAGCTCGTACATCGGGAAATCGACGGTCCAGCAGAATTTGAAGATGTCCTTTTCCAGCAGGTCCAGCTCGTTGCAGAGACGGGTGCGGACCAGGCCGGCGAACTTGGCGGCGGCGCCAACCTTGTCGCACGCGAAGAACACGGCGTCGCCGACCTTGGCGCCGCTGATCTGACGGATCTTCTCGATGCGGTCGGCGTCGAGGTTCTTGGCGATCGGGCCCTTGGCGCCGTCCGCGTCGAAAATGATGTAGCCGAGGCCGCCGGCGCCGCTCTCGCGCGCCCATTCGTTCAGCTTGTCGAAGAAGCTGCGCGGCTTGTCGGCGGCACCCGTCGCGGGGATGGCGCGAACCACGGCGCCCTTTTCGGCGATCGCCTTGGCGAAGATGCCGAAGCCCGAGCCGGCGAAGGCTTCGGTGACGTCCGAGATGATCAGCGGATTGCGCAGGTCCGGCTTGTCCGAACCGTATTTCAGCATCGCATCGTCATAGGTGATGCGCGGGAACGGGTACGGGGTGACCTTGCGGCCGCCGCCGAATTCCTCGAACACGCCGTGCAGCACCGGCTCGATGGCCGAGAACACGTCTTCTTGGGTGACGAAGCTCATCTCGAAATCGAGCTGATAGAACTCGCCAGGGCTGCGGTCGGCGCGGCCGTCTTCGTCGCGGAAGCAGGGGGCGATCTGGAAGTAGCGGTCGAAGCCGGCCACCATCAGCAGCTGCTTGAACTGCTGCGGCGCCTGCGGCAGGGCGTAGAACTTGCCGGGATGGACGCGCGAGACCACCAGATAATCGCGCGCACCTTCAGGCGACGACGCGGTCAGGATCGGGGTCTGATATTCGACGAAGTTCTGCGCGATCATGCGGCGGCGCAGAGAGGCGATGACGTTCGAGCGCAGCAGCATGTTGGCGTGCAGCTTCTCGCGGCGCAGATCGAGGAAACGGTAGCGCAGGCGCATATCCTCGGGGAATTCCTGCTCGCCGGCCACCATCATCGGCAGCGTATCGGCGGCGGACTGGACCGAGACTTCATCGACCTGAAGCTCGACCTCGCCGGTCGGCAGCTTGGTGTTGACGGTATCGCCGCTGCGCTCGACCACCTTGCCGGTGACGGTGATGACGCTCTCCGAGCGCGCGCCTTCCAGGGTCTTGAAGACCGGGCTGGCGATATCGATGACGCACTGGGTCATGCCGTAATGGTCGCGCAGATCGACGAACACCAGATTGCCGTGGTCACGCTTCCTGTGCACCCAGCCGGACAGGCGGGCGGTCGAGCCGGCGTCCGATTTGCGAAGTTGGCCGCAGGTATGGGTGCGATAAAGATGCATGATCACGTCCGGGATAAGATGGTCTGAAACCGCGCAAAAAGCACATGCCGGGTGGGCTTTGTCAAGGCGGGCGCTTAAGATAGTGAAACCATGAAGGGGAGGCGACCGGAATGAGCGACCGGCAATGGAGCCTGCGCCAGGCCACGCACGACGATGCGCCGCATCTGATGCCGCTTATCGAGCGCTCGGTCCTGACTCTGCAGGCCCGCGATTACAGCCGCAGCCAGCTGGAGGCGGCGCTCGGTACCGTCTATGGCGTCGACATGGCGCTGATCGAGGACGGCACCTATTACGTCGTGGTGACCCCTGAGGGAAAAATTATCGGCTGCGGCGGCTGGAGCCGGCGCGCCACCCTGTTCGGGGTGCACAAGCTGGTGCGCGACGATTCGGTGCTGACGCCGGGAATCGACGCGGCCCGTATTCGCGCCTTCTTCATCGATCCCGATCGGGCCCGCAGCGGCATCGCCAGCGCCATCCTCGGCGCCTGTGAAGCGGCGGCGATCGCCAAGGGCTTCAAATCCTTGTCGCTGGCATCGACCTTGACCGGCATCGCCTTCTACCGCCGGCATGGTTTCCTCGACGTGCGCCTGTTCGACACGCCCTTGCCGAATGGCGAGGGCATGACGCTGATGGCGATGGAAAAGACGCTGAGCCCGTTTTAAGGGGCGTCCAGGAAAGCCTCGACATCCTTCATGAATTGCTGCGGCCGCTCCATGTGCGGGATGTGGCCGACGCCGTCATAGGCCACGACCTTGGCGTGGGGCATGGTCTTGGCGATGGCTTTGGCGTTGTCGGTGTTGAAGCCCATCTTCTTGCCCAGTTCCGGCGTGGTGTAGGGGCGGCCCGGGGCGTTGTGGTCGTTGACGCCCATGATGAACAGGGTCGGCGTCGTCACCAGCGGATATTCGTGCACCACCGGCTGATCGTGAAGCATCTGGTAGGAAGAAATGAAATTGGTGACCCAGCGCGGAAATTCTCCGGACAGTCTCAGCCGCTCGCGCAGGGTGACGAACTCGTCCACCGCGCTGTCGGGCAGGTCGAGCGAATAGCCGACCTTGAGGAATTTGCGGTACTCGTCCGAGGTCAGCTTGAATTCGCGGTCATAGAGGAATTCATCGGTCACCGGCGGCACGGTGAAGCGGTAATCCTCGAGCCCGATCGGATCTTCCAGCACCAGGCGCCGCACCCGTTCGGGATAGGTGCGCACGAAGCGCACCGCCACCATGCCACCCATCGAATGGGCGACCAGGTCGACCTGCTTGATGTTCAGCGACTCCAGCAGCTTGGCGTTGTTGCGGGCGAACTGGTCGAGATTGGCCGGGATGTCGGGCTTGGAGGATTTGCCGAAGCCGATCTGGTCGGTGGCGATGACGCGGTAGCCGTCGGCGGCGAGGCCGGCGATCACGTCCTTCCAATAGCTGGCCGGGAAATTGCGGCCATGGAACAACAGCGCCACCCGGCCGTTCGGCGTGCCGGTGGGTGCCACGTCCATGTAAGCCTGGCGCAGCGGCTGGCCCTGCACATTCAGCTCCAGATAGGAGACCGGATAGGGATAGGGCCAGTTTTCCAGCGCGATCCCGACCGGTTCCTGAGACGCGGAGTCGGCAACGGCCGGCAGCGCGGGCAGAACCAGCGCCGTCAGCATCAGCAGGGCAGTGGATTTCATCCGAGCACGCAGACCACGCCGGTGCCCTTGAGGCCGCAATAGCCGTTCGGATTCTTGGCCAGATATTGCTGGTGGTAATCCTCGGCGTAATAGAAGGGCGGAGCGTCGGCGATCTGGGTGGTGATGATCGCGGGTTTGCCGGCCTTGGCCAGCGAGAGCTGATAGGCGTCGCGGGCCGCCTCGGCTTCGGCGCGCTGCTCCGCCGTGGTGGTGAACAGGGCCGAGCGGTATTGCGTGCCGATATCGTTGCCCTGGCGCATGCCCTGGGTGGGGTCATGCTCTTCGAAGAAGGGCTTCAGCAGATCGGCATAAGAGATTTTGGCCGGGTCGTAGGCGACCATCACCAGCTCGATATGGCCGGTCTGGCCCGAGCAGACTTCTTCATAGGTGGCATTCGGGGTCACGCCGCCGCCATAGCCCACCGCGGTCGAATAGACGCCGGGCAGTTCCCAGAACAGGCGCTCGGCGCCCCAGAAGCAGCCCATGCCGAAATAGGCGACCTGGATTCCCTCGGGGAACGGCGCCTTCAGCGGGTGCCCATTGACGAAATGAACCTCCGGCACATCCAGCGGACGGGAGCGGCCCGGCAGCGCCTTGTCGGCGGCCGGCAGGGTGGTCTTGGCGAAGAGCGACATGGTTTTGACCTCTGAAACAGGCGATTGACCCCTATATGGGGTGGGGGATCGTTGCTTGCACGCGGAAAATGCGTGTAGAACAAAAGAATGAAATCGATCAGCGATACCGCGGCGCTCGCCGCCTTCTGCCAACGCCTCTCGTCCGCCGAATTCGTCACCGTCGACACCGAGTTCACGCGGGAAAAAACCTACTGGCCGCAATTATGCCTGGTTCAGCTGGCCGGACCCGACGAAGCCTGGGCGATCGACCCGATGGCGCCGGGCATCGACCTCGCGCCGCTCTTCGAGCTGATGGCCAACCCCGCGGTGATGAAGGTTTTCCATGCCGCCCGCCAGGACGTCGAAATCTTCCTGCATCTGTCGGGCAAGGTGCCGGCGCCTTTGTTCGACACCCAGTTGGCGGCGATGGTATGCGGCTTCGGCGACGCGGTGTCCTACGAGACCCTGGCCGGCCAGCTGGCCCGCGCCCGCATCGACAAATCGCTGCGCTTCACCGATTGGAGCCGCCGCCCGCTGACCGATCGCCAGCTCGATTACGCCCTGGCCGACGTCACCCATCTGCGGGTCATCTATGAAAAGCTGTGCCAGCGCCTCGAGCGCGAGCAGCGCGCCGAATGGGTGGCCGAAGAGATGGCGGTGCTGACCGATCCCAGCACTTATATGGTTGATCCCGACGAAGCCTGGCGCCGGCTGAAGTCGCGCTCCTCCTCTCCGCGCTTCCTGATGATTCTCAAGGAGCTGGCCGCGTGGCGCGAGCGCGAGGCGCGCGAGAAGGACCTGCCGCGTCAAAGGCTCTTGAAGGATGACAGCCTGATGGAGATCGCCGCCCAGGCGCCGACCACCATAGACGAGCTGGCCCATACCCGCGGCCTGTCGCGCAACGCCGCCGAAGGCAAGCTGGGGGCTGCCTTGCTGGCCGCCGTGTCGCGCGCCCTGGCGACGCCGGAAGCGGATTGGCCCAAGCCGATGGAACGGGTCGAGCTGCCGCGCGGACTCGGTCCGGTGGTCGATCTGCTGAAGGTGCTGCTGAAGCTGAAGGGCGACCAGCACGATGTGGCCCAGCGCCTGATCGCCTCGTCTTCCGATCTCGAATGGATCGCCGCCGACGATTCCGCCGAAGTGCCCGCCTTGCATGGTTGGCGCCGCGGCCTGTTCGGCGATGACGCGTTGCGGCTCAAGCATGGTCAAGTCGGCTTGGCGCTGGCCACCGACGGCAAGGGCCTCAGGCTGATTCCTTTGGAATGACGTTTCCGGCTGCCCGGCGCCAGGAGCTGGGCGAGCCGGCCCGCTCGACATCGGACAGATAGCCCTGGTCGAGCGGCAGCGGCTCGGCCCGGTGCTTCGGCAGAAGCGGAAAGGGCGGTCCGACGGCGCGCGCCACATGCAGCGCGGTCAGCACCGGATTGACGATGCTGACGCTGTGGCTGGGTCGTCCGGCAAAGGTGATCGCCTCGATCACCACATCGGAAAATCCCCATAATCCCAGCAGATAGGCACCGATCAGCGTATGGTCGGCACCGAACCTGGCTGCCTCCGCCTCATGCAGCGCGAGGTCGGGTCCGACCGTCTCCAGCGCCGCGATATACTCGCTGCGTTTTTCATTGAGCAGCACCAGACTGCCGATCGCCGACAGCAGGGCGGCGCAATGGGCCGCCTTGGCCACGCTGTCCGGCTCGCCCGCCGCCAAGGCCACCCGCTCGGCCAGATCACCCAGCGCCTGGCTGTAGGCGTTGATCTGCTCGATCTGGCGGACCATCTCCTCGTCGCCCCGGAACTGCTTGAAGATGCCGAGCTGCAGCACCAGGGTCTGCACGATTTCCAGCCCTAGTATGCGTACCGCTTGGAGCGGCGCCGACACTGTGGTGCTGGTCGAGAAATAGGATGAATTGGTCAGTTTCAGCAATTCTGCGGTCATCGCCACGTCGCGGGCGATGATGGCGGCGACGGTGGCGGCCGATGAGCGCGGCGAGCGCAGTTCCGAAACCAGGTCGAGGAACAGCCGCGGCGCGCTGGGCAGCTTCGAGATGCTGTTGAGCAGGCGCACCATCTCGTTGCCCTCCATCAGCGAGCGCAAGGTCATGCGGCTGCGGATCGCCTGGGTCAGGGCGGCGGGGTTGCAGGGTTTGGGCAGGTAGATGTGGGCCGGTCCAACGGTGCGGAAGATGCTGGCGGTTTCCGCCGCTTCGGTCAGGATCACCCGCACCATCTCGGGATAGAGCCGGCTGATCTCATCCAGCAGGGCCGAGCCGTCCATGTCGGGCATCCGCATGTCGGCGACCACCACGTCGAAGGTCTCGATATTGAGGCGCCGCAACAGATCGGCGCCGGTCATGAAGAAGGCCATCTCCCATTCGTCGAGCATGGCGAGCATGGTGCGGCGGAGATTGCCCAAGACGGCGGCTTCGTCATCGACGAAGGCGACTCTGACTCTCTGCTCCATCACTCCCCCTTCGTCATGACGGTGCGGGGCATATGGTAGTCCTAGTGTGCCGAACCATTCAATGGTTCGACACACCAAGCCCGAGCGGCGCCTGAGCAATCGCCGGAGCCGGAGGCGTAGGTGTCAGATAAGAAGCTGATATTAGCTGATATTACCGACATATTCGAATGTGTCGGTAATATCAGCGCCTCTTCATTTCCAGCGAGTCGTAGCCGGCCAGCTTTGCCAAACGATCGTAGCGGCGGTCGGTGAGGTCGGGGGCGAAGGCGGGATCGTCCTTGGGCAGGCTGAGAACGACCTGCTTGCCCTCGATGGTCAGTTTGGTGGTCGGCAGCAAACCGGGCACGCCGCCCGACAGGCCGTGGCCGAGGCGCAGCGCCATGCCGATCAGCGAAGCGCGCTTCTGCTCCTCCTCGGACAGCAGGCTGCGCGCGTCGGCGGCCTGGGGCAGCATCTCGTCGCCGCCATAGCGGGCATGGATGGCCAGGGCCAGCAAGGCTCGGTCCTTGTGGCCGAGGCCCATGAAGGGCAGGCGGAAGACACGCAGGAAGGCCTGTTCGGCGCGGTAATCGGGATGTTCGTTCCAGAACACGTCGCCCAGCAGGCAGGCCGCTTCGCGCATGCGCTTCTGATGCGTCGTCTCGAAGGGCAGCAGCGGCGCCATCCAATCCACGATTTCCTGGCCGTGCTCGGGGAAGCGGCCGGCGGTGCGCGCCATGTCGGCGCAGGCGGCCAGCAGCGGGTCCCAATTGCGCGATTCCGGATTGAGGTGCTGGTAGAAGCGCCCCTCGCGCATGCCATAGACCGAGAAGACCAGCCGCGACGGCTTGGCGTAATGCAGCACCTTGCCGAGCAGCAGGGCGGCCAGCGGGAGATGCTGCTGACGCTTCTTCGACAGGCCGGGCACCTTGTCGAGCGAGCGGAAGCTCTGACGCGAAATCAGGTCGGCCAGGTCGATCGCTTCGTCGGCGTGCAGGGTGAAATTGTCGAGCACATGCAGCGGATGGCCGGTCTGGGCGATGCACAGGCGGGCCAAAGCGCGCCAGGCGCCGCCGACGGCGTATAACGGGCGCTGATGGGTGCGGTCCCACCAGGGCAGCGACATGAAATGCTTGTCGATCATCATCTCGGCGGCGGCGCGCTGGCCCATCGAGGCGTCGGACAGGCGCAGGACGCCAAGCGGGAAGGTGGTGGACAGGCCGGCGAAGCGGCCATGGTCGAGGGCGACCAGTTCGAGGCTGCCGCCGCCGAGATCGGCCACGGCGCCATCGGCATTGGGGGTGCTGCACAGCACGCCGAGGGCGGCAAGGCGGGCCTCCTCCTCGCCGGCCAGGACGGTCACGCCGATGTCACAGCGTTCCTCGATGGCCTTGACGAAAGCGGCGCCGTCCGAGGCGTCGCGCACCGCCGCGGTGGCCAGCACGTCGAGGATGCCGACATCCATGGCGCGCGCCAGGCGCACGAAGCGGCCGACCATCTGCAGCGCTTCCTCGACCCCCTCGGGATTGAGGCGGCCGGTCTGGTGCATGCCCTGGCCCAGCCCGCACACGGCTTTTTCGTTGAACAAAGGCACGGGCGCCCGGGTCCGGCCGTCATAGACGACCAGGCGCACCGAGTTCGAGCCGATATCGACGATCGCGATGTTCTTCTGCTGATTCTTCGCGCTCGGCACAGCCTGGGACTTCATCGCTTAATCGTGATCCTTCAAGACAAGCTTGGGCAAAGGATTGTTGCGGGTCAGCGCGCTGCCCCGCCCGGACAGGCTGGGATTGGTCATGAAATAGGTGTGGGCCGAGAAAGGCTGCTCTTCCATGTCGGGCACCACCCTAGTGTAATTGGCATTGGCGTCCAACACCCAGCTTTGCAGATTGTCCTTGAGGTTCGCCACCATGATCTGATCGAGGATCTGGCGGTGCACCGTCGCGTTTTCGATCGGCACCAGGCTCTCGACGCGCCAGTCCATGTTGCGGTTCATCCAGTCGGCGGACGAGATGAACAATTTGGCATGGCGCGAGGGCAGGCGGTGGCCGTTGGCGAAGGCGACGACGCGGCCATGTTCGAGGAAGCGGCCGACGATGCTCTTGACCCGGATGTTCTCGGACAGGCCCGGCACGCCGGGGCGCAGGCAGCAGATGCCGCGGATCACCAGATCGACCTGCACGCCGGCCTGCGAGGCCTCGTACAGCGCGTCGATCAGCTTGGCGTCGACCAGCGAGTTCATCTTGGCCCAGATCGCCGCCGGCTTGCCGGCGCGGGCATTGTCGATCTCGGCTTTGATGTTGCAGATCAGGCGGTCGCGCGCCATCAGCGGGGCGATGGCCAGCTTTTCCATCTTTTCCGGCTTGGCGTAACCGGTCATGAAATTGAAGGTGCGGTTGGCGTCGCGGCACAAAGCCGGGTCGCAGGTGAAGAAGCTGAGGTCGGTATAGACCTTCGCCGTGATCGGGTGGTAGTTGCCGGTGCCGAAATGGGCGTAGGAGCGCAGCTCGCCATTCTCGCGGCGCACCACCAGCGAGATCTTGGCGTGGGTCTTCAGCTCCATGAAGCCGTAAACCACCTGCGCGCCGGCGCGTTCCAGATCGCGCGCCCAGCCGATATTGGCCTCTTCGTCGAAGCGGGCCTTCAGCTCGATCATGGCGGTGACCGACTTGCCCATCTCGGCGGCTTCGACCAGCGCCTTGACGATCGGGCTGTTCTTGCTGGTGCGGTACAAAGTCTGGCGGATCGCCACCACATTGGGATCGCGCGCAGCCTGATGGAGGAACTGGACCACCACGTCGAAGCTCTCGAACGGATGGTGGACGACGATGTCCTTCTTCTTGATCGCCGCGAAGCAATCGCCGCCGAAGTCGCGCACGCGCTCGGGGAAACGGGCGTTATAGCGGGGGAACTGCAGGTCAGGGCGTTCGTCGACGATCATCTGCTTGACGTCGACGGTGCCGATCGGGCCGGTGATCGAGAAGATCTCGGACGGTTCGAGCTGCATCTCGGTGACGATCAGATCGAGCAGGTCCTGCGGCATGTCGGCGCTGACCGCCAGGCGGATCACATGGCCGCGGCGGCGGCGCTTCAGCGCGGATTCGAACACCCGCACCAGATCTTCCGCCTCTTCGTCGATTTCCATTTCCGAATCGCGGATGACGCGGAAGATGCCCAGCCCGTCGACGCGGAAACCCGGGAACAGCCGGTCGAGGAACAGGGCGACCAGATCCTCCAGCGGCAGGAAACGGTGGGAATTGGTGCTGGGCAGCGAGATGTAGCGGGCCAGCTGCTGCGGCAGCGGAACCAGGGCGCGCATGGTCTCGCCGTCGCCGTGATGGGTCAGCGACAAGGCGATGGCGACGCCGAGATTGGGGATGAAGGGGAAGGGATGGGCCGGATCGATCGCCAGCGGCGTCAGGACCGGGAAGACCTCGTCCATGAAATGGCCTTCCAGCCATTTGCGGTCGGCGCGGGTCAGCTCGGAGACGTCGATCACGGCGATGCGGGCGTCGCGCAGTTCCTGCTTCAGGCGGAACCAGCAGGCGGATTGCTTGTCGAGCAGCTTCTCGACCGCTTCGCGGATGGCGATCAGCTGCTGGGCCGGGGTCAGGCCGTCCTGGCTGATGGACGCGATATTGTTGGTCACCTGGCCTTTGAGCCCGGCGACGCGGACCATGTAGAATTCGTCGAGATTGGCCGCCGAAATCGACAGGAAGCGCAGGCGTTCCAGCAAGGGATGCGACAGATTGTCGGCTTCTTCCAGCACGCGGGTGTTGAAGGCCAGCCAGGACAGTTCGCGGTTGATGAAGCGGTGCGGGTCGCTGAGACCGATCATCGGCGCGCCGGACTCGCTGCCCGAATGGTCGCCCGAGTGAGCGATGATGTCGTGAGGTTCGTGCTGGCTCACCTGGGCCTCCTTGCGCAACGTAGGATCTTTTATACCGGCTCGCTTCCGGCCTGTCATGGTTGCGGGGCCTTTTGTCTTCAAGCTGTCATCGTTGGGGGCTGGCACCGATACCCTCCTTTGTGGTTTTAATGCAAGCGCTTACGACTGCGGGATAAGTCCATGAAGCTCTTGTATTTGCTGCGCCACGCCAAATCGAGCTGGGATGATCCCGACCTCGACGATTTCGATCGGCCGCTCAATAAGCGGGGCCGCAAGTCCGCGAAAGCGATGGCGGCCTATTTCCGCGAGACCGGCATCGCTCCCGAAACCGTACTCTGTTCTCCGGCCAAGCGCACCCGTGAGACGCTGAAGCATCTGATGCCGGTGCTCGGCGAGGCGCCGGTCCAGTTCGACCGCCGCATCTACGAAGCCAGCTACCAGACCTTGCTGCTCTGTCTGGCCGACCTGCCGTCCGAGGCGAATTCGGTGCTTCTGGTCGGGCACAATCCCGGGCTGGAACGGTTGGCGCTCTATCTGATGAGCGACCAGGGCCATGGTCCGGGCGCGGCGCGGCTGCAGGATAAATACCCGACCGGCAGCCTGGCGATCCTGTCGGCGCCGGCCCAGGGCTGGGACGCTCTGAAAGTGGGGTCGTGCCGGCTCGACGATTTCGTGCGGCCGGCGGACCTCGACGCGGAAGACGCCGAGGCCGATATCGACGCTTAGCCGCTTTATTGCGGCGGCGCCCAGCCGCCGCTGTTCGGCATGTCGCCGGCCGGAGCCGGCAGATCGCTTTCGCTCGCCTTCTCGGGCAGCGGGGCGGTGACGTCGGACTTGCCCTCATCGGACTTGCCCTCGTCGGACTTCTTCTCGTCCGATTTCTTGGCATCGGCCTTTTTCTCGCCGGACTTCTTGTCGTCGTCCTTCTTCGCATCCTTCGGCTTCTCGACCGGGATGTCGACCGAATAGTCCGGCACGATGCGGGCCTGGGCCGCACTGCTGATCACCAGCACCTTCTGGCCCAGGGCCAGCGGCTTGGGCTCGGTCTGGGTCACCGAGATCATGTCGCCATTATATTTTTTGACGATGTATTCCCAGCCCTTGGTGTCGCCGGCCACATGCTCGATGGTCGAGCCGACCACGCTGCCCAGGGCGGTGCCGATCACCCCGCCCAGCGCCTGGTCCATGTTGCCGCCGCCCACCTGGGCGCCGAGCACGCCGCCGGCGGCGCCGCCGGTCACGGCGCCGACGGTGCCGTTCGAGCTGATCAGCACTTCGCGGAAGCCGATCACGACGCCGGCATCGACCTTGCTGGCCATCTGCGCGGTGTTGCTGGCATAGGTGTTGGGGGAATAGTCGGTGCCGCCGCACGCCGTCAGCAACGACAGGCTGCCTAAGACAAGACAGATTTTCAGAGAACGAGACACGAGAACGTCACCCTGTGTAAAAGCCTTGAAAGTCATAAACGGCTAGACCTTGATCCGTCAAATTCGTGGTGAAATTATGGCTAAGCCGTTAACTCCACCCTAACGGGTGAAGTTCTCTGTCGAGGGGCGCCGTCATCCATCGACAGGATGAAGTTCTGCACGATGGGATAGACCTGGCCATCCCACCGGCGGCCGCTGAACACGCCGTAATGACCCACTCCTGTCTGTAGATGGTGTCGTTTCATGTAGGGTTTCAACCCGGTGCACAGATCGTGCGCCGCCAGGGTCTGGCCCGGCGCGCAGATGTCGTCGCGCTCGCCCTCCACCGTCAGCAGCGCGGTTCGGCGGATCAGGCCGGGTTCCACCTTGGCGCCGCGGAAGGTCAGGCTGCCATCGGCCAGGGCGGCGCGCTGGAACACTTTTTCGACCGTTTCCAGATAGAATTCGGCCGACAAATCCAGCACGGCGAAATATTCGTCATAGAAGGCGGCGATGGTCTCGGCCTCCGCCGCACGGCCTTCGGCCAGATGCTGATAGAGATCGAGATGAGCCCGGACATGGCGGTGCGGCTGCATCGCCATGAAGGCGCCCAGCTGGATGAAGCCGGGATAGACGTCGCGTCCGGCGCCGTCATAGCCCCACGGCACGCTGGTGATGAGGTGAGAGCGGAACCACTCGATCGATTTCGAGGTGGCCAGCTCGTTGACCTTGGTCGGGTTGATCCGGGTGTCGATCGGGCCGGCCATGAGCGTCATGCTGCGCGGCGCCGCCGGGTCGTTCTGTTCGGCCATCACCGCCACCGCGGCGAGGGCCGGCACGCAGGGCTGGCACACGGCGAGCATATGGCCGCCCGGGCCGATCTCGCGCTGGAAGCGGATCAAATGTTCGACATAATCGTCGAAGCCGAACGGCCCCGCCGAGGCCGGCACATCGCGCATATTGTGCCAGTCGGTGATGTAGACGTCATGGTCGCGCACCAGGGTTTTGACGGTGGCCTGCAGCAGGGTGGCGAAATGTCCCGACAAGGGCGCGGCCACCAGCACGCGCGGCTGATGCGGCGGGGCGTCGGCGCGGCGGAACCGCAGCAGGGTACAGAACGCGCTCGACGATGCCACCTCTTCGACGACGGGGGCGGCGCGGTCGTCGCCAGTCACTTCGGCGATGCCGAAATCGGGGCGGCTATGCGTGATGCGGGCATTGGCGGCGACGCGGAAGGCGGCGGCCATATGGGCCGGCATCGAGTGGGCCGGCACTCCGAACACAGCCTCGATGAGGTCCGCGCTGCCGGCCGCCAGGGCACGCAGCGGCGTCAGCAGGGCCTGCTGCCAATCATAGGCGTAGTAGGTCAGCGACAAGCGGTCCTCGCACGGGGTCTTTAATGGCGTGGTGTCAGCACTTAGTGCCTGTCGGGAAATCCTAAAGAAGTTTATGCTGCGTTGCGAGATAAATAGGCCTCAACCTACGCACCATGAGGAGCTTCGTCGCATGTCTCAGGCGGTGTTGACCATTTCCAGCCGCAATTACTCCTCCTGGTCGCTGCGCGGCTGGCTGCTGTGCAAGATGGCGGGGCTCGATTTCCGCGAGCGGGTGGTGCCGATCGACGATCCCAATGTCCGCGCCGAACTGCTGATGCTGTCGCCTTCCTTCCTGGTCCCCAAGCTCGACCATGACGGGGTGGTGGTGTGGGGCGTGCTGGCCATCGCCGACTATCTGGCCGAGACCTTCCCCGCGGCCGGGCTGTTTCCCAAGGATGGCAAGGCGCGCGCCCATTGCCGCTCGGTCTCGGGCGAGATGCATCAGGGCTTCTTCAATCTGCGATCGGCCCTGCCGATGAATCTCAATGTCCGCTATGAGGGCTTCACCGTCTGGCAGGGCGCCCGCCACGATATCGAGCGGGTCTTCGCCCTATGGCGCGAATGCCTGTCGGCCTATGGCGGACCTTATCTGTTCGGCGCCAGCCCGACCGTCGCCGACGCGATGTTCGCGCCGGTCTGCACGCGCTTTTATACCTACGATGTCGGGATGGATGCCGCCTGCGCCGACTATGTCGCGGTGATCCGCCGCTGGGCGCCTTTGGTCGAATGGACCGAGGCGGCGCTGGCCGAGCCGGATCACTTCAAGGAGCTGGACGCGGAGTTCTGAAGGCTTTCCAGCCAGTTGATCACCTGCGCCTGCAGGGCGATGCGGTGGTCGGACCAGCCATGGTCGGTCGCGGTGTAGGTATAGGTCAGGCCCTTGCTCCTGGCCGCCTTGAGCGGGTCGATCAGCGACTGGGAATCGGATTCGAGGCCGTCGTGGCTGTACAGGATCAACAGACGGCGGTCTTTTAGCCGGGGGGCCAGCGCGGGCAGGGACCATTCCCGGCTGTGAGCCGTCAATTCGTCGGCCAGCGCACCCATGTCGGGAACCGCAAGGGTTTCCTTATTGTCTTCCAGCAGAGACAGAATCTCGGTGCGGTCGTGCGTGCCTTCCAGGCCCATATCTCCCGCCGAGATCATGACGGCGCCCGCCAGAGCCGGATCTTGGGCGAAAATATGGGCGGTCACCCAGCCTCCCATCGAATGTCCGGCGACGACCATCCGCTTAGGGTCGACGCCCAGCTTTCCGGCGATTTCCGGCGTGCGCAGATAGGCTAGCGCCGCAGCGGCGTCTTCCAGGGTCTGTCCGAAATGGAACTCGCCCGGGCTGCCCCACGAACCGCGGTAATTGATCGTGACCGCGTTCCAGCCGGCGCGGCGGATCGCCTGGGCGAGGTCGAGATTCTTCTCGTTGCCGGGCAGGCCGTGCAGCAGCAGCACGGTCGGATGCGGCACCGGGCCCGACGCGACATAGGCGACGCCATTGATCTCCACGCCGCCGCTGGGTATGTGCAGCACCTCCATGCGCGCCGGATTATGGGCGTCCTGCGGCGGGTCCACATAGATCGAGCGGGGCAGGGAATCGGCGAAGGCCGGAGGTGCGGCGAGGCACAGTAAGGCGAGACATACCGCCAGCGATCGCATGGCCCCCTCCTTTACCAGGCGAAGCCGCCAATCGCGGCCACCGGACGAATGCCGGGATAAGCGTCGGCGAGCATCTTCAGGCGCTGCGGGTCGGGCGGTTGCCCATAGCGCGTCCCCAAATCCTCGGCGTGGATGCCGCCGCTGCAGAATAGCCCGTCGATGCCGGCATTGCGCGCCCCGGCCATGTCGGTGTGGAAGGCGTCGCCGACTCCCACCACCCGGCTCTTGCCGATCTTAAGCAAATCCAGGCAGGTAGCATAGATGGCCGGATCGGGCTTGCCGCGGTAGCGCACATCGCCGCCGCCGCGCTCGTAATAGGCGGCCAGGGCGCCGGCGCACAGCACCTGCTGTCCGTCGACCATCACCACCAGATCGGGATTGGCGCAGATCATCGGCAGTTTCAGGGCCAGGCTGCGGTCGAGCAGGGGGCGGAACTGCTCCAGGGTCGCTTCCGGGCCGTCGGGGCCGGAATTGAGGATGAAATCGGCGTCCTCGGGCGTCTCGGCGCGCTGAACGTCGAGCCCTTCCAGCAGCAGCCGGTCGCGGTCGACGCCGATCACCAGGCAACGCTTGCCCAGCTTGGCGAACCACGGATCGCGGCGGGTCAGCAGCTCACTATGCACCGCTTCGCCGGAGCTCATGATGTCGGTGTAGTGGTCGCGGCCGATGCCCATGCCCTGCATCATCGCCACCAGGGAACTGGCGCGGCGGGGCGAGTTGGACAGCATCACCACGCGCTTGCCCATGTGCTGCAGCCGCTTCAGCGTATCGGCGGCGCCGGGATAGGCGGTGCGGCCGTCATGGATCAGGCCCCACAGATCGAGAATGAAGCCGTCATAACGGTCGGCGATCTCGCCGACGCCGGAAAGAATAGGAATCGGAGTCACCGGTGATCGGCCCCGACCGCGTCGCCGATGTGCGAGAATCCGTCCTTTTTCAGCAGGCGGATCAGATCGAGATTGATCTCGTTCACCAGGGCGGGGCCCTGATAGACCAGCGCCGAATAAAGCTGCAGCAGCGAGGCGCCGGCGCGGATCTTGGCATAGGCCTGCTCGCCCGAGCCGATGCCGCCGACGCCGATCAGCAGGACGCGGCCCTGGGTCAGCTTGTACATCTCGCCCAGCAGCGCGGTGGCCGGCTTGAACAAAGGCGCGCCGGACAGGCCGCCGGTTTCCTTGGCCTGCGGCGAGCGCAGGCTGGCCGGACGCTCGATGGTGGTGTTCGAGACGATCAGCCCGTCGAGCTTGGTCTCCAGCGCCACCTCGGCGATGTCGCGGCGGTCGTCCGCGGTCAGGTCGGGGGCGATCTTGAGCAGCAGCGGCTTCGCCGCCGGCAGGCGGGCGACCGCTTCCTTGACCCGGCCGATCAGCGCCTCCAGCGGCGCGCGGCCCTGCAAGGCACGCAGGCCCGGCGTGTTGGGCGAGGAGACATTGATGACCAGATAATCGGCTAGCGGACCCAGCCGCTCGACGCCCAGCACATAATCGGCGGCGGCGTCCTCGGTGTCCTTATTCTTGCCGAGATTGGCGCCCAGCACGCCGCGCGACTGGCGCGCCATCAGATTGGCGGCGGCGGCTTCCAGGCCGTGATTGTTGAAGCCCATGCGGTTGATCACCGCCTTGTCGTCCGACAGGCGGAACAGACGCGGCTTGGGGTTTCCGGGCTGCGGGCGCGGAGTGACGCTGCCGATTTCGACGAAGCCGAAACCCTGGTTCAGCATGGCGTCGGGCACTTCGCCATTCTTGTCGAAGCCGGCGGCCAGTCCGACAGGGTTGGGGAAATCGAGGCCCCAATGACGACTGGCCAGCATCGCATTGCGGATCGGGCGCCGGGCCGGGACCAGACCGGCCTTGAGCAGGCCGAGCGTCACGCCATGCGCCGTCTCGGCCGGCAGCAGACGCAGCAGCGGAAGAGCTAGGGACGTGAGAATGACTAAGCCGCCTTCTTGATGCCCAGATGGCCCCAGACATCGACCAGAGCCGCGATCAGGCGATCCATCATGGCGTCGTCATGCAGCGGCGTCGGGGTGATGCGCAGCCGTTCGGTGCCCTTCGGCACGGTCGGATAATTGATCGGCTGCACATAGATGCGGTGGCGCTGCAGCAGATCGTCCGAAGCCTGCTTGCACAGAGCGGCGTCGCCCACCATCACCGGAACGATATGGCTGACCGACGGCGCCTGCGGGAAGCCCAGGGCCGACAGACGGCGCTTCAAAGTCGCGGCGCGCTCCTGATGGCGCAGGCGGATCTCGTTATGCTCGCGCAGGTAACGGATGCTGGCCAAAGCGGCGGCGGCCACCGAGGGCGGCAGTGCCGAGGAGAAGATGAAACCCTGGCCGAAGCTGCGGATGAAATCGACCATCGCCGGCGAGCCGGAGATATAGCCGCCGATCACGCCGACCGCCTTGGCCAAGGTGCCCTGCAGAATGGTGATGCGGTCCGACACCCCGTCGCGCTCGGCGACGCCGGAACCGGTCTCGCCGTACATGCCGACCGCGTGAACCTCGTCACAGAAGGTCATGGCGCCGTATGTCTCGGCCACCGTGCAGATATCGGCCATCGGGGCGATGTCGCCATCCATCGAATAGACCGATTCGAACGCCACCAGCTTGGGCGCCGCCGGATCGACCGACGCCAGCAGGCGTTCGAGGTCGGCCACGTCGTTATGGCGGAAGATGTGCTTTTGCGCCTTCGAATGGCGGATGCCCTCGATCATCGAATTGTGGTTGAGGGCGTCGGAGAAGATGTGCAGCCCGGGAATCTGGTTGCCCAGAGTCCCCAACGTGGTCTGGTTCGAGACGTAGCCCGAGGTGAAGATCAGCGCCGCTTCCTTGCGGGTCCAGTCGGCCAGCTCTTTTTCCAGCAGCACATGATAGTGGTTGGTACCCGAAATGTTGCGGGTGCCGCCGGCGCCGGCGCCGCATTTGCGCGCCGCCTCGCACATGGCGTCGATCACCGCCGGATGCTGGCCCATGCCGAGATAATCGTTGCTGCACCAGACCGTGACGTCGTGCTCTTCCCCGTTGCGGTAATTGCGGGCATTCGGGAAAGCGCCGGCCTTGCGTTCCAGGTCGGCGAAAATGCGGTAGCGGCCTTCACGGTGCAAATCGCCGATACGGTCGGCGAAAAACTGCTCGAAATCCATTCCTGCCTCTTAGGCGGCGCGCTGTGGAAGCGCTAGCGGGAAACGATCCTAGCGGCGGCTTGGCTGCTAGGCAACACTGCACGCCACAATGCTGCATTGACTCGGGGAGTCTTTGCGCCACATCAATGTTCTGCCGACGTTCCTATCAGGTTTCCAAAAATGCGCGTTCTGCCCTTCCTGCCCGACTTCCAGCCGCGGCCCGCCGGTCCGCCGGCGGCGTTCGACCTGGTGTCGGACTATCATCCCTCGGGCGACCAGCCGACGGCGATCCACGACCTGACGGCGGGCGTGACGGCGGGGGAGCGCGACCAGGTGCTGCTGGGCGTCACCGGCTCGGGCAAGACCTTCACCATGGCCCATGTGATCGCCAGGACCGGGCGTCCGGCCCTGGTGCTGGCGCCCAACAAGACCCTGGCGGCGCAGCTCTATGGCGAGATGAAGAGCTTCTTCCCCAATAACGCGGTCGAGTATTTCGTCTCCTATTACGACTACTACCAGCCCGAAGCCTATGTGCCGCGCACCGACACCTATATCGAGAAGGACAGCCAGATCAACGAGCAGATCGACCGCATGCGGCATGCCGCGACGCGGGCTTTGCTCGAACGGCGCGACGTGATCATCGTCGCCTCGGTGTCGTGCATCTACGGTATCGGCGCGGTCGAGAGCTATGCGGCGATGACGGTCAGTCTGCAGGTCGGGCAGACGGTGGATCAGCGCGAGCTGCTGAAGAGCTTGGTCGCCCTGCAATATACCCGCAACGACGCCGCCTTCGTGCGCGGCACCTTCCGGGTGCGCGGCGATTCGATCGAGATCTTCCCGGTTCACTATGAGGACCGTGCCTGGCGCGTGTCGCTGTTCGGCGACGAGATCGACGCCATTTCCGAATTCGATCCGCTGACCGGCGACAAGACCTGCGGTCTGACGGAAATCCGCGTCTTCCCCTCCAGCCATTATGTGACGCCGCGTCCGACCCTGACCGGCGCCATCAAGGGCATCAAGGAGGAGATGCGCCAGCGCGTCGACTGGTTCACCGCCAATGGCAAGCTGCTGGAAGCCCAGCGCCTGTCCGAGCGCACCACCTTCGACATCGAGATGATGGAGGCCACCGGCCACTGCAAATCGATCGAGAACTATTCGCGCTACCTGACCGGCCGCGCGCCGGGCCAGCCGCCGCCGACCCTGTTCGAATATCTGCCCGAGGACGCGCTGGTGATCGTCGACGAAAGCCACGTCACCGTGCCGCAGATCGGCGGCATGTTCAAAGGCGACTTCAACCGCAAATCGGTGCTGGCCGAATATGGCTTCCGCCTGCCGTCCTGCATCGATAACCGGCCGCTGAAATTCGAGGAATGGGACGCCATGCGCGGTTCGTCGATCTTCGTGTCGGCGACCCCCGGCCGCTGGGAGCTGGAGCGCAGCGGCGGCGTTTTCGCCGAGCAGGTGATCCGCCCGACCGGCCTGATCGACCCGGTCTGCGTGGTGCGTCCGGTCGAGCATCAGGTCGACGATCTGCTGGCCGAGGCACGCCTCTGCGCCGCCAAAGGCCAGCGCGTGCTGGTCACCGTGCTGACCAAGAAGATGGCCGAGGATCTGACCGAATACATGCACGACCAGGGTGTGCGGGTGCGCTATCTGCATTCCGACATCGACACGCTGGAGCGCATCGAGATCATCCGCGACCTGCGCAAGGGCGTGTTCGACGTGCTGGTCGGCATCAATCTGCTGCGCGAGGGCCTGGATATCCCCGAATGCTCGCTGGTGGCGATCCTCGATGCCGACAAGGAAGGCTTCCTGCGCTCGCGCACCTCGCTGGTGCAGACCATCGGCCGCGCCGCCCGGAATCTCGACGGCCGCGTGCTGCTCTATGCCGACAAGATGACCGACAGCCTGGACTATGCGATCGGCGAGACCAACCGCCGGCGCGAGAAGCAGCAGGCCTACAACGCCAAACACGGCATCACGCCGGAAAGCGTGCGGAAATCGATCTCCAGCGTGCTCGATTCGGTCTATGAGCAGGACTACAACACCGTCGCGCTGGGGGATGGCGGCGACAATAATTACATCGGCCAGAACCTGGCGGCCGTGCTGGCCGATCTCGACAAGCGCATGCGTGCCGCCGCCGCCAATCTCGAATTCGAGGAAGCGGCCCGGCTGCGCGACGAAATCCGCCGGTTGGAGCAGAGCGAACTGGAAATTCCCACCGGCAAAAAGCCCGCCCTGGCACGTCAGACGAAAGGCGGACGGAAGCCTAAACGTTAGTATTTCTTTTGGTAACTCTCTGGCAGTCTGGTGGTCCGAAGCGAGGGGGACGCGGTGGCAAAACGGACCTATCAGGAATTGCGGACGCTGATTGCGCTGCCCGATCCGGCGGCGCGCAAGACTCTTCGCAAATCGCTGCAGGAAGAAGGGCTGCTGCATTGCCGTGAGATCGGCGAATTGCCGGCCCTGGGCGAGAAGATCGGGCAGGCCGATCCCGACCTGCTGCTGGTCCAGCTGGACGATGCCTGGAACAGCGGCGAGCTGATCACGCGAATCCGCCATGGTCTGACGCCGGCCAATCCCTTCATGGTGATCATCGCGCTTTTACCCGCCGCGTCGCCGGTGCTGGTCGGGCGCGTCATCGAGGCGGGTGCCGACGATCTGCTGCTGCCGGCCTGGCTCGGTCGTCTGGTGATGGACCGGCTCGACAATTTCGTGCATGGCCGCAAGCCGTTTTTGGTCACCCACGATTATGTCGGTCCCGAGCGGCGCAGCTTCCTGCGCGAGGGCGAGCCGCCGCCGCCGACCATCGACGTGCCCAATCCGGTGCAATGGCTCAGCGCCGGCAAGGATGACCGCGCCGCTTTCCGCAAGAGGGTCGAGCAGGCCCTCGACGCCGTCAATCTGCGCAAGATCAAGAGCCACAGCAAACAATTGCGCCGCGTGGCCGACCAGATCGTCGAGGCTTTCGCCAAGGGCGGGCACAACGCCATCCTGCCCCTGGTGCGGTCGATGCTGGAGTCGGCGGAAGAGCTGGTCCACCGCGCCACCAACACCGAATTCGCGCCGATCATCGAGCTGACCACCGGTCTGCAGACCTTGTGCGAGCGCCTTCTGCGCGAGGATCGCACGCCGCGCGCCGAGGAGATCTCGGTACTGCCCTCGCTGGCCGACGCGGTAAGCAACGCCCTGTATTGGCACGAAAAGGACCCGCTGCCGGCCGCCCTGACCTGATAGATGTTTTTAACCATTTCGGGTATTGGATGGGATATCCGAAAAGGGGGAACAGATGATCGGCAAGCGTATCCTGGTGACCGGCGGAGCTGGATTTCTCGGCTCGCATCTCTGCGAGCGGCTGCTCGGCCAGGGCCATGAAATTCTCTGCGTCGACAATTTCTTCACCGGCCGGCGCGCCAATGTCGCCCATCTGCTCGACCATCCGCGCTTCGAGCTGATGCGCCACGACGTCACGTTCCCGCTCTATGTCGAAGTGGACGAGATCTACAACCTGGCCTGCCCGGCCTCGCCGATCCACTACCAGTTCGACCCGGTGCAGACCACCAAGACCTCGGTCCATGGCGCCATCAACATGCTGGGCCTGGCCAAGCGCACCCGGGCCAAGATCTTCCAGGCCTCGACCTCCGAGGTCTATGGCGACCCGTCGGTCCATCCGCAGCCGGAAAGCTATTGGGGCAACGTCAATCCGATCGGTCCGCGCAGCTGCTACGACGAAGGCAAGCGCTGCGCCGAGACCCTGTTCTTCGATTATTTCCGCCAGCACAAGACCCGCATCAAGGTGGCGCGCATCTTCAATACCTATGGTCCGCGGATGCATCCCAATGACGGGCGCGTGGTGTCGAACTTCATCGTCCAGGCGCTGAAGGGCGAGCCGATCACCATCTATGGCAGCGGCCAGCAGACCCGCTCGTTCTGCTATGCCTCCGACCTGATCGAGGGCTTCATCCGCCTGATGGACACCGACGAGGCGGTCACCGGCCCGATCAATCTGGGCAATCCCGGTGAATTCACCATGATCCAGTTGGCCGAGATGGTGATCGAGCTGACCGGTTCGAAGTCGAAGCTGGAAACCCGCCCGCTGCCCGCCGACGACCCGAAGCAGCGCCGGCCCGACATCACCCAGGCCCAGGAAAAGCTGGGCTGGCAGCCGACCGTGCCGCTGCGCGAAGGCCTCGGCAAGACGATCGAGTATTTCGATAATTTGCTGAAGGGCTGAACATCCGGGGTTGAAAAACGCCCGGAGACTGCCCTACTTTTGAGCATCCAGATAGATGCTCAATTGCGAGGCAGACATGAAGCTTTCGCCGCTCGCTTTCCTGGTCGCCTTCGCTATTGTTCCATCTTTCGCCGCCGAGCCGGTCGAGCCTTCCGCCGCCGCACGGCTGTTCGGCGCCCTGCCGCTGGCGCAGGACGTGCGTTTGTCGCCCGATGGCAATTATCTCGCTCTGAGATCCGGCGCTGGCGGCGAAGAGAAATTCGTCATCATGGACATAGCCGGCAAGGACGTCCGGCAACTGCCGGAGCTGGGCCAGGATTCCACCATGGTGCAGACCGTGCAGGCCAATTGGATCGCCTGGAAGAACCAGTCCAAGCTGGTGGCCGGCGTACTGGCCTGCCGCGAGACCGCCAATTCCGATCATGCCTTCGCCACCAGCGGCTATGTCGTCGACCGTGACGGAGAGGGCAGGGTCCGTCCGATCAGCCTGAGCAAGGGAGTCTTGGGCCGTCAGATTGCCGTCCAGTTCCGTGACCGTCTGATCAGTTTCCTGCCGAACGATCCGCGCCATGTTCTGGTCGAGGCGCGCGTGCAGGACGAGATCTATCCCGACGTGGCCATGGTCGATGTCGAGACAGGCCTGAGCCAAACCGTGGTCCGAGCCCGTCACGGCTTCACCGACTGGATGGCGGACGGGGCCGGAGGCGTCCGGCTTGCCGTCGCCTTTCCCGATGGCGATCTGCGCCGCGTCATCTATGTGCGGGGCGGCTCGGGCGAAGACTGGAAGCCGATCCATGAGGATCGCGTCGGCAGCGATCCCGCTTTTGTTCCCCTGGCCTTCTCGCGGCGGAATCCCGACATTCTGTTCGTCTCGGTCGAAGAGAGCGGGCATATGGCGATCCGCCAGTTCGATACCGCAGCCTTGGCCTTGGGCGAGCGGCTCGCCGCCGACCCTGAAGCCGACGCGGTGCCGGTGCTGCGCTATGGCGAGTTGATCGGCTATCGGCTTGGCTCGGCGCCGGTGGTTTATCTCGACGAAGGCTGGAATCGCACGGCCAAGGCCATCCGCCAAGCGCTGCCAGACGCCGAGATCGAACTGGTGGACCGTAGCGACGACGGCAGGCGCGGCCTGGTGCTGGTGACCGAAGGATCGCTGCCGCCGACCTATTTCCTGCTCGACAGGCGCGCCGACGGCACCCATCTGGATCCCCTTGGGGCGGTGCGTGATCAGCGGGTGGTGACGAGCGCGGCGCCGATCCTTCAGGTCAGCTATCCGGCGCAGGACGGGACGATGGTTCCCGCCTATGTCACGCTGCCGCCGGGTCCTCGCCATGGTCCCATTCCCTTCGTGGTTTTGGCCCATGACGGTCCGTCGGGGCATGACCAGGGTCGCTTTGACTATCTGGTGCAGTTCCTCGCGAATAAGGGTTATGGGGTGTTTCAGCCGCAATTCCGCGGATCGTCGATGCCCTCGGCCACGCTGGGAAGCGGTATTCATGGAAGCGGGATCGGCGCCGAGCAATCGACGTCGGTCACGGCGGTGGCGAAGGGGCCGATACCGCTCGGCCTGATCGGTATGCGGACGCCGTCCGGTGATTCGAGGAACGCCATCTTCGGCGGAACCACGAACGAGATGCGCCGGGTCTATGAGGCGGCTTTCGGGATTATTCCCAACGATTCCCGGCAATTGGAAAAGATCGCCGGTCCGGACGGCGTCGACGTGATGCTGGGGCCGAAGCTCGACGCGATAGTCGACCGAGGCTATGGCGGCTTGTCCGCCGGCGCGGGTAGTGCCTACGTGCGGGCTGGCTTGGGTGGTTGGGGGCGCTCGATCCAGGACGACATCACCGACGGCACCCATTGGCTGATTTCACAAGGTTATGCCGATGCCGGCCGCATCTGTGTCGCCGGGCGCGGTTTCGGCGGCTATGCCGCGCTGATGGAAGCGGCGCGGGATTCTACGCTCTATCGCTGCGCCGCGGCTCTGGCGCCGGTGACGGATCTCGGCCGGCTCGCCCTCGACGCCCGGCATTTCGCCAATTCCAACTATCTGCTCGGTTATCTTCGGGCCAATGCTGAACCGCTTGCCGACATCTCCCCGGTCGCCCAGGCCGACAAGATCGACGTGCCGGTTTTGCTGGTGCATGGCCGTCAGGATTGCGACGTGCCGGTGATGCAGGCCGAGGAGATGGAGACGGCTCTGCGCCGCCAGCGCGACAAGGTCGGATCGGTTGCGATCGCCAATATGCCGGCCAAGGGGCCCGTCGCGCAGGATGCGCCGCAACAGGCGGCGCGGCCGCCACGTTCGGTTACGGCGCTGTATCTCGATGACGGGGATCACGCCCTTAATCGATCGGCCGACCGCATTGCCTATCTGTCGGCGCTGGAGACCTTCCTGGCGGTCAATCTCAAGCCAGGAAGCTAGCCCCGTTCCGCGATCTTCTTCAGCAGGAAGTCCCTGAACACCGCGATGCGCATCGAGTGGCGCAGTTCTTCCGGATAGACGAAGAACGCCTCGATGGTCGGGCCGCGCAGTTCGGGCAGGATTTGCACCAGCTGGTCGGTGTGGTGCGAGAAGTAGTTGGGCAGCGAGGCGATGCCGAGGCCGCTTTGCGCCGCCAGGAAGATTCCATAGAGGCTGTTGACCTTCAGCACCGGCTTGCGCGGCCGGTCCGGATGCGCGCCGGCATGCAGCAGCCAGTTCAGGCTGCCGACCGGCGGGCGCGGCGTGTCGCCATAGACGATGATGCGGTGCTGGTCGAGCTCTTCCGGGCTGGCCGGCGTGCCGTGCTTGGCCAGATAATCCGGCGAGGCGTAGATGCTGTAATGCAGATCGACCAGATGGCGTTGCACCAGATCGGGCTGGCGCGGCGGCGACATGCGGATCGCCACGTCGGCCTCGCGCATCGCCAGGTCCAGTTCGCCATCGTCGAGGATGACGCTGATCTGGATTTCCGGATAAAGATCGATGAAGTCGCGCAGCGCCGGCGTCAGCCACAGCATGCCGAACGCCACCGTGGTGGTGACGCGCAGCGGACCCTGCGGCCGCTCGCGGCTTTCGGTCAGCTGGGCCTCGGTGATGGCCAGCTTGGCGAACACGTCGCGCGCGGTGTTGTAGAGCAGGTCGCCCTGCTCGGTGAGGATCAGGCCGCGCGCATGGCGATGAAACAGCGGAACGTCGAGGCTTTCCTCGAGCGCGCTGATCTGCCGGCTGACGGCCGACTGACTCAGATTGAGCGCTTCCCCCGCATTGGTGAAACTGCCGGCCGAAGCGACGGCATGGAACACCCGCAGCTTATCCCAGTCCATTGGGCCCCTTCTTCCCCGTGCCGCGACGCCCCGAATGGGGCTAAGTCGCGGTTCCCGTTTATTATTGTGCCGCTACCGCGGCGATTTGTCCATGATGGGCGAGGAAGCGGTCCGCCTCCAGCGCGCTCATGCAGCCGGTGCCGGCGGCGGTCACCGCCTGGCGGTAGATCTTGTCCTGGACGTCGCCGGCGGCGAACACGCCCGGGACGCTGGTGTTGGTGGTGCCGGGCCGGGTGACGATATAGCCCTCTTCGTCCATCTCCAGCTGGCCCTGGAACAGGCTGGTGTTCGGCGTGTGGCCGATGGCGATGAACAGGCCGTCGACATCGAGGGTGCTTTCGCCGCCGGTCTTGACGTTGCGGAGCTTGAGACCTGTCACGCCGGCCGGATGTTCGCCCACAACCTCCTCAACCGTGCTGTCCCACACCACCGAGACGTTCGGCAGGGCGAACAGGCGGTCCTGGCCGATCTTTTCGGCGCGGAAGCTGTCGCGGCGGTGGATCACGGTGACGTGCGACGCCAGGCCGGCCAGATAGATCGCCTCCTCGACCGCGGTGTTGCCGCCGCCGACCACCGCGACCTTCTTGCCGCGGAAGAAGAATCCGTCGCAGGTCGCGCAGGCGGAAACGCCCTGGCCCTGGAACTGCTGCTCGCTGGGCAGGCCCAGCCAGCGCGCCGAGGCGCCGGTGCTGATCACCAGCGTGTCGCCGGTATAGATGTCGCCCGAATCACCCACCGCGGTGAAGGGGCGCTTCGACAGGTCGACGCTGACGATGGTGTCGTGCAGGAAACGGGTGCCGACATGCTCGGCCTGGGCCTGCATCTGCTCCATCAGCCAGGGACCTTGGACCGCCGAGGCGAAGCCGGGGAAATTCTCGACGTCGTTGGTGATGGTCAGCTGGCCGCCCGGCTGCAGGCCGGCGACCAGAATGGGCTCGAGATTGGCGCGCGCGGCGTAGATCGCCGCGGTGCAGCCGGCCGGACCGGAGCCCAGGATGAGAACCTTGGTGTGATGAGTCGTCATGATACCGCCGTTATGTAGTCTGCGCGCCGGATTTAGCAAGTCCATCAGGCCATTTGCGGCGGCTGCGGGCTCACGCTAATCTGGCCCGGGGACGAGGTCAAGCGAGCGGGGTGTGGGGAAATATCATGCCGTATGAGCAGGAGCGTTTGGCGGAGTTGTTGTGCTCGCGCCTGTGCCACGATCTGGCCGGCGCCGTCAGCGCGGTCAGCGCCGGCGCCGAATTGCTGGCGGAGGAGGGGCCGGCCAGCCCGATGGCCGCCGAAGCGGTGTCCTTGCTCGCGGACAGCGCCGCTTCGATGGCGGCGCGGCTGAAGTTCCTGCGCCTGGCGCTGGGCTCGTCGAGCAGCTCGGCGCCGTCCGAGGCGCGGCCGCTGAGCCTGGCCTATCTCGAAAAGGGCTATCCGACCGGCGAATGGCGCCTCGACTGGCCGGCCGACCAGCCGCCGCCTGCCTCGCCCGACCAGGCCAAGCTGCTGCTCAATCTGATCTGCCTGGCGCAAGACTGCCTCCCCCGCGGCGGGGTGATCGCCGTGCGGCCGGGCGATGCCGCGCTGGTGGCGGCGCGGGGGGCGGCGCTGACGCAAAGCGAATCGGTTCAGGGATTGGCCGCGGCCGATCTTTCCGCGCTGGGACCGCGCTCGGGGCAGGGTGCTTATACCGCTTTCCTGGCGGCGCGCCTGGGCGGCCGGATCGAGTCGCGGCGGAGCGAGGGCGAGATGGTTTTTGAGCTGTGTCAATAAATGTGAATATCGACCCTCCTTAAATGGGGATGGGAAATACTTCATTTTTCCTTATGCTGCGGCTAATACCACCGGTGTGTTACAACCACTCCGGGGGCGTGCCCGCCGCACCTTCTCGGGGTGGCCAAAGCATGTTATCGTCGGCCCGGTTTTTCTGTGGCATTTCTGGGCTGGCGGGTCGTACGAAGACTGGTCGACGGAACCAAGGGGTGAATTATGGATGATTTGCTGACCGAATTTTTGACCGAGACGGGCGAGAGTCTCGCCACGCTCGACGTCGAACTGGTCAAGCTCGAGCAGAATCCGTCTCCGCAGATTCTCTCCAACATCTTCCGCCTGGTCCACACCATCAAGGGCACCTGCGGCTTCCTTGGCCTGCCCCGCCTTGAATCGGTGGCCCATGCCGCGGAAAACGTGCTGGGCAAGTTCCGTGACGGCGAGCTGACGGTTACGCCGGCCGCCGTGACCCTCATCCTGGCCTCGATCGATTGCATCAAGGGCATCCTGGCCCACATCGAACAGACCGAAGCCGAGCCGGAAGGCGACGACAAGGATCTGATCGCCGCGCTCAACGCCCATGCCGAGGGCAAGGGTGCCGCCGCCGCGCCGCCGCCGGCTGCCGCCGCCCCGCCGCCCGCTCCGGCTCCGGCCCCGGCTCCTGCCGCCGCCCCCGAGCCTGAACCCGAGCCCGCCGCCGCCGCGCCGGTTCCGGCCCCGGCTCCCGCGCCGGCGCCCGTCGCCGCCGCGCCCGACCATCACGACGAGCCCGCTCCGTCGGTGCCGGCTCCGGTCGCCCAGGCCCAGGTTCCCGCCGCCGGCGCCGCCGCGGCCAATCAGGAATCGGCCCTGGCCGCACAGACCATCCGCGTGAACGTCGAGCTGCTCGAGAACCTGATGACCCTGGTGTCCGAGCTGGTGCTGACCCGCAACCAGCTGCTGCAGATGGTGCGCGGCAAGGACGACAGCGAATTCGCCACCCCGCTGCAGCGCCTGTCGCACATCACGACCGACCTGCAGGAAGGCGTGATGAAGACCCGCATGCAGCCGATCGGCAATGCCTGGGCCAAGCTGCCCCGCATCGTCCGCGACCTGTCGGTGGAAACGAACAAGAAGATCGACCTGCAGATGCTGGGCGCCGAGACCGAACTCGACCGCCAGGTGCTCGAGCTGATCAAGGACCCGCTGACCCACATGGTCCGCAACTCGGCCGACCACGGCCTCGAGATGCCGGAAGACCGCAAGAAGGCCGGCAAGGCCGAAGTCGGCAAGATCGTGCTGAACGCCTTCCATGAAGGCGGTCATATCATCATCGAGATTTCCGATGACGGGCGCGGCCTGGGCATCCAGCGCATCAAGAACAAGGCGATCGCCAACGGTCTGGCCACCGAGGCCGAGATCGAGCAGATGTCGGACCAGCAGATCGCCCAGTTCATCTTCCGCGCCGGCTTCTCGACCGCCGAGAAAGTCACCTCGGTGTCGGGCCGCGGCGTCGGCATGGACGTGGTGAAGACCAACATCGAGAAGATCGGCGGCACCATCGAGCTGAAGACGGTGGACGGCAAGGGCACCACCTTCACCATCAAGATCCCGCTGACCCTGGCCATCGTTTCGGCGCTGATCGTCGAATGCGCCAACGAGCGCTTCGCCATTCCGCAGATCAGCGTGCTGGAGCTGGTCCGCACCACGGCGACGTCGGAATATGGCATCGAGGTGATCAACAACGCGCCGGTCCTGCGCCTGCGCGACCGCCTGCTGCCGCTGGTTTCCCTGCGCACCCTTCTCAAGCTGCAGGACAGCGAGGATGACCGCGCCGAGACCTTCATCGTGGTCACCCAGGTCGGCAACTACACCTTCGGCATCATCGTCGACCGCGTGTTCGACACCGAGGAAATCGTGGTCAAGCCGGTCGCCCCGATCCTGCGCCACATCAACATGTTCTCGGGCAACACCATCCTGGGCGACGGCTCGGTGATCATGATCCTGGACCCGAACGGCATCGCCGGCGCCGCCGGCGAGATGGCGGCGGGCGCTCAGCCGGTGGCCGAGAAGGCCCAGTCGCGCGGCGAAGTGCGCGCCGAGGACCAGCAGTCGATGCTGGTGTTCCGCGCCGGCGGCGACGACCTCAAGGCGGTTCCGCTCGCCCTCATCGCCCGCCTGGAAGAAATCGAAGTCACCGATATCGAAGCCTCGCACGGCAAGCCGGTGGTGCAGTACCGCGGCAAGCTGATGCCGCTGGTCACCATCGATCCGGCCTTCCAGCTCAAGACCGAGGGGCAGCAGCCGGTCCTGGTGTTCTCGGACCACGAGCACACCATGGGCCTGGCGGTGGACGAGATCGTCGACATCGTCGAGGAGCAGCTGAAGATCGAGCTGGCGGTCAGCCAGCCCGGCCTGATCGGTACCGCCGTGGTGTCGGGCAAGGCGACCGACATCATCGATGCCGGCTATTACCTGACCCTGGCCTGGGGCGACTGGTTCGGCAGCGAGAAGGACAGCCGCGGCACCACGCCGGAAGGCTTGCGCGTCCTGCTGGTCGATGACAGCCCCTTCTTCCGCAATCTGCTGACCCCGCTGCTGTCGGTGGCCGGCTACGACGTCACCTCGGTGGAGAGCCCGGACAAGGCGCTCAATCTGCGGGACTCGGGCGCGACCTTCGACGTCATCATCAGCGACATCGAGATGCCGGGCATGAACGGCTTCGAGTTCGCCGAGGCGGTCCGTCACGATGGTCCGTGGTCGCAGCTGCCGATGGTGGCGCTGTCGTCGCACGCGACCGAGCAGGATTTTGAACGGGGCCGCGAAGTCGGCTTCACCGATTACGTTGCCAAGTTCGACCGCGACGCCCTGTTGCAGACCCTGGCGCAAACCCTCTCGACCAAAGGTGCCGCATGAATCAGGTTGTTCCCTCGAACAAGCGCGGCTTGCACGAGATCGCGACGACCGAGGATCACGAAGATTTCGTGACCATGTTCATCGAGGGTCAGATGTTCGGCATCCCCGTGCTGGTGGTGCAGGACGTGCTGGGTCCGCAGAAGATCACGCGCATTCCGCTGGCGCCGCCGGAAGTGGCCGGCTCGCTCAATCTGCGCGGCCGTATCGTCACCGCCATCGATGTCCGCATGCGTCTGCGCCTGCCCAAGAAGAAGGCCGAGATCGGCGAGGGCATGAGCGTGGTCGTCGACATGAAGGGCGAGCTTTATTCGCTGCGCGTCGACCAGGTCGGCGAAGTGCTGAGCCTGGCGGCTGCCCGGTTCGAGCGCAACCCGCCGACCCTGGACCCGCTGTGGCGTGAATTCAGCACCGGAATCTACCGTCTCGAAGAAAAGCTCCTGGTCATTCTCGATGTTCCCAGGCTGCTGGACTTCACGCGGTCGGAAGCAATCTGAGGCCGTTTCTTCGGGTCGGGCGGCCAAACGTCCGACTGAAAGCGAAGGGTGTGAATGAAGTCCTGTCTGATTGTCGACGACTCGAAGGTCATCCGCATGGTGGCCAAGAAAATCCTGCAGGAGCTGAGCTTCGAAACGCAGGAAGCGGAAGACGGGAAGATCGCTCTCGACATCTGCATGAAAAAATTGCCGGACGCGATCTTGCTGGATTGGAACATGCCGAACATGAACGGCATCGATTTCCTCCGCGAATTGCGCAAGCTGCCGGGTGGGGAACAGCCGATCGTCGTGTTCTGCACCACTGAGAACGACATCGAGCACATCCAGGAAGCCATCTCGGCCGGCGCCAACGAATACATCATGAAGCCGTTCGACAGCGAGATCATGCAGGCGAAGTTCTCGCAGGTCGGATTGCTCTGAGCGGCGCCCCGACATGCAAAGCGTGAAAGGCGCCAATCCCAGCACTTCCCCCGCCAGTGAACCGATTCGCGTCATGGTGGTGGATGATTCCGCCGTGGTGCGTGGTCTGGTGACCCGCATGCTGGAAGAAGATCCGCACGTCCAGGTGATCGCCTCGGTCGGCAACGGCCAGATGGCGCTGAACGCCATGGAACGGCACGACGTCGAAGTCGCCATTCTCGACATCGAGATGCCGGTGATGGATGGGCTGACGGCGCTGCCGCTGCTGCTCAAGGTCGATCCGCATCTCCAGGTGATCATGGCCTCGACCTTGACCCTGAAGAATGCCGACATCTCGCTGAAGGCGCTGGAACGCGGTGCGGCCGATTACATCCCCAAGCCGACCACCTCGCGCGAGATCAGCGGCGGTGTCGACTTCAAGACCCACCTGATCGAGAAGGTGCGGGCGCTCGCCGCCGTGCGCCGCCGTTTCCCGCGCCGCCTCGCCAAGAGCGAGGCGCCTGCGCCGATCCTGCGCCCGGTGGCGCCGATATCGCCTGCTCCGGCCGGCGCCGGCGAGCCGGCGCCGCGCACGGCGATCTATCATCGCCAGACCCAGCCGCTGACCTTCCGCAATCCGGGCATCGAAACGCCGGATGTGATCGCCATCGGTTCCTCGACCGGCGGTCCGCAGGCGCTGTTCTCGGTGCTCAGCACCATGCGCGCCGGCACCGTGCGCCAGCCGATCCTGATCACCCAGCACATGCCGCCGACCTTCACCACCATCCTGGCCGAGCATATCTCGCGCGTGTCGGGCTGGCAGGCGGCCGAAGGGGTGGATGGCGAGCCGGTGGTGTCGGGCCGCGTCTATATCGCGCCGGGCGACTTCCATATGGTGGTCGAGACCCGCGGCACCGAGAAGATCATCCGCCTGAACAAGAATCCGCCCGAAAATTTCTGCCGGCCGTCGGTCGATCCGATGCTGCGCAGCATGGCGCAGGCCTGGGGCCGCCGGGTTCTCGTGGTGATCCTGACCGGCATGGGCTCGGACGGGCTGCGGGGCGGTCAGGCCGTGGTCGAGGCTGGAGGCACGGTGATCGCCCAGGATGAGGCGACCAGTGTCGTCTGGGGTATGCCTGGCGCGGTGGCGACCGCTGGTATCTGCAGCGCGGTCCTGCCGTTGTCGGACATTCCCCAGCATGTGATGCGCATGGCGACGAGGCACTGATCATGCTGCGACCCGACGAATTCGATTTTCTGGCTAAGCTCCTGAAAGAACGTTCGGGTCTCGTCGTCACGTCCGATAAGGGCTATCTGCTGGAAAGCCGGCTGACGCCGGTGGCCCGCAGCCGCGGCCTGGCGGGCCTGTCGGAAATCGTCACCAAATTGAAGGCGAACGACGAAGCTCTCGCCCGGGACGTCACCGAGGCGATGACGACCAACGAGTCGTTCTTCTTCCGTGACGAGAAACCCTTCACCCAGTTCAAGGAAATGGTGCTGCCGCACATCATGGCGGCGCGCGCGGCGAAGAAGTCGATCCGCATCTGGTCCGCCGCCTGTTCGAGCGGGCAGGAAGCCTATTCGCTGGCGATGCTTCTCAAGGAGGAGCAGGCCAGGATGGCCGGCTGGCATATCGAGATCGTCGGCACCGACATCTCGGTCGAGATGCTCGATAAGGCGAAGGCCGGCCTCTATTCCCAATTCGAGGTCCAGCGCGGTCTGCCGATCACGCTGCTGGTGAAGTACTTCAAGAAGAAGGATGAGAGCTGGCAGATCGATCCGGCTCTGCGCGCCATGGTGCAGTTCAAGGAATGGAACCTGCTGCGCGATCTGAAGCCGCTCGGCCAGTTCGACATCGTGTTCTGCCGCAATGTGCTGATCTATTTCGACCAGCCGACCAAAGCCAAAGTGCTTGAGGGCATTTCCAAGCAGATGCCGGCTGACGGCATGCTTTACCTGGGTGGCGCCGAAACGGTGCTGGGCATTTCGGACAAATTCAAACCGATACCCAACCAGCGCGGAATCTACGGCCTGACGGCCTGATCCCGTTTTTCCTTCCGATCTGCTGTGAGGCTGATCCCCGCGCGACCGCGCGATGGGAAGGCGTCCTGTGTTCGGACTCGGATTCCGAGTCTCGGAATCCTGGCGTGCGCCAAACTGCGCACTGCCGCGTCATAAGCGTTTCATGACACAACATCGGCGAGGGGTGCGACCAGGGTTTCCCTCTGGCCGCACGTCCCCGACATGCCGGTCTTGGCTCGGCTAACCCCCGAGCCCGGGTTTTACCACGTCGCTTACGACTGCAGCAGGTGCAGCAGTTCCTGCGGCAGCTGGGACGCCTGGGTCAGAGCGGCGATGGCCGCCTGAGTCTTGACGTCCTGGGCCGACAGGCTGGACTTAACCTGGGCAACGTCGGCATCCATGATGACCGACGCGGCGGCCGAGATGTTGTTGACGTTGGTGGCGATGTCCTGGCCGCTGAAGTTGAACTGCGACTCGTAGGCGCCGACGAGGGCACGATCACGGGTGATCGTGTTGATCGCCGAATTGACGCCAGCGATGGCATGCAGCGCGAGCTTCGCGGTGCTGACCGTCGAACCCGACTTGAGCAGCGCGCCGACCGAGACCGTGTGCAGCGACACCGAGATGAAGTCGCTGCTCTGGGTTCCGATCAGGAACTTGACGTTGCTCAGGAACGAGCCGGTCAGCAGCGAATTACCGGCATACGTGGTCGAATGCACGATGCTGGTGATTTCGTTGCGGAGCTGCTGATATTCCGTGTTGATGTCCTGGGTACGCTGGTTGTTGGTCACCTGGCCGGAGGCCGATTCGGTGGCCAGCGCCAACATACGCGCCAGAACGTTGCTGATCTGAGCCAGAGCGCCGTCGGTGCTCTGCAGGATCGAGGTGCCCTGCGAGATGTTCACCTGGTCTTCCTGGAAGACGGTGACGTTCGCATCGAGCTGCGTACCGATGGCAAGACCGGCGGCGTCGTCCTTGGCTTGGAC
>JAJPHO010000131.1 GCA_021325215.1 Alphaproteobacteria bacterium
CAGATGCCGCTCCCGATTCGCTATAAAGGGGAGGATCTGGACTGCGATTACCGTCTCGATCTCGTGGTTGAAAATTCGCTTATCGTAGAAATAAAATCCGTAGAGAGTTTTGCACCGGTTCATTCTGCACAGATGCTGACCTATCTAAAGATTTCCGGCATCAAAACCGGCTTATTGATCAACTTCAACACTGCCGTCCTAAAAGATGGCCTGCGGCGCTTTGTATTATGAAACACTTTCATCTTCTTCGTGTCTTCGTGTCTTCGTGGTGAAATACGATCGAATGACCGACTCAGCCCCCACCAGCGCCCCGCTGACCTCCTACGCCCAGAATTTCGAAGATGTGATTCTGTGGCGCGCCCTTCGGCAAATCGAGCGCGGCTTTTACATCGATGTGGGCGCCCAGGACCCGGTCGAGGATTCGGTCAGCCTCGGCTTCTACGAGAAGGGCTGGCGCGGTGTGCATGTCGAGCCGACCCTGCATTATGCCGAAAAGCTGCGCGCCGCCCGCCCCGACGAGACGGTGATCCAGGCGGCGGTGGCGGCCGAGGCCGGCCTGCTGCATTTCTACGAGATCGTCGAGACCGGCCTCTCCACCGGCGACTCCGCCCAGGCCCAGCATCACCGCGATGCGGGCTTCACCGTGCGCGAGACCGACGTGCCCTGCATGCCGCTCGGCGCCCTGCTCGACCGGTATGGCGACCGGCCGATCCATTGGCTGAAGATCGATGTCGAAGGGCTCGAGCAGCAGGTGCTGGAAAGCTGGGGCGACAGCAAGGTGCGCCCGTGGATCGTGGTGGTCGAGGCGGTGGTGCCCGGCACCCAGATCCCCAGCCACGACGCCTGGGACGAGCTGGTCACCGCCAAGGGGTATAAGGCGGTCTATTTCGACGGCCTGAACCGCTATTACCTGTCGAACAAGCAGACGGACTTGGCCGACCGCTTCCGCGCCGGCCCGAACGTTTTCGACGAATTCGTGCTGAGCGGCACCAGCACCAACCGCTTCAGCAAGCTGCTGACCAACCGCATCGAGGACATCCAGCAGCGCTTCGACCATGCAATCGGCGTTCACGCCATTCTGCAGGAGGAAGCCCGCGCCAAGCTGATCGCCACCATCCGCGATCTGCAGCACGCCCGCACCGAAGCGCGCGAGTTCCACGAGCAGCTGGAAGAGCTCTACAAGAAGCATACCGACGCGATGCAACAGCACGCTCTGCAGGTGCAGACGCTGGAGCAAAAGGCCGCGCAGGAGCTTTACGATCTCAATGTGCGTCTGGCCAATGTGCTCAACAGCAGTTCGTGGAAGATCACTCGCCCCTGGCGTCTGGCGGGCCGGCTGGCCGGCAAGGCCAAGCGTGGTCTGCGCCGCCTGGCCGGGCTGCCCCGCCGCCTTCCCGGAGCGCTGATCCGCGCCATCCGCGCCCGGCCCGGGATCAAACGCCTGCTGATGTCGGTGCTGAGCCGCGTTCCCGGCCTCGCCGCCCGCGCCCGCCGCTATGCCAACCAGGCACCCGGCCCGACCATCGTCGCGGCCCCCATCGCCCGCGCCGCCGATCCGTCCGGCTCTCATCTCACTGCGTCGGCGCGCCGCGTGCGCGCCCGGCTGGCCGCCTCGCGCCCCCACGGAAACACCCCATGAAACTGGTTATCGATCTCCAAGGCGCGCAGGGCGAAAACCGCGCGCGCGGCATCGGCCGCTATTCCCTGTCCCTGACCGAAGGCCTGATCCGCACCGTGCGCGGCCACGAAGTCGTGGTGGTGCTGAACAGCCTGCTGGCCGAACGGCATCCCGGCCTGCGCGAGACGATGGGCAAGCTGCTGCCGGCCGAAAACATCAAGATATGGACACCGCCCGCCGGCATCTCGGCGGTGGCCGGCAATGACGGCCTGCGCCGCGCCGCCGAGGCCCTGCGGGAAAGCTTCATCGCCGAGCTGAACCCCAGCGTCGTGCATGTCTCCAGCCTGTTCGAGGGCCTGGGCGCCGACGCCGCCACCAGCATCCGCGCCACCGGCGCCGACATGTCGAGTGTGGCGACGCTCTACGACCTGATCCCGATGCTCTATCCGGACACCTATCTGAAGCCCAATCCGGTGGTGGAGCGCTGGTACCTCAACAAGCTCGACCATCTGCGCCGGGCCGATCTGCTGCTGGCCATCTCGCACTCGTCGCGGCGCGAGGCGATCGAGCATCTCGGCATGCCCGAGGACCGCGTGCGCGCCATCGGCACCGCCATCGACGACAGCTTCCGCCCGATCCAGGTGCCGATGGAAAAGGGCATGGCCCTGCGCAGCCGTCTGGGGCTGCAGCGGCCCTTCCTGCTCTATACCGGCGGCATCGATCCGCGGAAGAACATCGAGGGCCTGATCCGCGCCTTCGCCGCCTTGCCGGCCGAGATCCGCGACCGCCATCAGCTGGCCGTGGTCTGTTCGGTGGGCGATGCCGACCGCGAGCGCCTGACCAGGCTGGCGCGCGGCGCCGGCCTGCCGCCGGATGGCCTGGTATTGACCGGCTTCGTGCCGGACGAGGAATTGCTGTTCCTCTACAATCTCTGCCATTCCTTCGTCTTCCCGTCCTGGCATGAGGGCTTCGGCCTGCCGGCGCTGGAAGCGATGGCCTGCGGCGCCGCGACCATCGCCGCCGACTCCTCCAGCCTGCCCGAAGTGATCGGCCGCGCCGACGCGCTGTTCGCGCCGCGCGACGATGCCGCCATGACCGGCAAGCTGCACCAGCTGCTGACCGACGACGGTTTCCATCGCGAGCTGCGCCGCTGGGGGCCGGAACAGGCCGCCAAATTCTCGTGGGACGCCACCGCCAAGCTGGCCTGGGACGGTTTCCTGCAGATCGACGAGGAACATCGCGACAAGAAGGCGGCCCGCGGGTCGGGCGCCACGCTGAAGCGTCCGCGCCTGGCCTATGTTTCGCCCCTGCCACCGGCGCGCAGCGGCATCGCCGATTATTCCGCCGAGCTGCTGCCGGAACTGGCCCGCCATTACGACATCGATGTCGTCATCCATCAGACCGAGCTGACCGATTCCTGGATCAAGGCCAATTGCAGGGTCCGCGACGTCGCCTGGTTCGACGAGAATGCCGGCGCCTATGACCGCATCCTCTATCATTTCGGCAATTCCGACTTTCACCATCACATGTTCGGGCTGCTGGAGCGCCATCCCGGCGTGGTGATGCTGCACGACTTCTATCTGAGCGGCATCGTCGCCCATATGGAATGGCACCATGGCGAACGCCATCTGTGGAGCAAGGCGCTTTACGCCTCGCATGGCTATGACGCGCTGGCCAGGCGCTTCTCCGGCGCGTCCGACGCCGAGGTGGTGTTCGACTATCCCTGCAATCTCGACGTGCTGCGCCAAGCCCGCGGCGTGATCGTGCATTCCGCCTATTCCCGCCGCCTGGCCCATCGCTGGTGCGGCGAGACGATCGCCGCCGGCATGGCGCAATTGCCGCTGCTGCGCGCCGCCCCCCCGGCGCTCGACCGCGCCGCCGCCCGCAAAGCCCTGGGGATCTCGCCCAAGGATTTCGTGGTGTGCAGCTTCGGCATCCTCGGCCCGATCAAGCTCAATGATCGGCTGCTGGCCGCCTGGCAGGTTTCGGAAACCGGCCGAGATCCCGGCGCCCACCTGATCTTCGTCGGCGAAAACCAGCCCGGTCCCTACGGCGATGCGATCACCACCGCCATCGCCGGATCGGAGAACCGCGTCTCGATCACCGGCTTCGCCACCGCCGAGGATTACAAGCTGCATCTGGCGGCCGCCGACGTCGCGGTGCAGCTGCGTACCAATTCGCGCGGCGAAACCTCGGCCGCCGTGCTCGATTGCCTGAATTACGGTCTGGCCACCATCGCCAATGCCCATGGCGCCATGGCCGACCTGCCCGACGAGGCGCTGGTCAAGATCGCCGATGCCTTCACCGACGAAGAGCTGGCCGCCGCGCTCGACGCGCTGCATCGCGATCCCGCCCGCCGCGACGCGCTGGGCCGGACGGCCAAGGCGCTGCTGCACACCGAGCACGCGCCGCGCAAGGTCGCCGATCTCTACGCCGAGACCATCGAATCCTATTACGCCGAACCGGCCGGCGCCGATCTGGCCTTGGCGTCGCTCGATCTCGACGGACTGACCGACGCCGCCGCTGGCGACGTCGCCGAGGCCTTCGCCGCCACCTTCCCGGCCCCGGGACCGGTGCGGCAATTGCTGGTCGACGTCTCGGAACTGGCCCGCCATGACGCCGCCAGCGGCATTCAGCGCGTCGTGAAGAACATCCTGACCGAATGGCTGGCCAATCCGCCGGCCGGCTATCGTGTCGAGCCGGTCTATGCCACCGAGCGCGATTCCTATCGCTATGCCCGGACCTTCACCCTGGGACTGCTGGGCTGCCCGGCCGATGCCCTGACCGACGATCCGGTCGAGTTCGCCGAGGGCGACATGTTCCTCGGCCTCGATCTGCAGCCTCTGGTGATTCCCGCCCAGCGCGCCTTCTTCACCCGCCTGCGCCAGCGCGGCGTCGCCGTTCATTTCGTCGTCTACGACCTGTTGTGCGTCGAGCGGCCCGACTGCTTCCTGCCGGGCGCCGACCAGTACTTCACCCATTGGCTGGAGGTGGTGGCCGAGAATGACGGGGCGATGTGCATCTCGGCCGCGGTCGCCGAGTCCCTGCGCCGCTGGCTGGGCGAACGCCGCCCCGATTTGAAGATCGGCCATTTCCATCTCGGCGCAGACTTCCCGGCTCAGGGCGGCGAGCCGTCCTTGCCCGCCGCCTGGACCAATCGCTCCGCCCCCCGCACCGTGCTGATGGTCGGCTCGATCGAACCGCGCAAGGGCTATGCCGCCGCACTGGATGCCGCCGAGACATTGTGGGCGGCCGGTACCGACTTTACCCTGGCCATCGTCGGCAAGACCGGCTGGATGGTCGATGTGCTGACCGCCCGCCTGAAGAAGCATGCCGAGCTGAACCGCCGCCTGTTCTGGTTCGAGGGCAGCAGCGACGCCACCCTGGCCGCTTTGTACTGCGAGGCCGATGGTCTGCTGCTGGCCTCCGAAGGCGAAGGCTTCGGCCTGCCGCTGATCGAGGCGGCCCATTACGGTCTGCCGATCCTGGCGCGCGATCTGCCGGTGTTCCGCGAAGTAGCCGGCGATCATGCCCGCTATTTCGACGGCGATCTCGCCGCCTCCCTCTCCGCCTGGCTCGGCGAGCTGGAGGCCGGCCAGGCGCCCGATCCGGCCGGCATCGGCCATCTCAGCTGGCAGGCCAGCGCCCGCCAGCTGGCCGAGCGCCTGCTGGCGCCGCCGGCGGAAAGCGTGCTGCCGCCGCCGCGCCAGACCGGCAACCAGCAATCCGCGCAATTATGGTCCGCGTCGCAGAGCCCGCTGCAGATCTATGCCGGCTATACGCCGGAAGACGTGGCGATGCTGAAGCGCTATGCCGATTATCCGGCCAATGTCTTCACCGACCATTTCATCGACGGCTTCGGCAACAAGACCCCGTTCGCCACCGTGCCCTTCTGCAACGGCGTGCGGCCCGGTCCGCTGCAATTGCCGGTGCCCGGCGACGGCTATCACGCCGAAACGATCGAATATGTCGCCCTGGTCGACAGCATCGACCGCGCCGATCCGCGCCGTTACAGCGCCGTCGAGATTGGCGCCGCCTGGGGTCCTTGGGTGTCGCTGGGCGGCGTGCTGGCCCGCCGCACCGGCCGCGACGACATCACGCTGGTCGCCGTCGAGGCCGATCCCGACCGCTTCCAGCTGGTCGCCAAGCAGCTGATCGCCAATGACCTGCGGCCCGACGATCCGATTCCCGGCGAGGCCGAATCCGGCCCCTGGACGCAGAACGGTCCGGTGCGCTGCCGCATCATTCAGGGCGCGGCGGGCGCAACCGAGGGCCTGCTCTATTTCCCCAAGCTCAATCTGGCCGATCTCGGCGCCTCGGCGTCGGAGGACCCCATCGAGCATGATTACCGCGGCGCCGAATGCGACAGCTTCGAGGTCAAGGCCTATACGCTGGCGCAGATCCTGGAAGGGGTCGACACGGTCGATCTGCTGCATATCGACATCCAGGGCAGCGAGTTCGATCTGCTGGCCGGCAGCCTGGATGCGCTGAACAGCAAGGTCCGCTCGATGCTGATCGGCACCCACAGCCGCGTCATCGAAGGCCAGATCATCGATCTGCTGATCGACAAGGGCTGGGAGCTGTACCGCGAGAAACCCTGCCGCGTCGATTGGCATAAGGTGACCCCGACCCTGACCGGGCGCACCACCGACGATGGCTGCCAATATTGGCGGAGACTGGCCGATGCTTGAGGCGCGCCCGGCCTCGATTCCGGGGCTGGTCATCCTGGCGACCCGCTGGTTCGCCGATGAGCGCGGCGCCTTTTCCGAGGTCTATCGGCAAGACAGGTTCTTCCAGGCCGGGATTACCGTATCCTTCGTGCAGGATAACCAGGCCATATCGAGAAAGGCGGGCACTTTGCGGGGCTTGCACTTCCAGAAGCCGCCGGCGGCTCAGGCCAAGCTGGTCCGTGTGACGCGCGGCTCGATCTATGACGTGGCGGTCGATATTCGTCCGGGCTCGCCGACCTATGGCCGGTGGGACGGGATCACGCTGTCGGCTGAGAACCGGCTGCAGATCTTCGTCCCGGCCGGTTTCGCCCATGGCTATCTGACCCTCGAAGACGACACCGAGGTGCTGTACAAGGTCGACGCGCCCTATACGCCCGCCGCGGAAGGCGGGCTGCTGTGGAACGACCCCGCCATCGGCATCGGCTGGCCCGATCTCGGCATCGAGCCGGTGATCGTTCCGCGCGACGCCGCTTTGCCGGCCTTGGCCGACCTGGCCCCGATCGAGGAATGGCGCCTATGACCCTGCTCGTGACAGGCGGCGCCGGCTTCATCGGGTCCGCCGTCGTGCTGCAGGCGCTGGCCGAGGGCCGCCGCGTCGTCACCCTCGACAAGCTGACTTACGCCGCCAATCCCGAGACGACGGCACTGCTGGCCGGACATCCCAATCATGCGCTCGAGACCGCCGACATCACCGATGCCGAGGCGGTCGGCGCCATCCTGGCCAGACACCAGCCCGCCAAGATCCTGCATCTGGCCGCCGAATCCCATGTCGACCGCTCGATCGACCGGCCCGGTGACTTCGTTTCCACCAATGTCCAGGGCACCTTCGTGATGCTGGACCAGGCTGTGCGCTATTGGCGCGGACTGCCGGCCGCCGGGAAGGAAGCTTTCCGCTTCGTCCACGTCTCCACCGACGAAGTGTTCGGCTCGCTCGGCGCCGAGGGCAGGTTCACCGAGGACAGCCGCCATGCGCCCAATTCGCCCTATGCCGCAAGCAAGGCCGCGTCGGATCATCTGGCGCGGGCCTGGCACGTCACCTTCGGGCTTCCCGCGGTAATCACCCATTGCTCGAACAATTACGGGCCGCGGCAATTCCCCGAAAAGCTGATCCCGCTGATGATTCTCAACGCCCTGTCCGGCGCGACGCTGCCGGTTTATGGTGATGGGCGGAATGTCCGGGATTGGCTGTTCGTCGAGGACCATGCCCGCGCTTTGCTGATGGTGGCGGACCGGGCTCAACCAGGCAGTACCTACATGATCGGCGGCGGTACGGAGCGCAGCAATCTCGACCTCGTGCAGATCCTGTGCGACCAGCTGGATGAGGTCAGGCCGGACCAGGCTTTGGGGCCGCGCCGAGGCCTGATCCGGTTCGTCGCCGACCGGCCCGGCCATGACCGCCGCTACGCGGCCGATTTCTCGCGCCTCTCGCGCGAGCTGGGCTGGCGCCCCTCGGTCGATCTGGCTGGCGGGTTGAGGAAGACCATCGAGTGGTATCTGGCCAACCCCGCCTGGTGCGCCGCCTGCGGCGAGAGCGCCCGGGCGCGGCAGGGGGTAAAGTAAAAGGAGAGAGATTTACCACGGAGACACGGAGCGACATGTCCCATCCGGTTCCCACTCTAGTCATCATCGGCGCCCGCGGCCAACTCGGCCGTTGCCTGGCCGCCCTGCCGATACCGAACGGCTGGGAGCGCAAGCTGCTGGCCCGCCCCGAAATCGATGTCACCGACCAGGCATCGGTCGATGCGGCGCTCGAGAGCGTGACCCGCGGCGTGGTCGTCAACGCCACCGCCTATACCGCCGTCGACAAGGCGGAAACCGACCGCGAGCAGGCTTTTGCCGTCAATCGCGACGGAGCGCGTCATATCGCTCTGGCGGCGGCCCGGCACGGCCTGCCGATCATCCATATCTCGACCGACTTCGTGTTCGACGGGAGGAAGGGCGGCGCCTATGCCGAGTCCGATCCGGTCGCGCCGCTGTCGGTCTATGGAGAGAGCAAACTGGCCGGCGAGGAGGCCCTGGCCGGCGCCAATCCGCGCCATGTCGTCTTGCGCACCGCCTGGGTCTTCAGCCGCCACGCCGCCTGCTTCCCCCGCGCCATCTACACGGCTCTGCGCGGCAAACCGGAGGTCGCCGTGCCCGACGACCAGATCGGGTGCCCGACGGCCGCCGAACATCTGGCGGAGATCATCACCGCCATCGCCCCTGACCTGCTGGATCTCGCCCCGGACGATCCGCTGTTCGGGCTTTACCATCTGGCCGGGCAGCCGGCGCTGTCGCGCTATGCTTTCGCCCAGGCGATCGAGGCCGAGATGAAGAAACAGGGGCTGGATGTCGGCAAGGTGCTGCCCCGCAAGACCGATCCCGAGGCGCCCGGCGCCCGGCGCCCGGCCAATTCCGCCCTCGCCTCCGACCATTTTACGGCGGCTTTCAGGCTCGATGCGCCGGATTGGCGGACCATCCTGCCCGCTTGCGTGACGGCCTACGGAGATCCCGCGTGAGGAAAGGCATCATTCTGGCCGGCGGCACCGGCAGCCGCCTGTTTCCCGCCACGCTCGTCACCAGCAAGCAGCTGCTTCCGGTCTATGACAAGCCGATGATCTATTATCCGCTGTCGGTGCTGATGCTGGGCGGCATCCGCGACATCCTGATCATCAGCGGCCCGCGCGACGTTGAGGGTTTCCGCCGCCTGCTGGGCGATGGCCGCCAGCTCGGCATGTGCTTCACCTATGCCGAACAGGACAGGCCGCGCGGCCTGGCCGATGCGTTCCGGGTCGGCCGCGACTTCATCGGCGAGGACGACGTCACCCTGGTGCTGGGCGACAATATCTTCTACGGCGACGGATTGTCCGGCCTGCTTAAATCGGCCGAAAGCGTCAAGGACGGCGCGACCGTCTTCGCTTACCGCGTCCATAATCCGGAGCGCTATGGCGTGGTCGAATTCGATCCCCAGGGCCGGGCCCTGTCGATCGAGGAAAAGCCGAAGCAGCCGCGCTCTCATTGGGCGGTGACCGGGCTCTATTATTACGACAATTCGGTCGTCGACATCGCTGCCGACGTCCGGCCGTCAGCGCGCGGCGAACTCGAGATCACCGAGGTCAATAATGCCTTTCTGGCAGCCGGCAAGCTGCAGATCCAGCAGATGGGGCGCGGCTATGGCTGGATGGATGCCGGCACCGAGGACGCGCTGCTGGAGGCATCGCAATTCATCGGGGCCATCGAGCGGCGCCAGGGCATCAAGGTCGCGTGCCTGGAAGAAATCGCCTGGCGTCAGGGCTTCATCGGGTTGGACCAGCTGGCCGAACTGGCCAAGCCGCTGGCGCCCAGCACGTATGGCCGTTACCTGCTGACCCTGGTCGAGGATGCCACGGCCGGCCGGGAAAGACGGTAGTCGTCCTCTTCGGGCGCTTCGACCATCAGCGCTTCGCGGATCAGGCGGACGTAATTATCCGCCGAGAAACGCTGCTCAGCCACCATCCGGGCCCGATCGGCCAGGCGCTGGGCGAATTCGCGATCACCGCGCAGGCGCTTCAGCGCCGCCGCCGCGGCGTCGACATCGGCATCCGCCCAGCTCTGCGACGGATCGTGGCTGCAGCGCTGCGGATCGTTGGCGGGGATCAGACGATAGGGGATGGGCATGCCGCAATCGGCCGAGACGAATTCGGCCGTGGCTGACCAGTCGGTGGAGATCACCGGCGTGCCGATCAGCATCGCCTCGGCGGCCAACATGCCGAACCCTTCCGAACGGTGCAGCGACAGCACCGCGTCGGCGCTGGCGATCAGCTCCATCACCCGCTTGCGCGGCATAACCTCGACCAGCACCTCGATATTGGACGCGCCGCTGGTCTCGGCCTCCAGCATGGCCATGCCCTGCGAATAATGGTCGGGATTGACGACCTTGACGATCAGACGGGCGCCGGGATCGGCGCCGAACGCCTTCTTGAAGGCGCGCACGGTGGCCAGCGGGTTCTTGCGCTCGAAGCCGGACGCCATGTTGAAGATGGTCAGCGCGGTAAAGCACTCATTGGTACGGCCCCGGCGCCGTACCCCTTCGACATCGACCGGGTGCGGAATGATATGGATCGGACCGGCAAAGCTCTTGCGTACCGCATCGGCGCAGAACTGGCTGGGTACCCAGATCTCGTCGAGCAGGCTGCAGCCGAAACGCCAATCGGCCGGCAGGCCGGCCAGTTCCCAATGCCAGAACCCGACCAGACGCTTGCCCTGGATCAGTTTGCGGCCGCAGCGGACCAGCGCATAAGGCAAGGTCGAGCCGGGCGTATGCAGCACCACCGTACCGGGCCCCGCGGGAGACACCTGGTCGGAGACGTCGAAGCCGGGCAGATCGGCCGGCGCCAGCAGCGATCCGGACAGATCGATGGTCGAGAACGGCAGACCGGCGCGGCGCAGCCCGTCGACATTCATGCGCGCCGATTCGCCGAGACCCGTCGCGCTGTTCAGCACGCCGGACACGACCACGGGCAGATAAGCACTGGGCTCTCCGCGCGCGGGCACCATAAGAGTCGTCGCCCGGATGAACAGGCGGCGGCGGGATTCGCGGGGAAGGAGGCGCCAGATCCTATGGATGGCCGCCGTCATAAGACGCATCATGACAGGATCAGGCTGTACCGAGGTGGCCGACGACGGCGACGCCAACCAGGGTAATGGTTCCTGCGGTTCCTCCCTGCAGAATCAGATCCCCTCCCGGGTTTGACAGATGGACGGATGAAGCCAAGTCTTTTTCTTCCACGAAAACCAAGCCCGGCGAATACAGGAAGACATCGCTGGTCGGATTCGAACTCTCGAAGAAGACGACCTTGACGGTGCCATAGACACTCAGGATGCCGGCCAGTTCCTGCTGCGCGATGGGGTCGGCGATGGCGACCTGCTGGGAAATGCCATGAGTCCCACTGGTCACGAAATCGGAAATCGCGCTTTTGACGATCGCGCCGTTGGTCGTATCGACATTGAGGACCAGATTGCCGTTCCCATCCGACACCGGACCGGCCGGGGCGACCGTGGAACCTGCCGAGACGGCCGGCTGGCTGGACGAGACCAGCAGCTGGGACGAAGTGGCCCCGGCATTGTCGGCGGGCGGCGAGGCAGGGTGCGAACTTGTGCCGGAATTGGCGTCGGTGCCCGACGACGGCGCGGCGGGATTGCCCGATTTGTCGTTGATCTTGATATCCAGCAGCCGGATCGCATCCGACGTCACATCCTGCAGATCGAGCGACGGAACGCTGACCGCCCCCGTATCGAAATGAACGACGATCGGTTCGGCCTGCGCCGTGGCCGTGGCCGTGGCGACGACCCTCTGAGCCGCCAGGGCGGCAAAATTGGCGTCGAATTGGGTATCGATGGTGAGATGTGGCAACGGATCATCGACCATCGCCTTCTGCACCAGCGGAGCGACCATGTGAGCCGCGTCCACCGTCGCCCTGGCCCCATCGGAAGAGGCGGCATCGAGGGCCGCAGCCGGCGCGGCCTTGTGCGCCATCGCGGACTCGGGATTGCCCTGAGATGCGTCAGCCCCATGGCCATGCGACGCGGTGTCCGCGCGATCGGCTCCGGCCAGAGCCGGCGCGTCGAGCAGCAGGCTGGTCGCGATGTGATCCGCCGTCTGATGGGCGGCATCGGCGATATGGGCCGGAAAGTCTTCGATCATCTGCGCGATGTCGGCGATCTGCTGGGCGATCGGCTGCAGCGCCGTCATGGCGATGGCGATCAGCGAAGCCAGCGTGAGGGTCAGCCCCTCCTTGGCGGAATCATACGCCAGCCGGGCATCGGTGACCGGCAGCTTCATCAGGGTATGCAGAGTGTCGGCCCAGCCGGTCTTGACCTGCTTGAGCGCATGCAGCGCGCTTTCCTTGCCGTGTTCCCACTGCGCTTCGACCGACCGGAGCCAATCCTGGGCGATCATCTTCTCGGAATGGGCCAGCGCCGTGGCGACGAAAGCCGTCAGCAGCACGGCCGGATGCAGCAGCAGACGGGACCCCGGACTGGCCGCCGGCACCACCAGCGGCTGGCTGCTGACCATGCGGTCGACGATGGCGCGGAAATTAGCGCCGCGGAACGTCTCGTCCACGGCGATGCTGGCAGCGACGAAGACACCGTCGATGCGCGCGAAATGGGCGATCACTTCCTCATTGTCGACGCGGCAGAACACGAACCACGGGTCGCCTTCATCCGACATTCCCATGTCGGTCGCCACCGACAAACCAGCCCGGCCGAGCAGGTCGACGACCCGGTAGAGCTCGGCCAGCTCGTCATTGGTCCAGGGCTGAGGCCCCTTGGCGCGGCCGGGGAAGGTGAAAACGTTTGCACTCAAAATCTTGAGCTCACCCGTGAAAATTGCGTTGCAGTTCCCGGCAACCTATCAGAACCCCGCCGGGTTTCCTACCACCTCGACTATTGACCGAACAGAATCCGGTAAGTCTCGGGATCGTAGAAACGCATCAGCTGCTTGACGAAATCCGACGGCTCCATGCCGAGCGCCTTCGCCCACATCTCATAACGGTCCGGCGGAATACGGCCGCGGCCGACCTCAAGCTGAGAAACGAAAGTATAGTACTCGACGCCAACCAGATCAGCTAGCTCGCGCTGCGTTAAATTCTGCTTAACGCGCAGCTCCTTGAGCCAGCGCCCCGCCTCGCGGCGCAACGCCTGGACGTCGTGTCCGGCGGCTTGTTGCGGATGAGAATACATGGCCTGAGCCCCTTCAAAAGCGGAATATCCGAGCCATCGGCTCACAAGCTGACGCCTATCATACAGCAACAGGAACCAACAGTTCAATAGTTGCTGTACAAGCGTACCTACCTTGACATTGAACGGCGAATAGCCGATGCCCAGGCGCTCGCATCTGCTATGCTGCCGCCCGCCAACCAACCAACGGAATACGCAATTGGCCCTGGTCCCCATCTCGCGCGAAATTCACGCCAGGACGAAAGTCCGCCCGCTATCCTCTCTCTCCTTCGCCCGGGAGACCGCCACCGTCCAGGTGTGCGGTGCCGAAATCGCCGCGATCGGCCAGGAACTGCCGGTCGTCTTCGCCCGCAGCGGCGATGGCTTCATCCCCGTCGCTCTGCTCGGCTTCCGCCCCCAACAGAACCTGTTGATCGATCCGCAGGGGCGCTGGCTCGGCCACCACCTCCCCGCCGTCTGGCGACGCGGCCCCTTCCGGCTGGCCCATATCGCGGGAGAGGCAGAGGGCAAGATGGCTCTGTGCCTGGATGATTCCGACGAACACCTCAACGAATCGGAGGGGCAATCGCTGTTCGACGAATCCGGCGCGCCCACGGCGCTGGTCAACACCGCCTCGGCCCTGCTGACCCAGATCGAGCGCGATGCCCGGATGACACACGCCCTGTGCGCCACGCTGGACCGTTTCGAGCTGATCGTTCCGTGGGATCTCGACATCACCCAGCCGGATGGCACCGCCCAGCGGGTTGGCGGCCTGTTCCGGGTCGATGAAGCCAGGATCGCCACCCTGTCCGCCGACGCGCTGGTCGAGGTCCGTGACGCGGGCGCTTTGCCGGTGATCTATGCCCATCTGCTGTCCCTTTCCAAGATCAGCACTCTGGGACGGCTGGCGCGGCTGGCCAATGAGCGGACTCAGCAGCAGACCGCGATGCAGAATGGCAATCTGAACCTTGATCGCGCCTTCGGCATTGTGGAGGATGACCCGTTCCTCTTCTGACGAAGCGGAGCGGAGTCATACGGAAAGACGACATGACCACGGTAAACACCTTGCGCATGGGGTTCCTCGAAGCCGAAGACCGGTTTCTGGTGGACTTCGTCTATGCCGACCATTGCCTGTCGATGCTGATCACGCGCCGCATCATCCGGCGCGTGATCCAGGGCATCGCCCAGGTTCTGGCGCAATCCAGCCCGGTGATCGCCCGCGTTCCCGCCAGCCACAAGACCGAAGTGTTGGTCTGGGAGCATCTGTCCGCCATCCAGCCCGAGGCCGAAGCCGCCGGCGGCGAGGGCGGCGAGAAGACCCCGGCGCTGCATTCGCCGCAGCCCTGGCAGCTTCTGACCAAGCTCGACATCAACACCCTGCCGAACTCTTTCTCGCTGCGTTTCGAGAGCCGCGGCGGCACCGTCGTCGACATGTCGATGAGCCGGCCCGAGCTGCACCGGCTGCTGGCCAGCCTGCGCCAGCTGGCGCGTCACTCGGAATGGGACCTCGACACCGAGATCGGCTGGCTGGTCGAGGCCGACGCCCCGCAGATGCACCCTGGAAGCCTCGCCTCATGAATTCCCGCCGGGGCCTCACCCCCGAACGCTTCGTCGCCCTGGTCGACGAATTCCGTCAGAAGATCACGCGGGAGCGCTTCGTCGCCCGCCTGACCGAGGTCAAGCAGGACGAGCTGATCGATCTGGTCAAGCTGCAGGCCGAAGTGCGGGCCCGCTATTTCATGACGGTGCTGGATCTGGTGCAGCCCAACCTGGCCGACATCGAGGGCAAGGTCGAAGAGGCCCGCTTCTACCGCGAGATGGCCGAGGAAATCGCGCTCGGCGTGCAGGCGGTGGCCACCGCCGTGCTGGCCAAGGAAATCCCGGTGCCGGGCCTCGACCATGGCGACGAAATGAGCGCCGAACTCGAAAAAGCCCTGCAGGACTTCATCAAGCGCAGCGACGAAGGCGACTGGGAATATTAGTGGGACAATCCGCCTTACGGCCGCAAATGCGGCCGCGCGCTGCCGGCAGCCGCGGCGCAGAGTCGGTATAGGTTGGCGCGGTAGCCCAGGCCACGGAGTGGCCGCCCGGCGCCTGAGGGACTAAACTCTACCGTAAGTATCCTCGTAGCGGACGATATCGTCCTCGGACAGATAGGTCCCTGACCGCACTTCGATCAGCTTCAGCGGAACCTTGCCGGGATTCTCCAGCCGGTGCTTGGTGCCGACCGGAATGTAGGTCGATTCATTCTCGCGCAGCAGGAAGGTCTCGTCATTGCGCGTGATCAGGGCGGTGCCCTCGACCACGACCCAGTGCTCGGCGCGGTGATGATGCATCTGCAGGGACAGCTTGGCGCCCGGCTTGACGGTGATCTGCTTGACCTGGAACCGCGTCCCGGAATCGACGCTCTGGAAATAGCCCCACGGCCGATAGACCTTGCGGTGCAGATCGCCCTCGGTGCGCTTGCGCTCCTTCAGCGATTCGACGATCTTCTTCACTTCCTGCACATGGCGGCGCTCGGCGACCAGAACGGCGTCCTCGGTGGCCACCACGATGATGTCGCGGAGGCCGACGCCGGCGACCAGGACCCCGTCGCCGCGCAGGTAGCTGTCGTGGCAATCCACGGAAATGACGTCGCCCACCTCGACATTGCCGGCCTGGGTCTTGCCGGTGATGTCCCACAGGGCCGACCAGGAGCCGACGTCGCTCCAGCCGAAATCGGACGGAACCACGGCGGCGCGCTCGGTATGCTCCATCACCGCATAATCGATCGAGGCCGACGGCGCGCGGCCGAAAGCCTCGGCGTCGAGGCGCAGGAAGTCGATATCGGCGACGGCATGGTCGATCGCCGGCGCGACCGCGTCAAGGATGTCGGGGCACAGGCGCTTGACCTCGTCGAGGAAGACCGAGGCCTTGAACACGAACATGCCGCTGTTCCACAGGAATTCCGGCTGCGCCGTCATGGCGCGGGCGCGTTCGAGATCGGGCTTTTCGATGAAGCGCTCGACCTTGAAGCTGCCTTCGGTCAGCGCGGTTCCGCGCTGAATATAGCCATAGCCGGTTTCCGGCGCGGTCGGCTTCATGCCGAAGGTGACCAGATGGCCGGCCGCCGCGGCGTCGCCGGCCAGCTCGAGGGATTTGAGAAAGCCGGGCTGGTCGCCGATCACGTGATCGGACGGCAGCACCACCATGATGGCTTCGGGAGCGATCGATTGCAGGATCAACGCGGCGGCGGCGATGGCCGGCGCGGTGTTGCGGCCGACCGGCTCCAGCACCAGGCGCAGCGGCTTGATGCCGATTTCCTGCATCTGCTCGGCGACGATGAAGCGATGCGCCTCGTTGCAGATGATCAGCGGGCCGGCAAACCGGCCCTTGCCGGCGCGCAGCGCGGTTTCCTGGATCATCGTCCGTTCGGACGACAAGGGAAGCAGCTGCTTGGGATACAGCGAACGGGACAGCGGCCACAGGCGGCTGCCCGATCCGCCGGACAGGATGACGGGGTAGAAGGTTCGGTCGCTCATCGCTCTTGGCTCCTGCCCCGTCTCCTTCACATCAATCCAGCAGGGCCTTCGGCTTCTCGCCGCGCTTAACCGCGTCGCGGACATTGTGGCGCAGCACCAGACGCTGGATCTGGCCGCTCGACTGCAGCTGGATGTAGGCCATCGACAGGGCGCCCGACTTGCGCAGCTTCAGGAACTCCTCGTCGGACAGCTCCTGCAGCTTTTTCTCGTCGATGCCGAACAGGCCGGTGACATTGTGCTTCTGGGCGGACAGCTGAACCTGCAGATCGGTGCCGCGGATCAGGCCGGCGGCGGCCAGCTCGGCCATCAGGCCGCGAGTGGCGGCATGGTGACGGTCGGTCTCGGCGATCAGGCGCATGGTGCGGCCGACCGGAGTCTGGGCCTCGTCGGCACCGTCCTCACCATAGAGCAGCTCGCCCTCGGTGTCGGACAGCATCTCTTCCTCGACCAGCAGGGCCGGCATTTCCTTGCCGTCGACCAGGGTCGGGCCGATGGTGAAGGGGAAGCGGCGGAAAGCGGCCGGCAGGTAGTAGCCGCTCCAGCTGCCGTCTTCCTCGACGAACATGTTCTGGTCGTTGATCAGCGACAGCAGGGCGACCGGGGTGTAGGCGCCTTCGCGCTCGACGAAGAAGATCGGATAGGTGGAAGCAGCGCTGCTGAACTCGCCCACGACCACTTCGACCACCGGCAGGTTGGCCAGGAACTTGAAATCGGCGAGCGGCTTCAAGCGCTTCTTCGCCATCTTTTCCTTATTAACCGGAATATGTGCCATTGGGCTGTCCATTCAGTAAGGCCCGCGGTCCATCCCCCGGGCGGAAATTAAAGGTTTCGTGTGGTGCCAGATCGGCGGTCGGCTTGTCAAGCGAGCAAGGTCAAAGCCCGGCAGGGACCTCGATGCCGGCGGCGGCCAGATGCCCGGACAACTCGGCTTTGAGCCCCGCCAGCGTCGCCTGATCCTTGCCCTCGCAGCGCGCCACCAGCACCGCCTGGGTGTTGGAGGCCCGCAGCAGCCACCAGCCGTCGGCATGGGTCACGCGCACGCCGTCGAGATCGTTGACCGCGCCCGCCCCGCCTTTGAGGCGCGCCTTGACCGTGTCGATCACCGAGAACTTCTTCTCGTCGGGGCAGTCGAAACGCAGTTCCGGCGTGTTGACCAGCTTGGGCATGCGGTCATAGCGCGCCGCCAAGGTCTGGTCTGTCCAACTTGCAACGATCGACAGAAAGCGGATCGCGGCATAGAGCGCGTCGTCGAACCCGTAATAGCGGTCGCCGAAGAAGATATGCCCGCTCATCTCGCCGGCCAGCGGAGCGCCGGTTTCCGCCATCTTGGTCTTGATCAGCGAGTGGCCGGTCTTCCACATCAGAGGCTGGCCGCCCAGTTCCGCGACCTGGTCGAACAAAGCCTGGCTGGCCTTGACGTCGGCCATGATGACGGCGCCCGGACGCTCGGCCAGCACATCCTCGGCCAGCAGCACCAGGATCTGGTCGCCCCAGAGAATGCGCCCCTGCCCGTCGACCACGCCGATGCGGTCGCCGTCGCCGTCGAAAGCGACGCCGAAATCGGCCTTCTCGGCGGCGACCCGCTCGATCAGCTGGACCAGGGTATGCGGGTCGGTCGGATCGGGGTGATGATTGGGGAAGGTGCCGTCGATCGTCTCGTTGATCAGCACATGGCGGCCGGGTAGGCGCGCGGCCAGCGTTTCCGCCACTTCGCCGCTGGCGCCGTTACCGGGGTCCCACACCACGGTCAGATCGCGGCCGGGACGGAAATCCTGCAGCAGGCGGGCGACATAGGCGTCGAACACGCTGTGCTTCGCCACTTTGCCGGCGGCCGGCTTCAGCGAGGCGGCATCCGCCATATCGGCCATCAGCGCGCCCAGGCGCTTGATCTGCGGACCGAAGAACGGCTTGTTCTTCAGCATCATCTTGAAGCCGTTATGGTCGGGCGGATTGTGCGAGCCGGTCACCATGATGGCGCCGTCGGCGGCCAGGTGATGGCTGGCGTAATACAGCATCGGGGTCGGGCCGCGGCCGATATCGGTGACGGCGACGCCGCCCTCGATCAGGCCCGCCGCCAGCGCCTCGACCAGCGCGGGGCTGGACAGGCGGCCATCGAAGCCGATCACGACTTTGTCACCGCCGGCCTCTCGAACGAGCTGGGAGAAGCCGAGGCCGATCTTGTAGGCATCCTGCTCGAACAAGGTCTGACCGACGATTCCGCGAATATCGTATTCCCGGAAGATACTGGTATGGGGAGCGCTCATACTCGGGGTCGTAGCAAAATCCACTCCCTTTGTCGACGAGTGTGGTGCCCGACATTTTCGAAATGCCGAGAATCGCGGCTGCGAACGGACCGGCATTTCGAAAATGCACCACGAGACAAATCTGCTATAGATCAAACCATTGCGGATGGAGGGCGGCGCAGTGGCGGCACATGTTTGGCGGTTCTTGCGGGCCGGCGGTTTCGACCAGGTGCGGATCGAGAGCGGCGCCGACGTTCTGGCGCTCGACGAACTCGACATGAAGCTGTGGGTGGCGCTGGCCTGCCCGGTGGCGGGCATGGAGTTCGACGCCAAGACCCTCGACGTGCTCGATCTCGACCATGACGGCCGCATCCGCGCCAGCGAGATCATCGAGACCATCAAATGGCTGCGCCTGGTCCTCAAAGACCCCGAGGCGCTGACCGGCGACGACCCGACCCTGCCCTTGTCGGTAATCTCCGAGGAAACGCCGGAAGGCCGGCGCGTCCTGGCTTCGGCCCGACGCATCCTGGCCAGCCGCGGCAATGCCGATGCCGACACGGTCACGATCGAGGACGCCACCGACACCGAGCACGTATTCGACCAGACCGACTTCAACGGCGACGGCGTGGTTCCCGCTTCCGCGGCGCCCGATGCCGATACCGCCCGGCTGATCGAGGATCTGATCACCGTCTATGGCCCGGCCGAAGACCGCTCGGGCAAGCCCGGCATCGACCAGGAGCGCGCCGACGATTACGCGGCCGGGATCGCCTCCTTCCGTGCCTGGTGGGATGCCGCGCGCACCGATCCCGCCATCCTGCCGCTGGGCGAGAACACCCACGCCGCCTTCCTCGCGCTGCTGGCGGTCGAAGACAAAGTCGCCGATTATTTCCAACGCTGCCGCCTGTCCGCCTTCAGCCCGGCCGCCGCCGACGCCGCCAATCCCGACGAGGATTTCTTCGCCGCGATGTCGCAGCGGCCGCTGATTGAAAGCCAGGACCTGCTGCGCGGCATGGCGCTGGCCGAGATCGCCCCCGACCGCCCGCTGCCTCTGGCCGAGCGCCTCAACCCCGCCTGGCGGGCCGAAATGGACGCTTTCCGAGACAATACCGTCAAGCCGATCCTGGGCGAGACGGCGGAACTCGGCCAGGCCGACTGGCCCCGCCTGCTCGATCGCTTCGCCGCGCACCGCGCCTGGCGTGCCGGCCGCCCCAACAACGCCATCGACGTTCTGGGCGAAGCCCGCCTGGCGGAGCTGGCGGCCAACACCGGCAAGGAGACCCTCGACACGCTGATCGCCGAGGACAAGGCGCATGAGGACGAGGCCAGCGCCATCGACGACGTGCTGCGCCTGGCCCTGCTGCGCCGGAACTTCCTGCCGCTGCTCAATAATTTCGTCAGCTTCCGCGAGTTCTACACCAAGCGCAGCAGCGCCACCTTCCAGGCCGGCACGCTCTATCTCGACGGGCGCAGCTGCGATCTGTGCGTCAAGGTGAGCGACGTCGCCAAGCATGCGGCGATGGCGACTTTGTCGCGCATCTATCTGGCCTATTGCGAATGCCGCCGGCCGATGACCGGCGAGACCATGTTCATCGCCGCCGCCTTCACGGCGGGGGATTCAGACCAGCTGATGGTCGGCCGCAACGGCATCTTCTACGACCGGCTGGGCCAGGATTGGGATGCCGTGGTGGTGCGCATCGTCGAACATCCGATCAGCATGCAGCAGGCATTCCTCGCTCCCTACAAGCAGCTGGGACGTTTCATCGGCGAGCAGGTCGAAAAGCTGGCCCAGGCCAAGTCGAAGGTCATGCATGACGACCTCAGCCAGGCCATCACGACCACCGCCACCACCGCGATAAAGGCGCCCGCCCCCGCACCGGCGCCTGCCGCTCCCGCCCGCCCGGGCGCTCCCGCTCCCGCCGCCGTGGCGCCGGCTGCCGCGACGCCGTTCGACATCGGCCGTTTCGCCGGCGTGTTCGCCGCCATCGGCTTGGCGATCGGCGCGATCGGCACCGCGCTGGCCCATGTCGCCGGCACCTTCCTCGGCCTCGCCTGGTGGCAGATGCCGCTGGCGATCGTCGGCATCATCCTGGCCATCTCCGGCCCGTCGATGGTGATCGCCTATGTGAAGCTGCGTCAGCGCAACCTGGCGCCGCTGCTCGACGCCAATGGCTGGGCCATCAATGCCCGGGCCAAGATCAATATTCCGTTCGGCGGGTCCTTGACCCACCTCGCCAAACTGCCGCCGGGGGCCGAGCGCTCGCTCAACGACCCCTATGCCGAGAAGCAGGTGCCCTGGCGCCTCTATCTCGCCTTGCTGATCGTGATCGGCGGGGCCGCGGCGGCGATCTGGCTGACCGGCGGCGTCGAAAAACTGTTTCATCGGTTGGTAAGTTTACTATGAGCAACGAACCCACCGCCCCCCTTTCCGGCGTGCAAGTGCACGCCCGCGCTGCCGACAGCGTCGATCACACAGGCGGTATAGCTTGGCGCGGTAGCCCAGCGGCACGCATGCTTGGCATGCGATCATTAAGCTTGGTCGGCCAAGCCGACCGGGGCCGCGCCCGGCGCCTGAGGGACAAAATTTAAATGAGCTTCTTCACTCTTTACAGCCGGGTGCTCGGGCAGCTTAAGCCCGAGCGCACCCTGGCGATCATTCTGACCCTGGCCAATCTCGGCGTGGCCGGCCTGCAATTCGTCGAGCCGATCATGTTCGGCAAGGTGGTCGACACATTGTCCTCCGCCGCCCGGCACACCGCCGAGGAAGTCTGGCACGAAAGCTTTCATCTGCTCGGCCTGTGGGCGGTGATCGGCGTCGGCGGCATCCTGGCCAATGTGCTGGTGGCGCTGCATTCCGACCGCATGGCCCATCGCCGCAAGCTGGCCGCCATGGCGCAATATTTCGAGCATGTGCTGGAACTGCCGCTGGCCTATCACCTCGATACCCATTCCGGCCGCCTGATCAAGATCATGCTGCAGGGCGCCGACAACATGTTCGGCATCTGGCTGTCCTTCTTCCGCGAGCATCTGTCGACCTTCATCGCGCTGATCGTTCTGCTGCCGATGTCGATGTTCATGAATTGGCGGCTGGGGCTGGTGCTGATCGTCCTGCTGGTGGTGTTCGCCGTGCTGTCGATCCTGGTCATGATGCGCACCGAAGGCGCCCAGCGCGAGGTGCAGGAATTCCATTCCGAGCTGGCCGAACGGGCCGGCGACGCCCTCGGCAATGTCGGCCTGATCCAGAGCTTCGTGCGTTTGGCCCTCGAAGTGCAGCAGCTCGGCCAGGTGATGGGCAAGGTCCTGGCCGCGCAATATCCGGTGCTGACCTGGTGGGCGATGGTCACCGTGCTGACCCGCGCCGCCTCGACCCTGACCGTGATCACCATCTTCACCCTCGGCACCTGGCTGTTCCTGCATGGCCAGACGAGTGTGGGCGAGATCGTCAGCTTCATGGGCTTCGCCAATCTGCTGATCGGCCGCCTGCAGCAGGCGATGGGCTTCGCCAATACCCTGTTCTTCCAGCAGCCCGGCCTGAACGATTTCTTCTCGGTGCTCGACGCCAAATCCGCCGTGGCCGAGAAGCCCGGCGCCACCGAGCTGGGCCGCGTGCAGGGCCATGTGACCTTCGAGAATGTCAGCCTGTCCTATGGCGACAAGCAAGCTGTGACGGGCCTTAATTTCGACATCGCGCCGGGCAGCATGGTCGCCCTGGTCGGCACCACCGGCGCCGGCAAAAGCACCGCCATGGCGCTGCTGCATCGCCTGTGGGACCCGCAGACCGGCCGCGTCACCATCGACGGCCTCGACATCCGCGACGTCACCCTGTCGAGCCTGCGGCGCAATATCGGCGTGGTGTTCCAGGAAAGCACCATGTTCTACCGCACCATCGCCGAGAATCTGCAGGTCGGACACCCCGACGCGACCGAGGCCGAACTGATCGAGGCGGCGACGCTGGCCGAGGCGCATGAATTCATCATGGCCCAGCCCAACGGCTATCAGACCCTGGTCGGCGAGCGCGGCCGAACCCTGTCGGGCGGCGAGCGCCAGCGCATCGGCATCGCCCGCGCCTTGCTGAAGAATCCGCCGATCCTGATCCTCGACGAAGCGACCAGCGCGCTGGATTCGGTGACCGAGGCCAAGGTGCAGAAAGCGCTGAGCGCCCTGATGAAGGGCCGCACCACCTTCGTCATCGCCCACCGCCTGTCCACCATCCGCGACGCCGATTGGGTGCTGGTGATGGATAAGGGCCGCATCATCGAACAGGGCCGCTATGACGATCTGGCGAAAGCCGGCGGCGCCTTCACCGGCCTGTTGAACCGGGCCGGCTGACGCCGGCCGGGCTGGTCGACGAATTCGTCGGCGACGTCCGGCGGGGTTGACGAAAGAAAGTCACTATATGATATACTTAAACGTATATTGTGTGGAACTCACCCCATGACCAAGACCGAGATGAGCGCCCGGGCCGCCGAAGTGGCGGCCCTGCTGAAAACCCTGACCCACCCGGCGCGCCTCATGATCGCCTGCACGCTGGTGGAGGGGGAGCGCTCGGTCGGACAGCTGGAAGCCGAACTCGGCGTGCATCAGCCCACTCTGTCGCAACAGCTCACCGTGCTGCGCGAAGCGCGCATCGTGGAAACGCGCCGTGACGCCAAGCAGATCTTCTATCGCCTGACCGACGGCAGGATCGCCAGGCTGGTCCAGTCCCTCTACGCCATTTTCTGCGCGGAGGCCGGGTGATGGGCGCAGTCCCGCAAGCCCTCGCCGGCGGCGTGCTGATCGGCCTCGCCTCGGTATTGTTGATGGCCGGCCTGGGCCGCATCGCCGGCATCAGCGGGATCGTCGCGGGGATCGGCCGGCGGGATGACCGGCGCGCGGAAAATCTCGCCTTCGTCGCCGGACTGCTGCTCGGCCTTCCCGTGGCGCGGCTGCTGGGACTGCCCACCGGGCTGACCATTACGAACGACATGCCTCTTCTGATTGCCGCCGGCCTGCTGGTCGGGTTCGGCACCCGCCTCGGCTCGGGCTGTACCAGCGGCCACGGAGTCTGCGGCCTGGCGCGGCTGTCCCCGCGCTCCGCCGCGGCGGTCGGAATCTTCATGGCCGCCGCGATCATCACCGTCTTCGTGATGCGGAGGATCGGATGAACCGGATCGCGGCACGTGCGGTCATCGCTCTGGCGAGCGGCACCCTGTTCGGCGCCGGCCTCGCTCTGTCGGGCATGACCGACCCGGCGCAAGTGCGCGGCTTTCTCGATGTGGCCGGCAACTGGAATCCCACCCTCGCCTTCGTACTGGCCGGCGCGGTCGGCACCACCTTTGCCGGCTATCGGTGGCTGGGCCGGTTTGCCCGCCCTCTCTACGGCGACCGCTTCGACCTTCCCGCCTCCCGCCGGATCGACGTCCGGCTGATATCGGGCGCGGCGCTGTTCGGCATCGGCTGGGGCCTGGTCGGATTGTGCCCCGGCCCTGCCGTCGCCGATCTCGCCACCGGCTCAGGCCCGGTCGCCCTGTTCGTTACGGCCATGCTGACCGGCATGGCCCTGTACGGCGTCATCTTCTAGCAGGGAAAGTGACGAATGCGCAAGCAATGCAGGGACGTGATCGCTGACAATTGATCGCGATGGCGACGGCCGGCTGATTTGATCCAGGTCAAAGCCGTCCGCACCGAACAAGGGTGAGGTTCCGGTCTCTCCCGGAGGATCGGATGTCACCCTTGCTGAATTTCGACCGCATCGCCGCCACGCCCGCGATACACCAGCCCTTTTCCTTCCTGTGCGCCGGCCCGGTGCTGGACCAGCCGGCACTGACCGCCGTCGCCGGCGACTTTCCGGCGCTGGACGGGCCCGGCCTGTTCACCCTCGACGGGCTGGAGTACGGCGCGCGCTTCGCCCGCCTGGTCGAGGAACTGCGGCAGCCGCGCCTGCGCGGGATCATGGAGGAAAAATTCGACGTCGACCTGTCGGACAAACCGCTGATGATCACCGTGCGCGGTTTCTGCCAGCGCAAGGACGGGCGCATCCATGTCGATTCCACCGACAAGGTGGTGACCGGGCTGCTGTATCTCAACGATCCGCTATGGACCGGGGAAGGCGGCCGCCTGCGCCTGCTGCGCGGCCCCGACTCGCTGGACGACGCGATCGCCGAGATCCCGCCCCACGGCGGCACGATGGTGGTGTTCCGCCGCAGCGACCAGTCCTGGCATGGCCATGCCCCGTTCGAAGGTCCGCGCCGCGCTGTGATGTTCAATTGGATGAAATCCGAGGCGGCGCTGGCCAAGAACCTGCTGCGCCACAAGGTATCGGCCTTCGTCAAACGCGGCCTGGCGGTGGGGTATTGAGATGATCTCGTCCACCACCGCCGACATCGCCACCTGGTTCCTGTCCTGCCTGACCGAGGCCGACCACCGGACCGCCCCCTACGACCATTGGCTGCTGACCGGCTGCCTACCCGAGGAGACGGTCAAAGAGGTGGCCTCCCTGCCGGTCTCGCCTCCCGTCGCCCTGCCCTTCGACGGACGGCGCGAAAGCGGCAATTCGACCCGGATATTCTGCAACCCCGAGCAGCAGAGCCGCTTTCCTGTCTGCGCCGCCCTTGCCGAGGCTTTCTCCGATCCGTCGGTGATCAGCGTGCTGGAGCTGGCGACCGGCGCCCAGGTAAGCCGGGGACGCCTGCGCATCGAATATTGCCAGGACGTCGACGGCTTCTGGCTCGAGCCGCATGTCGACATCAAGGTCAAGCTGTTCACCATGCTGATCTATCTGTCCGACGATCCGCGGTTGGCCGACGCCGGGACCGACATCTATGACGACAGTCCGGACCATAAGCGGGTCGCGACGGTGCCCTACAGCGCCAATGCGGGACTGATCTTCATTCCCGCCGCCGACACCTGGCACGGCTTCACCAGGCGGCCGATCCAGGGCGTGCGCAAATCGCTGATCGTCAATTACGTCACGCCGGACTGGCGCGCGGTCGAGGAGCTGTGCTGAGAGTCAGAACCGATAGCCGATATTGAAATCGATCGCCGCCTGCAGCTTGGTCTCGACGATCGGGCTGCGGGCCGCGTCTCCGAGATAGCGGCGATAGGCAAGATCGCCTTCGACCAGCCAATGCTCGTTGATCAGATAGACGGTGGTGGCGCCGACCCCGACATTGCTGAAGCCGCCATTGGCATCGAAGGCCCGCAATCCCGAGGTCCGTGAAATGTCCGGCGAAACGCCGAAATAAGCGTTCATATAGTGCTGGTCGGCCAGCGTAATGCTGGGTCCGACGAACAGCAGCCAGCTCTTATCCTTGTTGAGCGGCAGCGGAATATAGGCGCCGACATCGCCGACCACGCCGTCATTGCCGCCGATGCCTTTGCGGATCTCGGCGGTCAGCACCACCGGAAACAGGAAATATTGCGCGAACAGCTTGGGCTCGGGCGCGAAGGACACATCAGGCAGGTTGCGGATGCGCGGATCGTCGTGGGTGTTGCGGCCGAGATCGTAGCCCAGCGCGATGCCGGCACGGAACCCGGGCTCGTGGATCACGTTCCAGCCCAGCCCCTCGCCGTCCGAGAGGAAGAACTCGTCCTTATAGCGGATGTCGAGAATGGCGCTGGGCCCGGTCTTGTAGCGCTTCGATCCCATGAAGGTCGGCTGCTCGCTGACTCCCGGGCCGAAGTCGCGGCGCCATTCGGGCGGCGGACCGTCGAGCGAGCTCAACACCTCGCCGGTCGAATATTGCCAATCCATCAAGGGTGACGGGGTTTGCGCGAAACCGGCGATGACCGGAAGCAGGCCGGTCAGAACAGCGGCGACCCTGACGATATATCGGGAATCCAATGTGTTGCCTCCGGAAAGTCTCCGAAGGCAGGAACAGCTGTGCCGATGGCCGGTTCCGTGGCAGAAGCGGGACGGACGGTCACAATCCGATCCATTTGGTGATCAGCTTGAACGGCCAGACATGCTCCCACAGGAAATGCTCGAACGGGAAACCGAAGGTCAGACCGAGCCAGAAACTGAGATTGAAAATGCTGGCGCGCAATTGCCGGTGAAGCCAGATCCACGCTCTGCTTTTTTGTGCTGCCATCATTCACCTGATTCCCATATTGCGGTTCCCGCGCAGAAAGATGGGCGGTTTATCAGGTCTGTCAATAATACCAAACTGCAGAGCTCCCCCCACGCGGTCTTGAACCAGTGCGGCCAAGGGCTTACTTACAGGCCCGACATGACCATCCATCTGATCAAGCTCTGCGTCGGCGCCACCGGCCTCAACGACCTCGCCACCTGGCAGGCCCAGCGTCTCGAAGACAAGCGGCGCGCCGGCGAGAAGCCGGAACTTCTCCACATCACCCGCCAGACTCCCAAGCGCGCCGAAGATGTGCTGGATGGCGGATCGCTCTATTGGGTGATGAACGGCTTCGTCACCGCCCGGCAGCGCCTCCTCGAACTGCGGCCGGTCGAGCGTGACGGCGTTCCCCATTGCGCCCTGGTCTATGATCCCGAGCTCATTACCGTCGAGCCCCGCCCGCGCCGCCCGTTCCAGGGCTGGCGCTATCTCGACCCCGAGGATGCGCCGCGCGACATGGGGAAATGGGTGCTCGGGGCGGAAGACCAGTCCCTGTCGCTGCAGAACGAACTGATCGCATTGGGGCTACTGTGAAACATAATCTCTCTTCCGGCCTGACCATCTCGATGGCCGCCGCGACCGGCCTGGCCGTCGCCAACATCTATTACAACCAGCCGATGCTCGGCGTGATGGAACGGGACCTGCCCGGCCCGCTCACCCATCTGATCCCCACCGCGACCCAGCTGGGCTATGCGGCAGGCCTGTTCCTGCTGGTCCCGCTGGGCGACATCCTCGAACGCCGCCGGCTGATCGTCATCCAGTTCGTGCTGCTCGCCCTGGCGCTGGTCGGCGCCGCCATGGCGCCCGGCGGCGCCGCCCTGATGATCGCCTCGCTGGCCGTCGGCGCCCTAGCCACCGTCGCGCAGCAGATCGTGCCCTTCGCCGCCCATCTGTCCTCGCCCGAGCGCCGCGGCGCCACCGTCGGCACGGTGATGGCGGGACTGTTGAGCGGCATTCTGCTGAGCCGCACCCTGGCCGGCTATGTCGCCACCCATGCCGGCTGGCGCGAGATGTTCTGGCTGGGTGCTCCGCTGGCGCTGGGCGCCGGACTCTGGATGGCGCTGATCCTGCCGCGCCACCGTTCCGACAGCACGCTTCTCTATCCCCGCCTGATGATCTCGCTGGCGCATCTGTGGAGCGAATTCGCCGAATTGCGCGTGGCGGCCATGACCCAGGCGCTGCTGTTCGGCGCCTTCTCGGCCTTCTGGACCATCCTGGCGCTGCGCCTGCAGGAGCCGCCTTTGTCGATGGGCGCCGACGTCGCCGGCCTGTTCGGCATCGTCGGCGCGGTCGGCATCCTGGCGGCGCCGCTGGCCGGGCGCATCGCCGACAAGCACGGCCCGTTCCGCGTCATCGCCCTGGGCGCCGTGCTGACCTTGGTGTCGTGGATCGTATTCGGCCTGTGGACCGGCCTGGCGGGATTGGTGTTCGGCGTGATCCTGCTCGATTTCGCCGTGCAGAGCTCGCTGATCTCGAACCAGAGCGTGATCTACGCCCTGCGCCCGGAGGCCCGCGCCCGCCTCAACACGGTCTTCATGAGCGTGATGTTCCTGGGCGGCGCCACCGGTTCCGCCGCCGCGGTCCAAGCCTGGGAACATGGCGGCTGGAACGCGGTCGCGGCGCTGGGCGCGGCGTTCGGCGCACTGGCCAGCCTGCTGCAATTCCGCCAGGCGCGCCGTCGCAAGCAAGCTGCCGAACAGGCGGCTTAGGCCGCCGAGAACACCACGTTGATCGGCGCTTCGGCGGCATATTCGGTGATCGTCTCGCCCAGCGTGCCGTCGGGCAGCAGCAAGGCGCAGCGATAGCCGATCCCCGCCAGGGCGCCGATCAGCTGGTTGGCGTCGGATTTCGACACCCGGCGCAGGCCGTCATTGTGCAATTCGCACAGGATGGTCGGCTTGTGCTCCGCCAGCCGGGCCATTCCGCCTGTGATGACCATCGGCTCGGCGCCCTCGACATCCATCTTGATGAAATCGATCTTGCCGGGCAGCAGCAGGTCGTCGAGGGTGCGCACCTGCACCGGCTTCACATCCTCGCGGCGCGGGTCGACCGGCTCGGACAGCAGATGCGAGCCGCCGAAATTCATGCCGCCGATGGCATGGAACAGGTTCAGGGTGCCGGGCTCGGCGCCCAGGGCGCAATTGTAGGTCTGGCAAATATTTTCGAAGCGGTTTTCCTGGCGCGACAAATTCAGCTTGTCATAGAGGAAGGGCACCGGTTCGAAGGCGTGGACCTGGCCGGCCGGGCCGACGATCGACGAGAACAGCATGGCGTAGAAGCCGATATTGGCGCCGATATCGATCACCGTATGGCCCGGCTTCACGACGGATTGCACGAAGGCGACTTCGGCCTTCTCGTAATTATCGAGCAGGATGTTCTTCGAGATGGCGACTTCCCGCAGATAGACGAACAGGCGGAAGCCGTATTTGGTTATCTTGATGATCCAATCGTCGTGCAGCATCGAGAAATGCGGGTTGGCGACGATGAATTCCTCGCAGGTCATGAATTCGGCGCGCAGGCTGCGCGTATCCTGCGAGCGGCCGGACAGCACCGCATCGCTTTCCGGCTCGCGGTCGAGAAACAGGCGATAAGCCCAGCGCACCATCTCCTTCTTGTCGAGGGTCTGGGACAGTTCGATGCCCGGTTCCGCCATAACGCCATGTTCCTCGATCAAGAGTTGAGTCGGCGGCGAAGATAATTCACGGCAGGGGAAATGTCAGCGCGCTGTAACTCAGAAGCGGTAGCCGAGGGTGACGCCGAGGACGACGGAGGAATGATAGTCGTAGAGGTTCCGCCCTTGGTCTTTCGGATCGGTTTCCGAATGCCCCGCCGCGCGCGCCGGATCGGGAACGTTGAAATCGATCAGGCCGGCATCGAGGTCGGCCGCGGTTCCATGTCCTTCGATCCCGCACATCGCCACGCTGACATTCGACGCGCCGTCGTTATAGACCACCTTGCCGGTAGGATCGCCGACGATCGTCGCGGGATAGGATTTCGGCGCTTTGGCGGGAGCCGGAAGCGGAATCTCGGCAATAGCCAACTCCTCGGCCTGAGCACCGGCGGAGACGACAAGGGAGAGCGCGAGGGCGGCAGCGATACGGATCATGGGCTTGCAGATGGCGTGCGACCCCCGACTAATCAAGACATGCTGAAGGCCTTCCAGACGAAGAGGGCGGCCCGGCATCCGGACCGCCCTTTCGGTATTATCGAGTGACGGACCTGTCAACCGGCCACCTCGGCCCGGGCCAGCACCCGCCGGGCATCCTGGATGAGCAGGTAGACGGAGACGGCCAGCAGCACCAGATCCTTCAGCAGGAAGGCCGTATTGATGGTCATGGCCGGGAAACCACCCGCGCCGGCATCCCAGCCATCGGGAACGAACGGGAACACCGTGATGGTGGCGATGAAGGTCATGGTCGAACCGATGGCGCCCAGCATGCCCGCCTTCTTGTTCCAGAAACCCAGCAGGAGCAGCGAACCGAAGGTCCACTCCGAGGCGCCCAGGAAGATGGCGGTGCCATGGATGCCCAGAACCGGAATGGTCCAGAAGATGAACGGGCCGTGGGTGATGATGGGCAGCAGCCCGCGGATCTCCGCCTCGAACCATTTGTCGTACCCGAACCAGGCGAAGATGATCACCATGGCGGCACGGACCACATGGTAATCGAGGTCTTGTTTCAGCAGGCCGGTGCGGCCGAGAAGCTTGGCGATAGCGTCCATTTGATGTCTCCTCAACGAGTGGGGTAAGTCGATGAGGATCACTATGACGCGGGCAGATGAGATTTATAATTCTACAAAATCTCAGTTACATGCCAATTCGTCTCAAACACCGCTCACTCGCCCTCGGACGGACTCGCCACCAGGCGGTCGAGATTGGCGATCAGCCGATTGAGCAGATCGACGAGTTGCGCCGCCTCCTGATCCGAGAAGCCGGCCAGGGCGTCGCGATTGCCTTGAAACAGCACCTCGCAGGCCTCGGGCATGCGGGCGAGCGCGGCGTCCGTCAGGGAGATCAGGCTGCTGCGGCCATCGGAGGGATCGGGCACTCGCCGGATCAGCCCGTCCCGCTCCATCCGGTTCAGCATCTGCGCCATCGAGGATTGTTCGATCTTGGCGAAACGGGCCAAGCCGCGCTGTGAATCGGCGCGGCCTTCCCCGAGCGCGACCAGCACGGGCAGATGCCCGACCCCGAAGCCCATGGGTTTGAGACGCGCCTCGCTCAACCGCGCGAAGCCGCGCGCAGCCTGCGAGATAAGATGCCCCGGCGTCGACAGCACATCCTCGTCCATGCCCCACCCCTCTTGAATAGGTGCCTATGTTTTATATATAGCTACCTATATAATGCAGATAAGCCTGAGGAGGGCAATAGACGGTGACGAACGAGAGCGAACTCATCACGCGCCTTTACGCCTGTTTCAATGCGCGGGACATCGACGGCGTGCTGGCCGCCCTGGCCGACGACGTGGCCTGGGCCAATGGCATGGAAGGCGGCCATGTTCATGGCCATGCCGAGCTGCGCGATTATTGGACGCGCCAATGGGCCGTCGTCAGCCCCCATGTCGAACCGCTGGCGGTCACCCGGGCCGAGGACGGCTCCATCGTCGTCGAAGTCCGGCAATCGGTGCGGGATCTCGATGGGAATCCCCTGATCGACCAACAGCACGGGCTGCTCAGGGACAAGATCGTCGGACACGTCTTCCATCTGCGCGATGGAAAGATCGTCCGTTTCGATATCAGGGATGAAGCTTAAGGGAGTTTTCCGAGGAAATTTCGCTATCATGCCCCGGACAATTTCACGATCGGTGGCAGAGGTTTGCAATGGAAACGATTGGCCGTGACCTGCAGGAAATGCGGCGCGTCCCCCTGGCCCCGTCTCACGTCGCCGCTCTGCGGACGGCTGGGACGATCGTGCACTACACGGCCGGCCAGTTCATCGTGAAGACGGGCGATCTGATCGATCGCTTCATCTATATCGAGGCGGGTGAGATCGAGGTGGTCAATCCCTACACCGGCGAGCGGCATTTCCCCTCGACGCTCGGCCCGACCCAGTTCCTGGGGGAGATCGCCTTTCTGGGCGGCGGGAATGTATCGCTGCCGACGCGGGCCGTTTCCGACACCCGGGTGATCGAGGTTCCCCGCGCCACCATGCTTCGCCTGATGGCCGAGATTCCCGAAATGTCGGACATCATCATCACCGTCTTCGCGGCGCGGCGGCGGAGTCACCTCGGCGCGCCTGAAGCGACGCTGGTTCTGATCGGCGAGGACAGCGACCGCGCCGTGCGCCGCGTCGCCGAATTCGCCAGCCGGAACCGATTGCCCTTCGCCTCCCACGCGGTCGGCAGCCCGGAGGCGGAACGCATCGCGGCCAGCTGCAGCATAAAGGCCGATCAGCCGGCCGTGATCTTCGGACGGGATCAAGTCATCGCCGATCCGACACCGGATGCGATCGCCCGTCTGCTGGGGCTCAACCGCGATCTCGAAGACCTCGAAATGTTCGATGTCGTCATCGTCGGCGGGGGTCCGGCCGGTGTCGCGGCGGGCGTCTATGCCGGCGCGGAAGGGCTCAGCGCGCTGGTCGTCGAGGATATCGCGATCGGCGGACAGGCCGGCACCTCCAGCCGAATCGAGAATTACATGGGTTTCCCCACCGGCATCTCCGGCGCCGACCTGGTCTGGCGGGGCGAAGTCCAGGCGATGAAATTCGGCACCCGGTTCCTGATGCCGCGCCGGGTCGCGAGGCTCGAGCGTCTCGAAGGCGGCGAATTCTGCACGATCTTCGAGGATGGCCGGCGCGTTCGCGCGGGCGCCGTCGTCGTGGCGACGGGGGTGCAATATCGCCCGCTGCAGCTCGAACGGTTCGCCGAGTTCGAGGGTGCCGGCATCTATTACGCCGCCACCGAAAATGAAGCGCGCTTCTGCAAGGGTTCCGAGGCGATCGTGATCGGCGGCGGCAATTCCGCCGGCCAGGCGGCCATGCATCTCAGCCGCCATGCCGCCCATGTCCGGCTGCTGGTGCGGGGCAAATCCCTGGCCACCTCGATGTCGAACTATCTGTCCAGCCGCCTCGAAGCCGATCCGAACATCACGATCGAATACGGCGCCGAGGTCACGGCTCTGCACGGAAGCGAAACGCTCGACAGCGTCACCATTCGCGACGTGGAGAGCGGCGCCCTCAGAACGATCCCCACCTGCGCGATGTTCGTCATGATCGGCGCCGCCCCGAATACGGGCTGGCTGAAGGGGATGGTGGATCTGGACGGCAACGGGTACGTCCTGACGGGAGAAGCCGCCGGCGCCCACTCGCCCTACGCCACCTCCGAACCGGGAATATTCGCCGTCGGCGACGTCCGGGCCGGATCGGTCAAACGCGTCGCCTCCGCCGTCGGGGAGGGATCGGTGGTGATCTCGAAGGTGTGGGAATATTTGAAGGGGTAGTTCGCGTGATGCGGCGAAGATTGGCTGGGGGACTAGGATTCGAACCTAGACTGGCGGAGTCAGAGTCCGCTGTCCTACCGTTAGACGATCCCCCAGTGGCGGGAAGGGGCGCTTTCTAACACGTCATTTTCAGGAATGCCAGCCCCAATTTTAGAGAAAAATTTGCGGCCTTTTTTTGAGGGGCGCGCTCCAGTACCATTCAGTCATGTTGCTCAACGATCCGTCACGCCTCGCTTGTCCGGGCGCCGATACGGTTTACGGTGCGCTGGACCTGGGCACCAACAATTGCCGCCTGCTGATGGCGGTGCCGCACGGTGACGGCTTTCATGTGGTCGATGCCTTCTCGCGCATGACCCGCCTGGGCGAAGGCCTGGCCACCAGCGGGCGGCTGTCGCCCCTGGCCATCGAGCGCACCATCGCCGCCCTGCGCCTGTGCGCCCACAAGCTGCGCCGTCGCGACACACGGCGCCTGCGCGCCGTCGCCACCGAAGCCTGCCGCCGCGCCGCCAATTACCGCGACTTCGTCGAGCTGGTCCATTACGAGACCGGCCTCGACCTCGAAATCATCACCCCGCGCGAAGAGGCCAGCCTGGCCATGGCCGGCTGCGCCCCCCTGCTCTCCCCCGAACCGGACAAGGCCCTGGTCTTCGACATCGGCGGCGGCAGCACCGAGCTGATCGAAGTGACCCTGCTGCCGGACGGCACGCAGCGCATCGAGGCGATCGAATCCCTGCCGCTGGGCGTCGTCACCTTGGGCGAACTGCGCTGCGACGATCTCGATTGCAGCGAGGGCTATCAGCGCATCGTCGCCGAAGCGATGGAGCGCCTGCGCTGTTTCGACCGCGACGGGCGGCTGGGCGAGCTGGCCAAGGCGGGCAAGCTGCAGATGCTGGGCACCTCGGGCACGGTGACCACCCTGGGCGGCATCCATCTCGGGCTCGAGCGTTACGACCGCTCGCAGGTCGACGGCCTGACCATGGATTTCACCGATATCGAGCGGATCAGCCTGCGCCTGATGGGCTGTTCGCACGATGAGCGCGCCGCCAGCCCGTGCATCGGACCGGAGCGTTCCGACCTGGTGGTGGCCGGCTGCGCCATCCTGGCCGCGATCTGCCGTCTGTGGCCGACCGGGCGGTTGCGCGTGGCCGATCGCGGCGTGCGCGAAGGAATTCTGTTGTCGATGATGCGCGCGGACGCTAGAGAAGCGTCGACATGACCGAAAAGAAGAAATCAGGATCGGGCTCGCGCGGCCTGCATACCCGCGTGAAGACCGCCGCCAAGCGCTCGGTCTCCTCGACCCGCTGGCTGCAGCGCCAGCTCAACGACCCCTATGTCGCCGAGGCTCGCCGCCTGGGCTATCGATCCCGCGCGGCGTTCAAGCTGCTGCAGTTGGACGACAAGTTCAAATTCCTCAAGCCTGGCATCCGCCTGGTCGATCTCGGCGCCGCCCCGGGCGGCTGGACCCAGATCGCGGTGGAGCGCATCGGCATCCTCAAGCATGGCCGCGGCAAGGTGGTGGGGATCGACATCCTCGATTGGGCGCCGCTGGCCGGCGCCACCAACCTGGTCGGCGACTTCCTGGCCGACGACGCGCCGGACCGGCTGCGCGACGCGCTGGAAGGCCCGGCGGACGTGGTGCTGTCCGACATGGCCGCGCCGACCACGGGACATCCCGCGACCGACCATCTGCGCATCATCCATATGTGCGAAGTGGCGCTCGATTTCGCCCTGACCGTGCTGGCGCCGGGCGGAACCTTCATCGCCAAGGTGTTCAAGGGCGGCACCGAGCGCGAGCTGCTTGACCTGCTGAAGCGCAGCTTCGAGTCGGTCAAGCATGCGAAGCCCGCCGCCAGCCGGCAGGAATCGGCGGAGACCTATGTGGTCGCCCAGGGCTTCAAGGGTGCGCCGGAGCGCACCCTTGACCCCTCATCAGGCGAGCAGACTCTCGCGGATTGAGGCGTAATCCGCCACGTTCTCCAGCGGCCCGATGGCGGCGAAGGTCGGCGGGGTGGTGAACAGGCGGTTCGCCACCTTCACCACGGCGGCCTCGTCGACCGCCTCGATCCTGGCGACCACTTCCTCGATGCTTTGAATGCGGCCATGCACCATCAATTGCCGCGCCAGCTGCTCGCAGCGGGCATTGGTGCTTTCCAGCCCCATCAGGATGCCGGCCTTGATCTGGGCGCGCGAGCGGCGCACCTCCTCGGCGGTAACGCTTTTCATCACCTTGCGGACTTCTTCGCAGATCACCGGCACCACTTCGGCGGATTCATCCGCGCCGGTGCCGGCATAGATCGAGAACAGGCCGCCGTCCGACAGTGACTGGCTGAAGCTGTAGACCGAATAGGCCAGGCCGCGGCGTTCGCGCACTTCCTGGAACAGGCGCGAGCTCATGCCGCCGCCCAGCAGGCCGGACAGCACCGACATGGCGTAGTAATCGGGGTCTTCATAGGCGACGCCATCGAAGCCCAGCACCACATGGACCTGTTCGAGGTCGCGCTCTTCGCGGTAATCGCCGCCTTCATAGCGGGCCGGCTCTTCGCTGCCGGCACGCGCCGGCGCAAGGCCGGAGAAATGGCGCTCGGCCTCGGCGACGATGGAATCGTGGTTGAGATTACCGGCGGCGGCCAGGATCATCGTTCCCGAACCGTAATGATCGCGCATATAGCCGGCCACGGTCTTGCGGCTGAAGGAGCGGACCAGCTCCGCCGTGCCCAGCACCGGGCGTCCGACCGCCTGTTGCGGAAAGGCGGTGGCCTGGAAATGATCGAAGATGATGTCGTCGGGCGTATCGATCGCCTGGCTGATCTCCTGCACCACCACCGCCTGCTCGCGGGCCAGCTCGTCGGGATCGAGGCTGGAATGCTGCAGGATGTCGGCCAGGATATCGATACCCAGGCCGGTATCCTCCTTCAGGATCTTGGCGTAATAGGCGGTGTGATCGCGGCTGGTATAGGCGTTGAGCAGGCCGCCCACCGCCTCGATCTCTTCGGCGATCGCCTGGGCCGTGCGGCGCTCGGTGCCCTTGAAGGCCATATGTTCCAGCAGATGCGAGATGCCGTTGATCTCGGCCGCTTCGTGGCGGGTGCCGGCATTGACCCAGACGCCCAGGGAAACGGTCTCGACCGACGGCATATGGTCGGTGATCACCACCATGCCGTTCGACAGCTTGCTCTGCTTGATGTCCAGCGCGGTGCTCATATTTCTTTGTCCCTCAGGCGCCGGGCGCGGCTTCCAGCCGCTAGGCTTCCGCGCCAAGCTATGTTGCCTGTGTAATTTCGGCTGTCGGTAGCGCGGGCGTGCAGTCGCACGCCTGCAACGAATTTTCGGGAAAATTCCTTGCTCATCCCGCGACCTTCGCGACGTAATCCTTCACGGCAGTCTCATCGTTGGGCAGCACGTCATAGCGCTCCTCGCGCTCGAACAGATCGGCCAGGCGCGGCGGCAGGGCCGGACGGATGCCGGTGGCGCGCTCGACGGCGTCGGGGAACTTGGCCGCGTGCGCGGTGGCCAGTGCCACCATCGGCACGGTCTCGTCGCGGCGGCGGGCCCGCCCGGCGGCGACGCCGATGGCGGAATGGGGATCGATCAAAAGTCCTGTCTCCTCATAGAGCGAGCGCATGACAGCCAGAGTCTTTTCATCGTCGAAGGAGGCCGCGTCGAACAGCGCGCGCGCCTCGGCCCACAGATGATCATCGACCGCGAACGAGCCGCTTTGGCGGAAGGCGCCCATGCGGGCGGTGACCTGCGCTGCGTCGCCCTTATGCAGGTCGAACAGATAGCGCTCGAAATTGCTCGAGATCTGGATGTCCATGCTTGGGCTTAATGTAGGGACGACTCCCTCGCTTTGCATCCGCCCGGTGGCGAAAAAGCGCGTCAGGATGTCGTTGCTGTTCGAACCGATGACCAATTGGCGGATCGGCAGGCCGAGATGGCGGGCGCTGACGGCGGCATAGACATTGCCGAAATTGCCGGTCGGAACCGCGAAGGACAGGCCGCGCTCCGGCGCGCCCAACGCCACGCCGGCGGCGAAGTAATAGACGATCTGGCCGAGGATGCGCGCCCAATTGATCGAGTTCACCGCCGACAGGCGGCAGCGGTCGCGGAAGGGCTGGTCGTTGAAGAGGACCTTAACCAGGTCCTGGCAATCGTCGAAACTGCCTTCCAGGGCGATGTTGTGCACGTTGGACGACAGCACCGTGGTCATTTGCCGGCGTTGCACCGCGGAGGTCCGGCCTTTCGGATGCAGGATCACGATGTCGATATTGGCGCGGTCGCGGCAGGCCTCGATGGCGGCCGAGCCTGTATCGCCCGACGTGGCGCCGACGATGGTGATCCGTTCCCCGCGCTTCTTCAGCACATGGTCGAACAGGCGCCCGAGCAATTGCAGGGCATAATCCTTGAAGGCCAGGGTCGGGCCGTGGAACAGCTCCAACAGCCAATCGTTGGCGGACAATTGAACCAGCGGCGCCACCGCCTTGTGACCGAAGCCCTTATAGGTGTCGGCGACCAGATCGGCGAATTCGTCTTCGCCGATCACACCGTCGAGGAAGGGCATCATCACCCGCGTCGCCAGCTCGGCATAGGACAGGCCGGCCATCGCCTTGATCTCGGAGGCCCCGAAATGCGGCCAGGCTTGCGGCAGATAGAGCCCGCCATCACGCGCCAGCCCGGACAGCAGGACGTCGTCGAAGGGCAGGATCGGCGCCTGGCCGCGGGTGCTGTGATAGGTCACGGAAACCGGCTCCTCAGGATGCGTAACGGGCGCGCAGATGCGCCTTGAAGATTTCGGCGTCGAGCGGCTTGCCGGTCGCCTGGCGCAGCAGCTCGTCGGTGGAATAGCGCGAGGCCTTGCCGTGCACGTTCTCGCGCAGCCAGCCCAGCAGCGGCGCGAAACGGCCGGCGGAGAGGTCTCCGTCGAGGTCGGGCAGCGCCTTGCGCGCCGCGTCGAACAGCTGCGCGGCGGTCATGGCGCCCAGCGTATAGGTCGGGAAATAGCCGAACGCGCCGTCATACCAGTGGATGTCCTGCAGACAGCCCAGCCGGTCGTCGGGCGGGACGATGCCCAGCAATTCCTCCATGCCCTCGTTCCAGGCGGCGGGCAGATCGGCGACCGACAATTCGCGGGCGATCAGCGCCTGTTCGAGCCGGAAGCGCAGGATGACATGGGCGGGATAGGTCACTTCGTCGGCATCGACGCGGATGAAGCCGGGCTCGACCCGCATGGTGGCGTTATAGAGCTGGTCGGCATCCCAGCCGCTGCGGCCGAACTGCCGCGCCAGCTTGGGCGCGGCGAAGCGGAAGAAGGCGCGCGAACGGCAGGCCTGCATTTCCATCAGCAAGCTCTGGCTCTCATGCACGCTCATGCCGCGCGCCTTGCCGACCGGCTGATGGCGCCATTGCTTGGGCAGGCCCTGCTCATACAGCGCATGGCCGGTCTCGTGGATCACACCGAACAGGCTGGTGATGAAGTCTTTTTCGTCATAGCGCGTGGTGATGCGCACATCGTCGGGCGTGCCGCCGCAGAAGGGATGCAAGCTCTCATCCAGGCGGCCATGGTCGAAATCGAAGCCGAGCGATTTCATCATTTCCAGGCCGATTTCCTTCTGCACCGCCTGCGGAAACGGACCTTCCGGCGCGGCCGGGGCGGCGCCCTGCTTCTTCAGCACCTCGGCCAGGAAGCCCGGCAGGAAACCGGCCAGATCGGCGAACACCCGGGCGATGTCGGCGGAGCGCCCGCCCGGCTCATACTGATCGAGCAGCGCGTCATAGGGCGAGACGCCCAGCGCCTGCGACTTGATCTCGGCCATCTCGCGGGTGAGGTCGAGCAAAATGCTCAGCGGCTCGATCACCTGCCTGAAATCGGCGGCAGGCCGGGCCTTGCGCCACACCATCTCGCAGGACGAGCCGGCGCGGGAGAGTTTCTCGACCAGCTCGGCGGGAACGGCGGAAGCATGCAGCCAGTCGCGGCGCATCTCGCGCAGATTGGCGGCTTTCCAGCCTTCCAGGCCTTCCTGCTCGGCAGCCTTCAGCCACTCCTCTACCTCGGGCGCGACCAGCAGGTCGTGGCCGAGACTGGCCAGGCTGGCAAGCTGTTCGCCGCGCGATTCGGCGCCGCCTTCGGGCATCACGGCCGACATGTCCCAATGCAGGAAACCGGAGGCCTGGTCGAGATGGGAAAGCTTGGCGAAGCGGCTTTCGAGCCGCGCATAGGCGGTGTTGCTGGTCATCAAGCTGTTATCGCCGCCCAGGGCTTTGGAGACAAGGAAATCTGACATCTCCGGGCGGCCAGGACTGATTGAACCGCAGAGGCGCAGAGGCGCAGAGGGGATTGAGTGGTCCAAAGCGCCCGCGGCATTTCCTCATGGGATTAATGCCGCAGGCGCCTCGTCCGCGCGTTGCCTCTGCGCCTCTGCGCCTCTGCGGTTCAAATATGCGCCGATTACCGCTGAAAAACCGCCACGGCTTCGAGATGGGCGGACCAGGGGAATTGATCGACCGGGGTTGCCTTGATCAGCTTGTAGCCGGCATCGGCCAAGGTCGCCGCATCGCGCGCCAGGGTGGCGGGATTGCACGACACCGCGACGACGGTCGCCGGGCCGCCCTTGGCGATCTGCTCGGCCTGGGCGGCGGCGCCGGCGCGCGGCGGGTCGAAGATCACGGCGGCGAACGGCTTCAACTCATGGGCCAGAAGCGGCTGGCGGGCGAGGTCGCGATGGACCGCCGTGATCGCCAAGCCGACACGGCGGGCGGCGGCGCCCAGCGCGCCGATGGCGGCGGCGTCGCCTTCGACGGCGGTCACGGCACGGCCTTTCGCCAGCGGGAAGGTGAAACTGCCGCTGCCGGCATAGAGATCGAGAATGGCGCCCTGGGCCGGCAGATATTCCTTGACCAGCGCGACCAGCGCCGCCTCGCCCTCGCGGGAAGGCTGCAGGAAACCGCCGGGCGGAATGTCGACCGAGACCTCGCCCATGGTCACCTGGGCCGGGCGGCGATGCGCGACCGGCTCGGCCAGATCGCCCTTCTGCCAGGACAGGCGGGCGAGGTCCTGGGCTTCGGCGAAGCTGGCCAGCTTTTCGCGGGCAAACAGGTCGAGTTCATGCTCGGTCTGGATGACGAGGTCGATGCCGCTGTCGGTCAGGGTGGTCAGTGCGTCGCCGGTGGTGCCGGTCGGCAGGATTTCCGTCAGCAGCGTGCGCAGCGGCGCCAGCAGGGCCAGCAGCGCGGGCGCCAGCAGCAGGCAGGGATCGACTTCGACGATGTGACGGCTGGCGCGCTCGTTGAAGCCGATCACGACGCCCTTGGCCAGGCGTGTGAAGGCGAAGGCGGCGCGGCGGCGGGTGCCGGGGGCGATGGAGACCAGCGGAGCGATCAGGCGGCTGTCGAATTCGACGCGGGTCAGGGCGGTGACCAGGCGCTCGCGCTTCCAGTCGGTCAGCGCCTCGTCGGTGATATGCTGCAGATTGCAGCCGCCGCATTGGCCGAACAGCGGGCACGGCGCGTCGCGGCGGGTCGGACCGGGCGTGACCAGTTCGGCCATGCTGGCGGTGAAGCCGTCGGCGCGGCGGCCTTCGAGGCGCGCGACGATGCGATCGCCCGGCGCGGTAAGCGGCACGAAGACCTGCTCGCCGTCGAATTTGGCGAGGCCGTCACCCCGGGCACCAATGGCGAGGATGTCGAGGTCGACCGTGCGGGTGCGGAACGGCGGCGGCTTACGGTTCTTCATGGGCGGGACAATACACACAGAAGGCCGGGCACCGGGTCACCTTTTTCGCGGCGGGTGACGGTGGGTTCCAGCAGGGTTACGGAAAAGCCGGTCTCGCCGGCAAGACGGCGGAGATAGGAGTCGGCGTGGGCGAAGCGGCCGGTCGGCTGCAGGGTATAACCCTCACCCTCTCCGCGCTCGACGGTGAAGGCGAAATGGCCGGCGGCCCGCAAGGCTGTGCGCGCGGCGGCGAAGACCGGCGCTAGGTCACCGAGATAGATCAGCACGTCGGCGGCGATCACCAGATCATAGGACGCGGAACGCCCCGCCATCTCCGGCACCAGATCGCCGACCGCGACCGAATCATAGACGCCGCGGGCGCGCGCCTGGTCGGCCATTTTTTCGGAGAGGTCGATGCCGTCGAGGCGGCGCGCCAAAGGCTTCACCGCCAAGCCGGCGAGGCCGGTGCCGCAACCGGCATCGAGAATGTCGCACGGCCCGGCGATGCCGGCGCGGCGCAGGCCGTCGAGGATCACCTCCGGACCGCGATAATCGAGATTGCCCAGCAAATCCTGATCGAAACTGCCGGCATATTGGTCGTATAACGCGCTGACATGCGCCGCCGAAGCCCGCTCCGGCACAGCGCTCTGGCCGAGCTTGGCGAGAGCGAGCTGGGCGCCAAAGCTGTCGGCAGGATCGAGGGAGAGAACGCGGTCATAGGTGACCGCGGCCTCGTCGGTGCGGCCCAGACGGACCAGCGTTTCACCCAGCAGCCAGTGCGGCTCCGCCTGATCCGGCAACAGACGCACCGCTTCGGCGAATTGCTCGATCGCGGCTTCGTCGGGGAGCGACTGCCCATACTCGATCCGGCACGCCGCATCCTCCGGCGCGATCCGCACCGCGAACTCCGCCGCCCGTCCGGCTTGCCCGAGCTTGCGCTGAACGCCGGCCAAATTGGCGTAAGGCTTGGCGGTCGAGGGATCGAGGATCACGGCAATGCGAAACTCTTCGGCCGCCCGCTCGGGATTGCCCGAAGCGCGCTCCGCGATACCGAGATTGTTGCGCAGCGGCGCCAGCGCCGTCCACACACGGGCGGAGCGGCGCAGCGGCATGGCGGCGGCGGCGAAATCCTGGCCGGCGATATGCAGATCGCCCAGTTCGCGCCAGGCGACGGCGAGATCGGGCGCGACCGCCAGCAGACGGCGATAGGCGGTGATGCCCTCGATCAGCCGGTTCTGCTGAATTTGCGCGCGCGCCATGGCCAGCATGGGCGGCACGGCGTCGGGGGTTTTGGCCAAAGCGCGGGAAAGATGCTGGGCGGCTTTTTTGCCCTGCCCTTCCTTGAGCGAGATCAGGCCGAGCAGATAGGGGAGAGCCTGCGGTTCCGGCCGTCGGCTTTCCAGCGAGCGGGCAAGCTTGCGCGCCTGCTCGATGCGTCCGGCATCAAGATGCGCAAAGGCCTGCGAGAGGGCCTGCTCGACGGAAATCTGCTCCTTCATGGAGCGGTTAAGTAGCTGGATGCGAAAAGGGCGTCCAGAAGCTTTTGCCTGGACGCCCTCCCCGGATCGTTCAGCCGATCACTCTTCGTCGTTAGTCGGGTTGCCGTCCTGATCGCCCGGGCCGCCCGACAGGGCGTCGGCGACGGTGCGGGCGTTGGCGCGGATGGTCGCCTCGATCTCGTCGGCGATGGCCGGATTGTCGCGCATGAACTGCTTGGCGTTCTCGCGGCCCTGGCCGATGCGCTGAGACTTGTAGGAGAACCAAGCGCCCGACTTCTCGACGATGCCGGCCTTGACGCCGAGATCGATCAGTTCGCCGGTCTTCGAGATGCCTTCGCCATACATGATGTCGAAATCGACCACCTTGAAGGGCGGCGCCAGCTTGTTCTTGACCACCTTGACGCGGGTCTGGTTGCCGACCACCTCGTCCTTGTCCTTGATCGAACCGATACGGCGGATGTCGAGGCGGACCGAGGCATAGAACTTCAGCGCGTTGCCGCCGGTGGTGGTTTCCGGGCTGCCGAACATCACGCCGATCTTCATGCGGATCTGGTTGATGAAGATCACCATGCAGTTCGACTTCGACACCGTGGCGGTCAGCTTGCGCAGCGCCTGGCTCATCAGGCGTGCCTGCAGACCGACATGGCTGTCGCCCATCTCGCCTTCCAGTTCAGCGCGCGGCACCAGGGCGGCGACCGAGTCGACCACCAGCACATCGACCGCGCCCGAGCGGACCAGCGTGTCGGCGATTTCCAGCGCCTGCTCGCCCGCATCCGGCTGCGAGATCAGCAATTCGTCGAGATTGACGCCCAGCTTGCGGGCATAGATCGGGTCGAGCGCGTGCTCGGCGTCGATGAAGGCGCAGGTGCCGCCCTTCTTCTGCGCCTCGGCGACCACATGCAGGGTCAGCGTGGTCTTGCCCGAGCTTTCCGGCCCGTAGATTTCGATGATGCGCCCGCGCGGCAGACCGCCGATGCCCAAGCCCAGATCGAGCCCGAGGGAACCGGTGGAGACGCTCTCCACCTCGATCACCTCGCGTTGGCCCATGCGCATGACCGAACCTTTGCCGAAAGCCCGTTCGATCTGCGTCAGGGCGGCATCCAAAGCCTTTTGTTTGTCCATGGTTTCCTTATCCACCAAGCGGAGTGCTGTCTGAGTCATCACTGACGGCTCCCTGTTATTCCACGGACATGGGCGCGTGGCAATCGCCATCAATGTACTTTGTTTGTTCTCATTTGCAAGGGGATTTGTTCCCGCTGTGTTCCGGTCACAAATCGGCTCCGGAACTTCAGTCACGTCAAGGACTTGAAGGATCGGGCCAATCGAAGCCTAACAGCGAAGGAAACCAACCCATGCGCAGCTTCAATCGACTCGTCTTCCTCTCCGCCCTGCTGCTGAGCACAACCGCTCCGGCCCTGGCGGGAGAATCGGCCGGCGATTATGTCGACGATACGGCGATCAGCACCAAGATCAAGGCGTCGCTGATCAAGGATCAGGAATTGAAGGCGTTCGACATCCATGTCGATACCGACCGCGGCATCGTCCATCTGAGCGGCACTGTCGACACGTCGATCCAGAAGGCCGACGCGGTGCGCATCGCCAAGAACACCGCCAACGTCAAAGACGTGGTCAACGACATCATGGTGGCGAAAAAATAGCTCAGGTGATGCGCTGCATGGCCTCTTTGACGAGGCCTGCCAGCTGCTTGAGCGAGAAGGGCTTGGGCAGGAAGAACATGTCGTCCTCGCCCGCCACCTTTTCCGGCGCGACATCCTCGGAATAGCCCGACATCAGGATCACCTGGATGGCGGGCCTTTCCTGGCGGATCAGCTTGGCCAGAGTGGCGCCGTCCATGCCGGGCATCACCACGTCGGTCACCAGCACGTCGACCTGCGGGGTGACCCGCAAGGCCTCGAGCGCGGTCTCGGCCGAGCGCGCCTCGATCACGTTGTAGCCCTGGTTCTTCAAGGCGCGTGAGCCGAACAGGCGCACCGCATCCTCATCCTCGACCAGCAGCACCGTGCCGGCGCCGGTCAGATCGCGGCGCGCCGGCGCCTCGGTGGGCGGCGGGCTGTGCGACGTGGCCACCTCGATCTGCTCGAAGCGGGGCAGATAGATGGTGAAACGGCTGCCGCGCCCGACCTCGGAATCCACGAAGATGAAGCCGTCGGTCTGGCGCACGATGCCGTAGACGGTCGACAGGCCCAGGCCGGTCCCCGCCCCCACTTCCTTGGTCGAGAAGAACGGCTCGAAAATGCGGCCGATATGTTCCTCGGCGATGCCGGTGCCGTTGTCGGCCACTTCAAGGGCGACATAGGAGCCGGGCGGCATGATGTCGTCGCCGCGCTGATAGGGGCGCTCGACCGTCGCGGCCCGGGTGCTGATCGACAGCAGCCCGCCGCCCTGCATGGCGTCGCGGGCATTGACCGCCAGATTGATGATGACCTGGTCGAACTGGCCGGGATCGACGCGCACCAGGCCGAGATCGCGGCCATGGGTGATGGTCAGCTCGATGGTCTCGCCCAGCAGGCGGCGCAGCAGGTTGGAGAGGTCGGCCAGGGCGTCGGTGACGTCGAACAATTTCGGCTGCAGGGCCTGCCGGCGCGAGAAGGCCAGCAGCTGGCGCACCAGGCTGGCGGCGCGGTTGGCGTTCTGCTTGATCTGCATGATGTCGGCGAAGGAAATGTCGCCCGGACCGTGACGCTGCAGCAGCAGGTCGCAAAAGCCGATCATCGCGGTCAGCAGATTGTTGAAATCGTGCGCGACGCCGCCGGCCAGCTGGCCCATCGCCTGCATCTTCTGATTCTGGGCGATCTGAATTTCCAGATTCTTATGCTCGGTGGTGTCGATGAAATGCAGGATCAGGCCGGACACGGCGCCGTCTTCATCGGTCGGTCCGATATGCAGGGTCGCCGCCAGCTCGCGTCCGTCGCCGCGCAGGCGGACCGGCAGGCGGGCGCCCAGGCTCGCCCCCAGCAGCACGCGCGACATCTGTTCCGCCACGGCGGCGCGGTCGTCCAGCATCATCAGATCCGTGACCGAGCGGCCGATCAGATCCTCTTCGTCCGCTCCGACCATGGCCAGCAGCGTCTCGTTGGCCGAAGAGACCGAACCGTCGGGGTCGACCAGGGCGATGGCGACCGGGCTTTCCTCGAACAGCCAGCGATAGCGGCGCTCGGCCACCTTCAGGGCGCGTTCGCGGTGACGCTCGGGCATCAGGTCGCGCACCACCACCGAGCGGGTCAGCGTCTCGCCGCCCTCGTCGAACACGGTGTGGGTGACGAAGGCCTGGAAGACGTCGCCATTGCGGCCTTTGAGGCGCATTTCGGCGCGGTCCTCCTCGGGGTCCGGCTCGACGCCAAGCACTTCGGCCAGCGGCGCGCCGACCAATTGCTCGGGGGCACCGCCGATCCATTCGGCCAGGCGCTGATTGATGAAGCGGAAGCGGCCCTCGGTGTCGGCGGAATAGAAGCCGACCGGCAGGAAATCGATGAAATCGGCCAACATCTCGCGTTCGCGGCGCCAGGTCTCGTCGATGGCGCGGCGTGTCGAAATGTCCTCGACCGTCCAATGCAGCAATCCGTTGGCCATGCCGCGCACCGAGATGGCCAGCCATTCGCGGCCATGTTCCGGCGCCGGCAGCGCCAGTTCCGCCTGATGGACGCCATGCAGGCTGGCGGCCAGGCGCAGGCGGGCCACTTCGGCCATGGCGCGCTCGTCGCCCTCGACCCGCGGGGCCAAGGGCGCCAAAGGATCGGCGGTCGGTCCGAGCAGGCGGACGGCTTCGGCGTTGCGATAGATCTCGACACCGTCGCGGCCGACCAGCAGCTGGCCGCGCGGATCGGCCTGATAGGCCGCCAGCAACGCTTTATATTGCTGCGCCGTCTCGCGTCCGCGGCCGAACAGGCTGCGGAACCAGCCCGGATTAGCGCCGGAGTTTGCCTTTAAGGCGGAAGACATAGGAAATCACCTCGGCCACGGCCTTGTAATGTTCGGGGGGAACTTCGCGGTCGATCTCGACGGCGGCATAGAGGGCGCGCGCCAGCGGAGGGTTCTCGACGATCATGATATCATGCTGCTCGGCCAGTTCGCGTATCCTGAAGGCGACCAGATCCTGGCCCTTCGCCACCAGCATCGGCGCATTCATGCTGTCCGGGTCGTATTTCAGCGCGCACGCGAAGTGGGTCGGGTTGGTCACCACCACGTCGGCCTTGGGCACCGACGCCATCATGCGCTGGCGGGCGCGCTGCAGGCGCAGACCGCGGATGCGCGCCTTGACCATCGGATCGCCTTCCGACTGCCGGTGTTCGTCCTTGATCTCCTGCTTGGTCATGCGCAGCTTCTTCATGTACTGGAAGCGCTGATACATGTAATCGGCGCCGGCGATGCAGATCTGCACCGCCAGGATGGTCATCAGCAGCCTGATCAGAATCGAGTGCAGGAACGACAGAATGGCCGGCATTTCCATGGTGGGCAGCAGCGGCAAGTAGGTCACCTTGCCCTTCACCACCAGATAGAACAGGAAGGCCACCAGGATCAGCTTGAGCAGGTTCTTGCCAAGATCGACGGCGCCGTTCAGCGAGAAGATGCGCTTGAGGCCGTTGAGCGGGTTCAGCTTGTTGAGATCCGGCGTGATCTTCTTGGTGGTGATCAGCCAGCCGGTTTGCCCAAACGCGGCCGCCAGGCCGGCCCCCAGCAGAACCGCCAGCGGAACCGCCATCAGCAGCGCCATGCGCGCCGCCAGGCCGCGCAACATGTCGACGAGTTCGGGCTCGGTACCGATGCGGATCGTATGCGGTTCCTGCATCAGCGCCGCCAGATAGGACTTCACCTTGTCCATCATCGGCGGCAGCACCCACCAGACTACGACCAGGATCGCCGCCAGCGAGGCAGCGGTCTTGATCTCCTGCGACATGATGATGTCGCCTTCGTCGCGCGCTTGGGAAAGGCGTTTGCCTGTTGGTTCCTCTGTTTTGCCATCTTCATCGGCCATGAGTCGGCTAGCCCCTCAAGCGCCGGGCGCCCGCTTGCAGCGAGCTTGGCTTTCGCCTCGTCTGCCAATGGTCCAAGGACCTATCGGCGACCTCGCGCGGCCTCATGAAGAGGCCGGGTATGGCGAGATGGCTAGCCAAAATTGAGGAAGCTCCCCAGCCCGTCACCCAGCTGATTGATGAACAGCATCAGGATGGCGGGCAGGCAGATCATGAGGATGGTAAGGCCGCCGAGGATCTGCAGCGGCAGCCCGACGAAGAACACCTGCATGTTGGGAACCAGGCGGTTGAGCAGCGCCAGGCCGGTATTGAGGGTGACCGAGAAGACCAGCAGGGGCGCGGCCAGGCGCATGCCCATCATCGAGGCCGAGCTCAGCGACCGCACCAGCGTCATCGCCAGATCGTCGGTCGGCAGAGGCTGGCCGGGCGTCAGGATCGCATAGCTGTCGACCAGGGCGCGCAGCATCAGATGATGGGTGTTGGTGGCGAAGATCAGCGTCATCGCCACCAGATTCAGGAATCCGGTGATCAGCGCGTTCTGCTGCTCGGTGATCGGATCGTAGGTGAACATATTGGTGAGGCCGGTGGCGTAGCCGATCGCGCTGCCGCCGAAATCAAGCGCCGAGACCAGCGCCTGCACCACCAGGCCGATGAAGATTCCGAAAGCGATCTCGCCCCCCAATATCAGGAACAGGCCGATCGGCGTGGCGGGCGGCGCCGGCAGCTTGGGCGCCAGCACCGGCATCAGCACGAAGGACAGCAGCAGGGCGAACAGCAGGCGCACGCGGGCGGACACCATCGCGCTGTTGAAGCCCGGCAGGAACATGATGCCCGAACCGACCCGCGCGAAGATCAGCATCCACTGGAACAGATTCGCGGCGAGCATCTCGCGGAGCATGGCTCAGCCCCCTGCGATGGCGCGGTCTATCACCAGATGGGTGAAGTCGAACAAGGTGTGCAGCATGAAAGGCAGGAATATGAGCAGCACCAGCAGAACGGTGAGAACCTTCGGCACGAAGGTCAGCGTCATTTCCTGAATCTGGGTCAGCGCCTGGAACAGCGAGACCAGAAGACCGATGGCCAACCCCGCCAGAAGCGGCGGCGCGGCCACCTTCACCATGACCAGCATGCCCGAGCGGGCCAGGTCGATGAGTTCCGACTCGGTCACGAAAACAAACTTTCGCTCAGATCGGCATCTTCAGGATGTCGCTGTAGGCGTTGATCACCTTGTCGCGCACGGCGACCACGGTCTGCAGGGTCAGTTCGGCATTATTGACGGCGGCGACCACGTCGCGCACATCGGCCTTGCCGGCGATCGCCTGCTTGCTCATCTCTTCGCTCTTCTTGCCGGCGTCGATGGCGTTCTGCGCGCCCTGGCGCAGCAGCGAGGCGAAATCGGAGCCCGAACCGGAAACCGATTCGGTCTTGGCGCTGCTGTCGCCGGTCGAGAAGGAACGGGCAGCGTTGTTATACGCGGCGACCGCGTTGTTGAAAGTGGTCAGAGCCATGACGGATTCCCCTCTCCGCTAATCACTTCAGCATATTGACGGTCTGCGACAGCATGCTGTTGGAGACGCTGATCACATTGAGATTGGCTTCGTACGAACGCTGGGCTTCGCGCATGTCCATCAGTTCGATCAGCGGATTGACGTTCGGTGTCAGCACATAACCGCTGGCATCGGCCGCGGGATGCTTGGGATCGTACTTTTTCTGAAATTCGGAGCGATCGACGTCGATCTTGTTCACCTTCACCATGTCGGCACCGTTGGTTCGGTCGAGAACATTGCGGAAGCTGATGGTCTTGCGGCGGTAAGGCGAGCCGTCGGGCGAGGTCGGCGTGGAATCGGCATTGGCCAGATTCTCGGACACGACGCGCATGCGCTCGGACTGGGCCTTGAGGCCCGAGACGGCAATCAACGAAGCTTTAGAGAGATCATCCATGGGTCACCTCAGCCGTTCTTGTCGAGGGCGGTCTTGAGCATGTTGATGTGCTTCATCATCAGATTGACCGCGAGTTCGTAGTCACCCTTGATGTCGCCGATCTTCTGCATCTGGTCTTCGATCAGCACCTGGTTGCCGTCGGGCTTGGATTCCTCGGGACGGTGCACGTCGACCTGCTCGAAGCGGACAGGCTCGACCTCGGGCGACATGTGCATGGGATTGGTGACCGTGGCGCGCACGGCCTCGGCCGGCGGCGCCATCAGGTCCTTGAAGCTGACCGGAGCCAGATCCTTGAGCTTGTATTGCGGGCTGTTGGCGTTCGCGACGTTCTCGGACAGCACGGACTGACGACGGGCCAGATAATCGACCTGCCGCTGAGCCATCGCGAAAAGGGTAAGGTCTTCGAACATCGGGCACCTCGCCTAACCAAGGGGTTCAAGCTAGCGGCGAAGCCCTTAACGAGTCGTTAGGCGAGGGGAAAATTTTGCCGGGCAAATGCCCAAAAAACAGGCATATCAAGTATCGCACCCGGGCCGCAAGGCGGCCCCGCGCGGCCGACAGCCGAAGTCAAGAAACAGGGATAGCTCGGCGCGGTAGCCAAGACGGCTGAAAGCCGTCGCCCGGCGCCTGAGGGACTAACCGAAGCTTTGTACCAGCGAGCCGGCGATCAGGTACCAGCCATCCACCAGCACGAAGAAAATCAGCTTGAACGGCAGGGAAAAGGTGGCTGGCGGCAGCATCATCATGCCCATGCTCATCAGCACCGAGGCGACCAGCATGTCGATCACGAGGAACGGCAGATAGATTAAAAAGCCGATCTCGAAGGCGCGTCTCAGCTCGCTGATCATGAAGGCCGGGATCAGCAATTGCAGCGGCGTGTCTTCCGGCTTCTCGACCATCGGCGTGTGCGACAGGTCGAAGAACAATTTGATGTCCTGGTCGCGCACCTGCTTGATCATGAAGGCCGAGACCGGCTTGGTGGCGCGCGAGAAGGCCTCCATCTCGTCGATCTTGTTGCTCATCAGCGGCTGCAGCGCGTCGTGATAGACGGCTTCCAGGGTCGGCGACATCACGAAGCCGGTCAGGAACATCGCCAGGGACACGATCACCATGTTGGGCGGCGCGGTCGCCGTGCCCATCGCCTGGCGCAGGAAGGACAGCACCACGACGATGCGGGTGAACGAGGTCACCGTGACCAGGATCGCCGGGGCGATCGACAGCACCGTGATCAGGACGATCAGCTGCACCATGCGGCTGGTGGTCGAGCCGCCTTCGCCGAGGTCGAGGGAGAATTGCTGCGCCGAGGCCGGCAGCGCGGCCAGCATCAATCCAAGCGCGACGAGCAGGCGCTGCTTCACTGGGAGGGTCCTTCGGGCAAGGTGAAAGCTTCGGGAGCGGAGCTCTTGTCGATATGAAGGTCGGCGGCGCCGCCGACCAGCAACAGATATTCGGTGTCGTCCTTCCTGACCAGCACCAGACGGCGGCGATTATCGATCTGCAGCGTCTCGACCAGTCCGAGGCGGCGGCGCCCGCCGCGCTTGAGGGTCAGGCCGCCCGCCACGCCGAAACGCCGCGCCAGGAAACCGGCGCCCGCGATCAACCCGAGCACCAGCACCAGCGACAGCAGGGCACGCAAAGACACATCCCAGCCCATGTCAGCCCTGCTCCCGCGGGAATTGGGACAGACGTTCTTCGAGGTCGCCGGCCAGCTGGTCGAGCCGGCCGATCAGCGCCTGCAATTCATCGAGCAGTTCCTGGCCCTCTTCGCGCGGCATCTGCTGCACCGTGTCGCAAATCAGGCGGACGCGTTCCTCCAGCGCCGACAGATCGACCAGCGTGCCGCCGGCCACCAGCCGCCGCGCGGTCAGCACCAGCGAGGACACCTTGGCCAGTTCCTCGCGCGCCTCTTCCTTGGGGAGAGTCACGGCGCGGCCTCCGGCATCCGGCCGTTGGCCAGATAGACATAAGTGAGGATTTCCGCCACAGCCATGAGCGCTTCCAGTGGAACCGGGCTGTCGACATCGACCGCCGCGAGAATTTCGACGAGATCGGCGTCTTCGCGCACCTTGACCCCGGCCGCGAAGGCGAGGTCGAGGATCTGCCGGGCCAGCTCCCCCTTCCCCGAAGCCACCACCCGCGGCGCCTGATCGCCCTTGTCGGGGCGATAGGAAAGAGCGACCGCGGTTTCGCGTTTCGGAAGATGGCGGGTGGGCCGATCTGTCATGCAGGCACGATGACAGAGCGGACTTTATAAAAGGTTTATCAATGGACCGTCGGCACCCCGGATTCGTCCCACGCCGCCGGCCAGGGCCGGTGCTCGGCGCGGCGCGGCGGCACCGACAGGCCGGCCCCCGACATGGCGAACGCCAGGCTGCGCAGCGCCGGCAAAGCGAGCTGAACCGCGGCGGGCGGAATCCAGTCTTCCAGCAGGAGGACGGCTTGGGCATCGCGGTTATGCTGCAGCAGCCCGACCATCTGCAGCAATCTCCCCTCATCCTCGCTGAGGAAGCGCGCATGGATGCAGCGCACGCTGAGCGGACGCAGCGGCACGGCGGTGACGATCTCGAACAGGCGCTCGAAAGCCGGCACGCCGTCGGCGGCGATACCGGCGGCGACGAAGCCCTGGCGCCAGTCGGGCCAGCGCCGCTTGGGATCGATGCGTTCGGACGCATAGAGCCGGAAGGCGCCGGCCAGGAACAATTCGGCCGAGCGCAGCTCGGTCATCGGCATGTCCGGTTCATAGGCGGCGGGGCAGATATGGGGCATCGGGGTCTCCTTGGGACTGAGACGATCACGATAAGCGAGCCCGAGAGTTGTTGCAAGTGATTCGCAATTGCATTTCATTCCCGCTTGCCGGAGCCGGGTGCGCGGGCGATGATTCCCGCGTCGATTTTCAACGGAGGAACACAGGGATGAAAGCTGCCCGTCTATTGATGGCCTGTTCGCTGCTGGCCTTGGCCGGCGCCGCCGGCGCCGAGGATCTGAAGACCGCCATCGACAAGGACTATCCGTCGCTCGACAGCCTCTATAAGACGCTGCATGCCCATCCCGAACTCTCCACCAAGGAAGTCGAGACCTCGAAGCGCCTGGCCGAGGAAGCCAAGGCGGCGGGCTTTACCGTCACCGACCATGTCGGCGGCACCGGCATCGTCGCGGTGCTGAAAAACGGCCCCGGCCCGACCGTGATGATCCGCACCGACATGGACGCCCTGCCGGTCGAAGAAGCCACCGGCCTGCCCTATGCCTCGCACGTCAAGGCGAAGAACGCCCGGGGCGAGGATATCGGCGTGATGCATGCCTGCGGCCACGACATCCACATGACCGTGTGGACCGGCGTGGCGCGGCGCATGGCGGCCGAGAAGGACAAATGGTCGGGCACGCTGGTGATGATCGGCCAACCCGCCGAGGAAACCATCGGCGGCGCCGACGCGATGCTGAAGGACGGGTTGTTCACCCGCTTTCCGCGCCCCGACTTCAATCTCGCCATCCACGACACGAATGGCCTGCCCGCCGGCCAGGTCGGCTATGTGCCGGGCTTCGTGCTGGCAGCCAGCGATTCGGTCGACATCGAAGTCAAGGGCATCGGCGGACACGGCGCCTATCCGCAGGCGACCAAGGACCCGGTGGTGCTGGCCTCCTATATCGTGGTGGCGCTGCAGACCCTGGTGTCGCGCAACAACGACCCGTTCGATCCGGCGGTGGTGACGGTCGGCTCGATCCATGGCGGCACCAAGCACAACATCATCGGCAGCTCGGTCCATCTGCAGCTGTCCGTGCGCAGCTACAAGGAGGAGACCCGCAAGAAGCTGCTGGAGGGCATCAAGCGCATCGCCGTCAATGAAGGCCGCGCCTTCGGCCTGCCCGAGGACAAGCTGCCCGAGGTGATCTTCAGCGACGAGAACACCCCCGCCACCTACAACAATCCCGACCTGGTCGCCCGCCTGGTGCCGGCGCTGCAGCGGGAACTGGGCACCGACAATGTGGTCAAGACCGACCCGATCATGGCGTCCGAGGATTTCTCGCGCTATGGGCTGGTCGATCCCAAGATCCCGTCGGCGATCCTGTGGGTGGGCGGCGTCGAGGCGAAGAAATGGGCCGCGACCACCGACAAGACCACCATCCCGTCGCTGCACTCCGCCCTTTGGGCGCCCGATCCGGAGCCGACCATCAAGACCGGCATCGTCACGCTGGTCAGCGCGGCGCAGGATCTGCTGAAGAAGTGACGTGAAAAGTCGGCGATCAGCTGATCAGTTGATCGCCGACAGCCCGCTATCCTGCATCCGCTTGCGATAGTCGGACAGGAAGCTCTTAAAGCCCTCGACCTCTTTGATCTTGGCGGCGATCGCCGGCATGTCCGGCGTCGTACGGTCGAGCGCGCTGGTCAGCATGCCGAAACCCTCGGCATACGGGCTGCCGGCCATGGCCGGGCCGTAATTGCGCCGCAGTCCGGCCAGGCCGCGCTCGTCATTGGCCAGCACCAAAGCCGTCGCCCACGAGATGCAGGTCTTGGCCTGCTGGTCGTCGAGCTTGGCCCCGCGCTCGGGGCGCGGCACCATCGCCTCGAAATCGGCGGCCGCCGCTTCCCAATCCTTGGCCTTCCAATGGATTTCCGAGCGCAATTGCGCGGCTTCGGCGGAATTGTCGCCATCCAGCGCATGGATCGCGTCGTTGGTCTTGTCGAGATCGGACAGAGCGCGCGCCTTGAGATGGCGGCGCTGGCTGACCAGATCCTCGGGCTCGCCCGGCATCTCGCTGGCCGCCAAGCCATCGACCGCCGCCTGGGGCTGCTGATTCATCAGATCGAGCAGGGCCAGCTGGGCGCCGACGCGCGCCTTGTCGAGGCCGGACAGGCGATAGGTGACCTGATGCTTGAGCAACTCGGCGGCGCGGTCCAGCAGATCGACCTTGGCCAGGCGGTCCGCCAGCTTGCGGATCATTTCGTCGCCTTCGGGACCGGTCGGCGTCAGATCGCGGAACTCGTCGAACAGGCCGATCGCCGAGATCGGCGACAGGCTGTCGGCGCCGCCCTGCAGATAGAGCATCTTGAACATGTCGCTCATCAGCTGGATGGCTTTGGGCGTGCCCTTGTCGTCGGGGTAGTAATTGATCAGCGACCGCAATGCACGAAGCGCGGAGGGATAATCGCCGGCTTCGCGCTGAAGCTGGGCGTAGCGCAGCAGCAGATTGAATTCGAACGGCTGCTCGCGCCAGGAGAAGCGCAGCTTGTCGAGCTGCTCGGCGGCTTCCTTGGGCGAGATCTTGCGGGTCTTCAACTGCAATTCGGTCTCGGCGAAGCGGGCCAGCGCGCGGAATTCGCGGTTGTCGCCTTCGGCAGCGCTGTCGTACTCGTCGATCGCCTTCTCGAAATGCCCGACCAGCTGGTCATAGGTGCCGTGCAGGTAATAGCGCTCGGGCTCCTCCATCTTGGTCGCTTCTTCGCGATCCATCAGGTTCAGCGCCTGATTGGCGGCCTGCTCGTCGCCGGCGGCCACGCCGGCGGTGACGGCGGCGGCGGCCATCTTCCATTTCAGGCGGTGCGGATAGCCCTTCAGCAGCGGCAGGGCCGGCTCCATCAGCTTGTCCCAATCGCCCGGCGTTTCCGAATCGCCGACATGGGCGAAGCCGCGCCACATCTGACTTTCCGCATCGCTGGCCAGCGCCGGATCGTCGAGGTCGGCCTGGGCCAGGTCCCATTGCGCCAGCAGCGCTTCGGCGCCGCCCTTGACCACCTTGAAGCCCGGCGTCTGGGCCAGGTCCGGCTGGTCGATCGCGGCCAGGCGCAGATAGCCGAGCGCCTCGGCCGGATAGGCGTTAGCCAGGAAGAAACGCGCCGCCTGCAGATGGGCCAGCGCCCGCTTCGAGGCCGACACCGTGGCCAGGCTGTTCAGCACGATCTTGCGGTTGGCCTCGAACGTGTCGGGGCCGCCGCGCTTCCAGGTGTTGATGTCGAACAGCGAAGTGGACGAAGCCGCCGCCGCATCCTTGGGCGCGGTATCCAGCTCCGAGGAGAAGCGCAGCCCGCTGCCATTATAGGTGCCGATGGTGACGCCGCCGCGGGTCGAGCGGATGTCGAGCCCGTCGACATGGGGAATGATGACGATGCCCTGGGTGGTGTCGAGCAGCTCGAGATCGGGCGCGTCGCGGCCGGGATAGACGCCCTGCCAGACCGGAATGACCGGCACCACCTTCATCACGTCGCCGATCTCGGGGTCGACCACGGTGATCAGGCTGCCGGAATCCGGCGCCTTGACCGCAATGCCGACGCCGCCCGGCAGATTGGCCGGCGCCTGCACCGGGATGATGTCGCGCGGCTTGCTGGGCTGGTCGGTCAGATCGACGATCCACAGCAGGCCTTCCTTGCGCATGCTGGGATAGAAGCCCGGCTTCACCACCAGGCGCAGCACGGTGGCTTCCTTATTGGGGACCTGCTCGACGGACAGGACGGACTCGCCGCCCAGGCGCTTCAGCAGGGTGGTATCGACCTCGGTACGGCGGTCCAGCACGATCCACAGATAGCCGGCGCGCTCGAACACCGCCGCGGCCGACGGCTTGGTCATCGGTACGCTGAGGCTGTAGACCGGGCCGGCGGGGGCTTTCGGAGCGGCCGTCGCGGCGGTCGGCGCGGCGGTCGGCGCGGCCATCGGAGCCTCGGGCTTGGCGTCGGCGGCAGGCTTGGCCTTGTCGAAATTGGTCGGCTTGACCGGCGAGAGGCCGTTCTTCAGCGATTCCTCGGGGGTCTTGGGCGCTTCGGCCTCCGGCGCCATCTGCTTGACGGCCGGCTGGGCGACATCGGTGCCGGGGGCGGGCGCCAGCGGCACCTTGGCGCTGTCGGCGGGCGCGTCGGCACCGGCGGCGCGCACCACATCGACCACCACCTTGTTGTCCGAAGTGAAATGGCGAAGGCGGGTATCGGGCGGCACCTGCAGCACCACCGAAACGCCCTTGGCGGATTCGGTCAGGGTGGCGGTGATGTCGCTGGGCAGGCCGCTCTTCAGCGCGGCAAGATCCATATGGGCCGGCTTGGTGAAATTGATGGTCGCTTTGCCGCCCTGCTTCTCGGCCGAATAACCGACCGGACCGGGCCAGTCGAACACCAGGCGGGTATAGCCGCCATGGTCGCCGGCATGGACGTCGACCGAGGGTGGGCCGGAGGCAGCGGGTTTCGCCGGAGCGGATGCCGGCGTTGAGGCGGATGCAGGCGCCGGCTTCGCATCGCCGGCCGGGGCCGGGGCCGCGCCGTTGGTGAGGTCGATCACCACCGAATTATTGTTGCCGGTGAAGGCCTTGGCGGTCATCGGCTTGAGCAGCTGGAAGGTCGCCGCCAGCCCGTCATCCGACACCGAGACGGCCCGCACCACCTTGGCCAGCGGCTTGGTCAGCGCCTGGACGTTGCCCTTGATGGGACGGTCGAACCGCACCAGCAACTGGTCGTTAACGATTTCGGCTTGGTAGGTGACCGGCGCGTCCCAATCGAAAACGATGCGGACGAAGTCCTCATGCACCGCGGCGCGCGGCGAGGTCTGCGCCGACGCCAGGGAAGCGACGGAAAAAAGGGCGAGAAAAAGAAGGATCAGGCGGAAGCGCGACCGGTTGCGGCCGGCTTGGTGAGCGCCCCCCGGCCTGCTCATGATCAACCGTTATTGAACAGCGCGTCGATAGCCGCCTGGTCGTGGGCGGCGTCGGGCATTTGCGGTCCGTTCAGCAGATCCTCGTCCGTCGGTTTGGCGCCCGGCGCGGATTCCGGCTTGGCCTCGGCACGGGCCGCGGCGACCCCGGGGCCGAAAGCGCTGACCAGGCCCTCGATGCGCTCTTCGATATGCTTCAGCGCGCGGACCACCTTGGTGATGCGCTGGCCGGTGATGTCCTGGAAATTACACGCCTCGAAAATGGCCGTGGTCGCCTCGGACAGCTTCTGAGCCTGGGCCGGATCGAGGTCGCGCGACACTTCCTCGATCTTTTCGGCGGAATCCAGAATGGTGTTGGTGGCGTTCTCGGTGGCGCCGACGATGGCGTCGAGCTCGTCGGTCGCCGACGCGATGTAGCGCGACTGCAGATCGTCGGAACGCAGCTGAGCCAGCTCGTCCTTGGCGCGGTGGATATAATCGGCCAGGGCCTCAAGCTCTTGATAAAGCTTGAGGTCGGCCGTCGACATCTCGCCCGACAGAGTGCCCAGCAGGGAGCGAACGACCTCGCCGATATCGTCGACCTTGACCGTATCGCCGCCCTGCTGGCGCAGAGCCTGCAGCTGCAACTCGAGGTCGCGGTCTATGGTCGCCGCCATAACCTGCTGCTCCCCTTGGACGCGTTAGAACTCGCCGAGGACGCTGACCATCTTGCCTTGCAGGGTCTCGGCGTTGAACGGCTTCACGATATAGTTCGACACGCCGGCTTCCTTCGCCGCGATGACGTTC
>JAJPHO010000149.1 GCA_021325215.1 Alphaproteobacteria bacterium
ATCGAGGTGCCCTGCGAGATGTTCACCTGGTCTTCCTGGAAGACGGTGACGTTCGCATCGAGCTGCGTACCGATGGCAAGACCGGCGGCGTCGTCCTTGGCTTGGACGATACGCGAGCCGGAGGCCAGCTGAGAGATCGACTCGGTCTCGTTGGACGAGTTGATGTTCAGATAATTCAGGGCGGCGTTGGCCGCCGTATTCGTAGAAATGACCGGCATACTTACCTCCTCTGCCACAAGCTACTTGCCTGGGGCAAGGCTGCGATTGTGGGTATAACGGCCTCATATAAGCAATGGCCGTGCCAACTTCTTAAATCGTTGAAAAATAACGATTTTATGGAATCGACAGGAGGTAAAAAGGGGGGCGGGGGCAAATGAGTCAGGGTGACTCTTGCCTAAAGCACCCTGCAATATTTGCCGGGCTAACCATCGGAAATGATTCGATTTTGCCTATTTCGGGGGGCTGAAAGGCCCGATTCGTCATGCCTGCATAAGCGGAGACGACGCATGAAAAAAGGGCCCGCGGAGGGGCCCTTCGATCAAGCGATCTGCGACGAGCGTTCCGTCGCGGAGGAGGCGGGCGGCGTGCCCCGTTCCTCGGGGTCGCGCAGCACATAGCCGCGGCCCCACACGGTATCGATATAGCTGGTGTCGCCGATGGCGGTGGACAGTTTCTTGCGGAGCTTGCAGATGAAGACGTCGATGATCTTCAGCTCCGGCTCGTCGATCCCGCCATAAAGATGATTGAGGAACTGCTCCTTGGTCAGGGTCTGGCCCTTGCGCAGCGAGAGCAGTTCGAGAATGCCATATTCCTTGCCGGTGAGGTGCAAAGGCTCCTCATCGACCTCGACCACCCTTTTGTCGAGGTTCACGGCCAGGCGGCCGGTGCGGATGATCGATTCGGAATGGCCCTTCGAACGGCGGACGATGGCCTGGATGCGGGCCACCAGTTCGGCGCGGTCGAACGGCTTGGTCAGGTAATCGTCGGCCCCGAAGCCGAGGCCCTTGACCTTTTTGTCGGCCTCGGACAGGCCCGACAGGATCAGCACCGGCGTCGCAATGCGCGAGGCGCGCAGGCGCCGCAGCACCTCGTACCCGTCCATGTCCGGCAGAACCAGATCGAGCAGGATGATGTCGTATTCGTAGAGTTTGCCGATTTCCAGCCCGTCTTCGCCAAGACCGGTGGCATCGACCACCATCCCCTCGGCTCGCAACGACATCTCCAGACTTCTGGAGGTCATCGGATCATCTTCTACGATGAGGACTCGCATGAGGCGCAAACGGCTCCGGCAAAAGGTTAACGGCACTTTACCAACATTTAATGTCGGGAGGCTACCCTTATTAAGGATTAGGAACGGCGCTCACGGATATGTCGCAAACGGTCTCCTCTCTTCTTTCCGACATCGAGCGGATCGGCGAAATGCGCCGCTTCGGCCGTATCGACGGAGTTCAGGGCCTGCTGGTCGAAGCGGGTGGAATCGGCAATTCCCTGTCGGTCGGCGATCGCTGCCGCATCGCCGGGCGCACCCGCGAGGTGTTGTCCGAGGTGGTCGGCTTCCGTCAGGGCAAGGCGCTGCTGATGCCGTTCTCGTCGCTGGAAGGCATCGGCCTGGGCTGCCAGGTCGAGGTCGACGAGGCCAATCCGGTGCTGCATCCCCATCCGGGCTGGCTGGGCCGCGTCATCAATTCGCTGGGGCAGCCGGTCGACGGTCTCGGGCCGCTGCCGCAGGGGCCGGTCGCCTATCCGATCCGCAATACGCCGCCGCCGGCCCATTCCCGCCAGCGCGTTTCCGGCAAGCTCGATCTCGGCGTGCGCGCCATGAATGCCTTCCTCACCACCTGCCGCGGCCAGCGCATGGGCATCTTCGCCGGCTCGGGCGTCGGTAAATCCTCGATCCTGTCGATGATGGCGCGCCATACCGTGGCCGACATCTCGGTGGTCGGGCTGATCGGCGAGCGTGGCCGCGAAGCGCGCGAATTCATCGAAGACGATCTGGGGCCGGAAGGCCTGGCCCGCAGCGTGGTGATCGTCGCCACCTCGGACGAATCGGCGCTGCTGCGCCGCCAGGCGGCTTACGTGACCATGACCGTATCGGAATATTTCCGCGATCTCGGCCGCGACGTGCTGTGCCTGATGGATTCGGTCACCCGCTTCGCCATGGCCCAGCGCGAGATCAGCCTGTCGGTCGGCGAGCCGCCGGCCAGCAAGGGCTACACCCCGACCGTGTTCGCCGAACTGCCCCGCCTGCTGGAGCGCGCCGGTCCCGGCTCCGAAGGCTCGGGCTCGATCACCGGCCTGTTCACCGTGCTGGTCGATGGCGACGATCATAACGAGCCGATCGCCGACGCGGTGCGCGGCATTCTCGACGGCCACGTCGTGCTCGACCGCTCCATCGCCGAGCGCGGCCGCTATCCGGCTATCAATATATTGCGCAGCGTGTCGCGAACCATGCCGGGTTGCAACACCCGCGAGGAGAACGACCTGATCGCCCGGGCCCGCCGCCTGCTGGCGCTGTATGACGACATGGCCGAACTGATCCGCCTGGGCGCCTATCGCCGCGGCTCGGACCCCGGCGTCGACGAGGCGATTCATTATTTCCCTGCCATCGAAGCCTTCCTGGCGCAGCGCAAGGACGAGAAAACCGATCTCGCCACCTGCTACGCCATGCTGGCGCAGATTTTTGCGCAGTGAGCTAGATGACGAAGAAGTCGGAAGAGATAAAGACGCTGATCCGGGTCCAGAGCTGGACCGTGGACGAACAGCGCCGCATGCTCAACCAGCTTCTCGACCGCGAACATGTGCTGATCGAGGACGGCCACCGCATGGACCGCCAACTGATCGCCGAACAGCAGGTCGCCGCCGCCGATCCGCGCATGGCAGGCTTCGCCTATGTCGCTTTCGCCCAGGCCCATAGGATCAAGCGCGAGAACATCAATGTCACGCTGACCGCGCTGCGGGTCGAGATCGACCGCCAGCGCGACGCCGTGGCCGAAGCCTACCGCGAGCTGAAGGTGCTCGAAGAGGTGCAGAAGAACTGGCTCAAGGCCGAGCAGTTGGAAGCGGCCCGGCTCGAGCAGATCGATCTCGACGAGATCGCGCAGAATCTCCACCGCCGCCATCAGGCTGAAGTTTTGTAGTCCCTCAGGCGCCGGGCGGCCGCGGAACGATTTCAGGGAAATCGTTCCGTCTTAATTATCCAGGAAATTTTCCGACGGCAGCGGATGCGACTGCGTGGCGGCCGAACCGATTTTCGGAATGTTCAGCGCCAGGTCGGTGTTGCGCTCGTTGGCCACCAATTGGACCGCCGGCACGGTGAAGGTCTCCATTCCGTCGAGGAACAGGCCGCAGGCGTGGCTGTAATCGGCGCCGCTGGCGAAGATGGCGTGATAGGTGCCGTCGGGGATCGAGTTGATCTCGGCGCTGGAATCCTTGGCGACGAAGAAGGCCAGCAGCGTGCGGCCGCTCTGCGTCTTCAGGCGCACCACCACGTCGCGGCCGCTGTGGTTCTGCACCGCCAGCTTGCTCTCGCCGCCCGAACGGCGCAGCAGCACATCGCCGTTCTGCGGCGGCGAGCCCTTCTGGTCGGTGCACCAGCGGTTCTTCTGTGTCTCGCCAGGCCCGCCGAACAGATAGCGCGACTGGACATAGCCGGACACGCCGTTCTCGGTCAGGATGCGCGCCCAGTCGCTGCCCGGCACGGTCTCGATCACCTGAACAGTCGAGAAGCGGTCGAGCAGGGCGGTGACCGGCTGCGTCGGGGCCGGTCCCTGGCGGACCTTGAGGATCTCGGTGGCGACATGGCGGGTCTCGCCGGCTTCGGCCGGATGCACCACGATGTCGGCGGTGACGTCGTCGGTGTGGCTGCGGAAAGCCACCACGGCGCCGGCCATCGCCAGAACGAACAGCAGCCCCAGCAGCGGCAAGGCCTGGACCACCGGGGCGTAGCTCCACGGATGCCAGCGATTCTTCAGGCGCTTGGATACTTTGACCCGCGTTCCGGTCCGGTGCAGCAGGCTGGCGATGCCGACCCGCTCATTCTCGGTCTCGGCGAATTCCAGGGCCTGTTCGGCCAAGGCGCGGGCGACGACACGGTCGCCGCGCCCGAGAAAAGCGCGGGCCTGGTGCAGCAGGACCCAGAGATTATCGTCCGACGGCTTGTCGCCGCCTTTGAGATTGCGCAGCAGGGCGCGGACCGACCAGTAAGGTCCGGTCGGGCTCCACCAGCCGAGGATCCAGGTGGCGGTGCTGGCGAGAATTGCCGTCCGGTCGGCGCATGCCCGGCAAAAAATGCCGCGTACCGTTTCCCGGCGCGACGACCACAGGAAGCTGCGCACATGGTGGAAGATGATGTAGCGCGGCTGGGCGGTAATCTGGGCGCAGCGCGAGCAGGTCAGCGGCTGCGGATTGGGATCGGTCGGATCGATCATTCCGGCCGGGGCCGGCAGGCGGGCCTGGCGCTCATATCCCTCGCGCTGACGGGGATCGCTCAGAACCTGGTAAGCCCGTGTAACGTCAAGGAATTCCAGGCGCGCTTCCTCGGTCGGGTTGCGATCCGGATGCAGCAGCTTGGCCTTGTAGCGGAAGGCGGCCTTGATCTCCGAGGCGTCGGCCAAAGGCCCTACGCCCAGCGCCCGGTAATAGCCCTGAGGGTCGGAAAGTGACTGGAGGTCCTGATCCAGCATGATCGAAATGGGGTCCGTTCGGCAGAAAGGATTAAGAAATCACCCCAAAAATCATGCAAAAATTATGCCGTTGGAGCCGTCCGCCAATCGCTGGGTCGTGACGAAGCGTCCCTCGGGCTGGAAGCTGACCGAGCCCTCCAGGCCGAAATTCAGCAGTCCGTTGATGAACAGCGCGTCGATGTCGCGGCGCATTTCGCCGGGCAGCGGGCTGGTGGTGCGGATGATCAGGTCGAAGCGTTTATATTGCCGTTTGACCAGCCCGTCGAACTGCATCGGGCCGAGCCGGCTCAGATCGAGGTCGAGCAGGAAACGGGTGCCCTTCTCGCGCTCCGCCGCGCTCATGCGTCCCTGGCGATGGCGGGCAGTCAGCCGGATGGTGGTCATCTGGCCGCCCATCAGGAACGGAATGACCAAGCTGCGCCAATCGCCTTCGCCCGGTCCCTGTACTGCTGGAGCCGGGCTTTCCCAATGGCGCGCCAGGGCTTCCAACGCCTGGGGCGCCGCATGGGTCAGGGCAGTGACCATGCTTTCGCCAAGGAACCGCGCGAGAGAGGGCGCCTGCGCCTGGGCTGAGGCGACCACCGAGAGAATCTGCGCCGCCAGCTTCGGTCCCGGCGCCGGGATCTTGTCCCGTATAGCATCGGCCAAGGAGCCATTGGAGGTCTGCACCGTGTCGATCAGGTGCGCCAGACGATGCGGCACTGCGCGGTCCGGCGGATCGTCGGGAATCGGCTGCTGCGGCTGGAATGCGGGCGGTGGAACCGGTTTGCCGACCAGCTGCAGCGTGACGCCGCTGTCCGCCGGCAGGGTCTGCGGTCCGCCGTCGAGCGCCAGCAGGCCGATCGGCGTGCGGATCAATTGCCGCCCGGCGTCGGTGTTGGGCAATACCTGCCCGCTGACCTCCTGCGGCGGAGGCGGGGGAGCGGGGGCGGGATTGGGCGCAGCGGCGGGAAACGGTATCGGGGAAGGGGTTGCCGGGTTTGCGACGGACGGTGCGGGCAGTGGTGCAGGTGCCGCGGCGACCGATGGCGGCGGCGCTTGGACTGTGGGCGACGGAGCGGGCGGCTGGCTGGCCGGTGTTGGAACCGTAGCCGGAGCCGACGCAGCGGGCGGGGTCTGCGGCAGTTGAGCCGGTGCGGCTGTGGCGGCGGGTGTCGCGGGAAGCTGCTGCGCCGCTGCTGCAGGAGCGGGTGACGGCGGCGCCGGCGCCTGTGTCTGTGCCGCGACGGTAATTGTAGAAGGAGGAGCGCCGGTTGGCGGCGTCGGAGCCGGTGCGGGCGCCGTCACCGCGGGCACGGCAGCAGAGTTTGGGCTGGTTTCAGGTTGGGCTGCTTCCGCCGCCGGAACCGCCGGCGCCGCTGCAGGCTGTGGGGCCGCAACCGCAGCCGGAAGCGGGGCGGGAGCGGCGGTGGGAGACGGCGCCGGCGGTTCTTCTCCGGCCGCCGCCGGTTGCGGACCGGGTTGCGGTGCCGAAGCCGTCGTTGCCGCCGTAGGTGCCTGTGCCTGCCCTTGCACCGGCACGGGGGAGGGCTGCTGCTGTGGCGGCACCAGATTGACGATCCTGACCATCAAGGTGGTGCCGCTCGGCAGCGACGGATCGCTGGAGGTGACGATGGTGGCGGGAATGCCCGGCGACGGCGGCGGCCGTGAGTCCGGTTGGATCTGCGTCAGCGGAGAGGTCGAAGCCGGTGCGGGCGCCCCGGTGGCGGCCGGCGTGGCGATCACCCCATTCGGCCCGACCGGCTTGTCGTCGATGGCGAGCAGGCGCCATTGCGGCTGTGCCCCGCCCTGGATCACGGTGATGTCGAGCTTGGCGCCGGGCGCGACTTGAATCTGCGGCGGCAGGCGGATCTGCGCCGTTCCGTCCGGTGTGGTGATCTGTATCAGCATCCCCAGCGGGGTCTTCGCGGCAGCGGGATCGGGCACGACCGATGGCGGCGGCTGGGAAAGCAGGCGGAGAACCTGGGCGTCGATCGACGTATTGGGCGGCAGCTTGGCCAGCGCCTCGGTCAGCTCGGCCAGCAGGATGGCCAGCCCCGCTGTCGCCGCCGGTACCGGCTGCTGTGGGCCGGTGTTGGGCAGCGAAGGCGGCAGCGCGTCCATTTATCGCTGGAGGATGTGCTCGACGATGGCTTCGACGTCCGCGGCCGCCTCGGTGTTGGGCGAGCGGGTCAGCAGCGGCGTCTGGTTGCGGATCGCCTCGCGCACCTTGAGGTCGCGGCGAATCACCCCGGCCAGCGGCGGCGAGATCTTGAGGAAACCTTCGCACGCCTTGAGCAGCGTGTAATAGATGCGCTCGCCCTCGCGGGTCGAGTTGGCCATGTTGACCACGATGCGGATATCGGTGGTCGGCCGCTCCATATGGGTGACCTTGACGAAGGCATAGGCGTCGGTCAGCGAGGTCGGCTCGTCGGTGGTCAC
>JAJPHO010000111.1 GCA_021325215.1 Alphaproteobacteria bacterium
AGACGGTGACGAACTTGCCGTCCTTGAAAGCCTGAGCCTTGAACGGCTTGATGTCGGTATTGATCAGGGACATGGGATCTCCAAAAGGTTTGATCAGTGGAATGGCCGAACCTTAAACCCACGCTTGGTCATTTGTAAAATGATAGAAATTTTATGCTCTGATCGATAAATTCGATTTATCTAGGCGCGGCTGAACCGCCGGAACCGATTATCCGGTCCGGCGATCCGAACCCCGCAAATTCCTATCTCGGCACGTCGGGTGTTGGGGCGCTGTTGCCGCGGCCCAATTCATGAGTATCGGGCGCGGTCGAGACATAACCCATGTCATTCGAACTCGGTGCCGACTCATCCTGGCTGGTCAGCGAAGGGCCGTTATCCGCGAGGGGAAAGTGAACCGTGCAGCCCCCGAGCACCAGCAACAGGGGAATCGTAACGGCAAGGAGCTTCAGGCGCATAACCGTCCTCCTTTAGCGTTTTGCGCGATGGCGCATTCATGGATATATGGTGTGGGTGCTCGGAATGTGAATGGCGTAACTGCAACTCTGCCGTGATAAAAAGGGGCGGATGAGGGAAGAATGGCTGAAAACCAGCTCAAGACCGTCAGTTTCTCTCCCGGCCATGTGCTGATGAAACAAGGCGACCGCGGCCAGATGGCCTGGTTGCTGCAGGACGGCGAAGTCGAGGTCTATACCGATACCGGCTCGGGCAAGAAGAGCCTGGCCCGCCTGTCGGGCCGCCAGGTGGTCGGCGAGATGGCGCTGATCGACAATGGGCCCCGCACCGCCACCGTGGTGGTCCGCTCGCCGGTGACCGCCACCGAGATCCCCCGCACGGTCTTCAACAAGATGTTCGACAACTGCGAGCCGCTGGCCCGGCATGTGATGTCGCATCTGGTCAATGCGGTGCGCGCCGGCAATGGCATCGCCGTCGTCGAATCGGCGCTGCAGGGCCCGATCATCCGCTCCAGCGAGGATTCCAACCGCATTCTGGAACGGCGCGTTTTCGCGCCCGGGGTCCATATTTTCCGCAAGGACGAGCCCGGCGAGGCCGCCTATCTGATCCAGCTCGGCTCGGTCAACATCATGCAGGGGGAAGAACTGGTCGCCACGCTGGGGCCGGGGCGCACCTTCGGCGAGATCGCCCTGCTGCGGAATGCCAAGCGCATGGCCAGCGCCGTGGTGGGCGAGACCGGCGCCGCCGTCGAGATCATCCGCCGCCGCGAATTCGACATGGCCATCAACAGCATGCCGAAGATCCTGCAATCCCTGGCGCACGCCTATCTCAATTATCTGGTGGGAAGCGGGAAGTAGATCATCGTGCGCCAAATCTGGCGCACGATGATCGGAGGAGCGGAGCGATGACCGAAGGGAATGCAGAGCCGACCCCGAGGGTCTGTGGGGGCGAAGTCCCCAAGGTTCCGGGCGTCGGCGTAGCCGACGTCTGGAAAGGGCCGGAGGGAGGCTACCCCGCACGCGTGATGCAGACTTTCTGCATCACGATCTAACCCCTTCAGTCATCGGCGGTGATGCGGTTGCGGCCCTCGGCCTTCGACCGGTAGAGCCGCTCGTCGGCCTTGTTGAACAGGGTGTCCCAGCAATCGCCGTCGGCGGGAAACTCGGCCACGCCGCCGCTGATGGTGATGGGGATGCTCTTGCCTTCGTAGGTTGCGGGGGAGCGGGCGACCTGCTCGCGCATGCGCTCGGCCATGGTCCGCGCGTCGGGACGGCCGGTGTCGTAGAGCAGCATCATGAATTCCTCGCCGCCGACGCGCCCGAGCAGATCCTCCTGGCGCTTGGCCGAGGTCAGGGTTTCGGCGAGATGGCGCAGCACGGCGTCGCCGGCCTGATGGCCATGGGTGTCGTTGACCTTCTTGAAGTAATCGATGTCGAACAGCATCAAGGCGAAGGGCCGTCCGGTGCGGCGCGCCCGCGAGGCCTGTTCGTCGAAGCGGGACACGGTGGCGCGGCGGTTGGGCAGGCCGGTCAGCGAATCGCCATAGGCCATGGTGGTCAGCCGGTCCTCCATCTTCAGAACCTCGATCCAGAACAGGCACAGCATGCCGATCATGGAGAACAGGATCTGGGCGATGGAGAAGAGGTCGATCACGCCCTGGGTGTCGTCCGCGGCCAGCAGGGCCGCTATGCGAAGGCTCCAGAGCAGGCTGCAGGCCAGCATTCCGGCCGCCAGCAGCCGGCAGGTATTGCGTGCGGGGGGCAAGGGATGGCGCCACAGGGTGATCCCGCCATAGACGAACATGGTGATGGCGAAGGGCGACGGGGCGATCAGATTGAGCGGCCGGGGATCGGTGCTGAAGAGGCAATTGGCGAGCAGCGCCAGCCCGGTGAGAATCAGGCCGGCCCAGGCCCATCGTTTGTTCGCCTGCCGTCCGCTATTGACCAGCAGCCCCTGCACCAGCGGGATCGTTCCGGCGGCGATCAGCAGATTGCCGATCAGATGGGTCGGGCGGTAATCGAACACGCTGTCCAGATTGATGAACAGGACACCGGCCGCATAGACGATCAGCCCCCAGCCCCACAGGCGGACGGAACGCAGCCGGTTGACGCCCCGCGCGGCGGCCAGCGACAGCCCGCCCAGGGTGAGGTGGACCAGCAGCAGGGCCAGTCCCAGCATCGGCAGTTTCGCCAGCACTAGACATCCTTGTCTTCGACCAGCTTCAGCCGCTTTTCGCGGACCAGCCGGTCGAGGGTTTCGTCCACCAGGCCGGGGTCCTGCCCGGCGAACCAGGCGCGGATCTCGGACCGCCGCAAAGGCCGCTTGCGGGCGGACCGCAAACCGGTGACGTAGGCGATGATAGCGCGTTCCAGTTGAGTTTTACTTACGCTCATGGCGTCGGCACGGTGGGAAGGTACTTCGGCGCATGGCGCGGCGGGGCAAAGCGTTCATAGGAATAGGCGATGGCGATCAGGGTCGGTTCGCTCCATTTGGCGCCGTACAGGGTAATGCCGAGCGGCAATTCGTGGGCATAGCCGGACGGCACGGTGATCGAGGGATAGCCGGCCACCGCCGCCGGCCGCGAGGTGCCGCCGAAGAAATGGTCGCCCAGCACGGGGTCGATGACGCAGGCCGGCGCCGTCGACGGGCTGAGAAGGGCGTCGAGATGATTGGCCGCCAGGGCCGCATCGATCCCTTCGGGCCCTGCCAGTCGCTTCGCCTTGGCCTGGGCCTCGATGTAAGCGGCGTCGGTGACCGGCCCGCGCGCTTCGGAATCCTCGAAAGTATCCTGGCCGAACCAGGACATCTCGCGCGCATCCCGTTTGTCGAAGGCGATCAGCTCGGCAAGTGATTTCGGCGCGCCGGGACGGGTGGCGAGATAGGCGGCGATGTCCTGCTTGAAATCATATTGCAGAACGATGCCCTCGGGCTCGGACAGTTCCTTGAGATGGGGCAGTTCGACCGGATCGACGATCACCGCGCCATGCGCCTTCATGACCGCGATGGCGGCTTCCACCGCGCGGTCGGCATTGGGTTCGCGGCCCATCATGGCCCGCACCACGCCGATGCGCTTGCCCTTCAACCCGTCGGGATCGAGGAAGCGGCTGTAATCGGTGGCATGGGAGTCGGCTTCGGCGGTGGCGGGATCGCGCGGGTCGCGTCCCGCAATGACGGTCAGCAGCGCCGCGGCGTCGGCGACGCTGCGGGCCAGCGGGCCGGCGGTATCCTGATTGTGGCTGATCGGCACGATGCCGGCGCGGCTGACCAGGCCCAGGGTCGGTTTCAGCCCGACGATGCCGTTGGCGGCGGCGGGGCAGAGGATCGAGCCGTCGGTCTCGGTGCCGATCGCCGCCACGGCCAGGCCAGCTGCCACCGCGACCGCCGAGCCCGAACTCGACCCGCACGGGTCGCGGTCCAGCACATAGGGATTGTGCGTCTGGCCGCCGCGCGCGCTCCAGCCGCTGGTCGAATGGGAGGACCGGAAATTGGCCCATTCCGACAGATTGGTCTTGCCCAGGATCACGGCGCCGGCGCGGCGCAGCTTTTCCGCAACGTAAGCATCGTCTTCGGCGGGCTGGCCGGCCAGGGCGAAGGAGCCGGCGGTGGTCAGCATGCGGTCGTGGGTGTCGATATTGTCCTTGATCAGGATCGGCAGGCCGGACAGCAGACCGGTGCCGGGTTTGGTGGCCAGGGCGATGGCGCGGGCATCGGGATTGACCTCGATCACCGAGTGGAGAGCGGGGTCGATGCCGTCGATGCGCCGCAGATAGAGATCGGTCAGCATCGCCGGGGTGACGCCGTTTTTCAGGCGCGCATGCAGGGCGGAGACGGACGCGAAGGCGTCGTCATCCTGCAGCTCGGCGGCGCTCGCCAGCGTCGGCAGAAGTAAAACCAGCAGGAGAAGACGGCCGAGTGTCATTGGGTTACTCTGCCTGCGGGAATTTGGGAGGGAAATGATGAAATCGTCATTTGCGCTGGTTTTTGCCCTTATCACAACCGCCGCTGCCGCCGACACCAAGGTCGAGGATCTGCTGAAGCCGCCGGCCGGCGCGATCCATTATTCGATCGTCTCCTCGGCGGGCAAGCATGGTGATTCGGCGCGCTGGTTCACCGCCGACGGCCAGGAAATGGGGCGTGAAAGCATGGTTCTGCGCGGCCAGGTGTTCGAGACCGACAGCGTCGCCCGCTTCGGCGGCGACGGCATGCTGTCCTCGGTCACCGTGCGCGGCTTCACCCCGAATGGCGATGCCGGCGAAACCTTCTCCATCGAGGGCGGCAAGGCCCATTGGAAGAGCCCGGTCGACGAGGGTTCTGCCGATTACACCGCCCCCGCCATGTATGCGGCGTTCGGCGGCACCTTCGATCTCAATGCGGTGATGCTGGAGCGCCTGCTGGCTCTTCCCGCTCATCAATACGCGATGCTGCCCGGCGGCAGGCTGTCGGCGGAAAAGCTGACCACGGCGACGGTCGGCACGGGCGACAGGAAAAAGACCGTCACCGCCTGGGCCTTGATGGGCTTTTCCAATACGCCGGTCCCTATCTGGGCCGACGACAAGGGTAAGTTCTTCGCCCTGACCGGCAATCTGAGCTGGATCGCCGCGGGTTACGAAGAATCGGCCGAGGCGCTGCAGAAAGCCCAGGATGAGGCGCTGGCCAAGCGTTCGCCCAAGCTGGCCAAGCAATTGGCCAAGACGCCCAAGGGCGCGGTGGCCTTCACCGATGTGCGCGCCTTCGTCGATGGCGACCATTTCGCCGAGCATCAGACCATCGTGGTCGAGAAGGGCAAGATCACCCTGGTCGGCGCCGCCAGCGCGATCAAGGTGCCGAAGGGCGCCCAGGTGTTCGATGGCGCCGGCAAGACGCTGGTGCCCGGCCTGTGGGACTCGCATATGCATTTCGGCGATGACGCCTCGGGTCCGATGCTCCTCTCGCTGGGCATCACATCGGCGCGCGATCCCGGCAACATCAATGAACTGACCCTGGCCCGCGCGAAGCGCCGCGCCGCCGGACAGCTGCTGATGCCGCACATTTATCCCTCCGTGCTGATCGACGGCAAGGGCCCCAATTCGGCCCAGAGCGGCACCGTCGTCGGGTCCGAGGCCGAAGCTGTCGCAGCCGTGAAGAAGGCGCATGAGCAGGGCTTCAAGGCCATCAAGATCTACGGCACCTTCAATCCCGCCTGGGTCAAGGCGACCGCCGCCGAGGCGCATAGCTTGGGCATGCATGTGCACGGCCATCTGCCGGCCGGCATGCGCACGAAAGAAGCCATCGCCGACGGCTATGACGAGATCACCCATATCTATTTCGTGATGATGCAGGCGATGCCTGACGAGGTGGTCAAGGTCTCGAACGGCATGGCGCGCTTCCAGGGCCCGGGCAAGTTCGCCAAGGATGTCGATCTCAATGCCGAGCCGATGAAGTCGCTGATCGCCACCATGGCGGCCAGGAAGATCGCTTCGGACCCGACCCTGGTGGTGGCGGAGAGCCTCTATGTGCCTGAAAACGGCGATTTGTCGCCGTCTTACGCTCCCTTCGTCGGCACCCTGCCGCCGACCGTCGAGCGCGGCTTCCGCCAGGGCGGTTTCGTGCCGCAGGAGGGCGTGACCCGCGCGGATTACCGCGCCAGCTTCGAAAAGCTGGGCGAGCTGGTCGGCGCACTGCACAAGGCCGGCGTGCCGGTGGTGGCCGGCACCGACGGTTCGGGCATGGAACTGGTGCGCGAGCTGGAGCTCTATACCCGCTTCGGCTTCACCAATGAGGAAGCGCTGGCGGCCGGCACCATCGCCACCGCCAGGCTGGTCGGGGCGGACAGCCGCACCGGCAGCATCGCCATGGGCAAGGACGCCGATCTGGTGCTGGTCGAAGGGGACCCCTCCAAGACCATCGGCGATCTGCGCCATACGAAAGTGGTCATGATGGACGGCAAGCTGATGGACGCGGACGCCCTGCGCGCGGCAGGCGGGTTCTCCGGCAAGCCGAAATATCTGGAGTAGGGATCAGCGCCGATAGACCGCGCCATCCTTCATGACGAACCCGACCTCGCGAAGCGCCGAAGCATCCGAGGTCGGGTCTCCCTTCACCGCGACGATATCGGCCAGCAGCCCGTCTTTCAGGCGGCCGAACTGGTCGCCCTTGCCGAGGATGTCCGCCGACACGGCGGTGGCGGCGTGCAGCGCTTCCAGCGGCGTCATTCCCAGCCGCACCATGCCTTCGATCTCGCGTTCGTTGGTGCCATGCGCGAACACGCCGACATCGCTGCCGCAGCCGATCACCACGCCCGCCGCGCGGGCCAGTTTGAAGGCGCGGGCGACCGCCTGCATGCTTTCGGTGGGCGGATCGCCCGGGCTGTAGTGCTGGAAATATTCGGCCACCGACTCCACCGCGGTGATGGTCGGCAGATAGGCGACCTTGTGTTCGGCCATCAGTTTGAAGGTCGCCTCGCTGCCGCCATAGCCATGCTCGATGGTGTCGACGCCGGCCAGGACCGCGCGGCGCATGCCTTCGTCGGTGGCGGCGTGCACCGCGACCTTGCGGCCGGAATCGTGGGCGGCGCGTACCATCGCGTTCATCTCCTCCTGCGAGAAGGTGGCATGCGCCGAGCCGTCGGGGCCGGTGCGGTAATCGGCATAAAGCTTGATCCAGTCGGCGCCATGCGAGGATTGCTCGCGCACCGCATCGACCCCGGCATCCGCGCCGGTCACTTCCTGGGCGCCGTGCGGCAGATCCATGTCCGGGCGGAAGTTCCTGGCTGCCGGGCCGTAGGAATGGGCGGCGACGATGGCCCGGGTGGCGACGAACATCCGCGGGCCGGGGATCTTGCCTTCGTCGATGGCGCGCTTGACCGCCACATCGGCATAACCGGCGCCTTCGCTGCCCAGATCGCGCAAGGTGGTGAAGCCGGCGCGCAGGGTTTCGGCAGCGTGGAGAGTGGCAAGAATCGTACGATACTCGGACGATTGGCGCATCACCTGATCGTCCCACGACGTCTGGTTATAGGGATAGAGCAGCACATGCGAATGCAGGTCGATCAGTCCCGGCAGCAAGGTCATGCCGGCCAGCTCGATGGTCTCGGTTCCCGCCGGGACAGCGATCCTGTCGGCCGGTCCGGCGGCGGCGATGCGGTTGCCGGAGACCAGCACGGCCCAGCCCGGATGCGCCGTGCCGTCGCCGGTGAAGACGCGATCGGCTTTCAGCAGAATCGGGTGATCGGCGGCCTGCGCCGGGGCCAGCGAAGCGGCAAATGCCAGCGCGATAAAAATTTTCGGCAGTCTCACGCTTTTTCCCCCCGGCGTTCCTATATATTTGAAAGAGCGCAGCTCAAGGAGTTTGCCATGTTCAACCTGGTCCGCAAATACGGCGCGCGCAGTCTCGCGCTGGCCGCCTTCACCGCCGCGGCGATCGCCGCGGCTCCCGCATCCGCGCAGCATGCCGGTGGAGGTTTCCACGGCGGCGGAGGCTACCATGGCGGCGGGGGCTACCACGGAGGCTACCATGGGGGCGGTTGGCATGGCGGCCATGGCTGGCATGGCGGCTGGGGTTGGGGTGTCGGGATCGGCCTCGGTCTTGGTGTCGGCCTCTATGACCCCTGGTGGCCGGGCTATTACGGCTATGGCTATTCGCCCTATTATCCCTATTACGCCGAACCGTCGGTGACGGTGGTCCAGCAGGTTCCCGTCGCTCCGGCCCAGGGAGCCGCGGTTCAGGCGGCGCCGGCCACTTGGTATTACTGCGATAATCCGGCCGGCTATTACCCCTATGTGCAGAATTGCAGCATTCCGTGGCGCTCGGTTCCCGCCACGCCGCCGCCGGCTGCCTCCGCACCGCAGCCGCAGCAGTGATCTAACGCGCTTCGGCGAGTAATTTAGCCAGGTTCGCCAAGGTGGGCGGGGTTCCCCGTCCACCGTCGAGCGCCGCCACCGCCGCGGCGGGCTGCACGGCGACCGGGCCGCCGCTGGGCGGATGATGGCCGGGCGATCCGGTCAGTTCGGACAGAATCTTCGCAGCATTGGGATAGCGTTTGCGGTCGAGCAGTCCGGTGACCGCGACCGCGCCGGTGCTGATTTTCCCCAGCGCATGGCCGGCCACGGTGGTGATGCCGATCAGACGGGGGCCGTCGGGCAGGAAGGCGAAGAGCGGCCCGCCGGAATCGCCCGGCGCGTCTTCGCAATCGTCCCACAGAAACCGCTGGTCCGCCGCCAGCATCGCGCAGCCATAATCCAGTACCATGGCGTGCGGGCTCTCGGCCCGATAGCCTAATTGCGCCAGCGGGGCGCCGGGTTCGATCTTGCCCATCGGCACCCAGCCGGCGGTGCGTCCGACCGGGTCCTCCAGCTCGACTACCGCCCAATCCCCTTCCAGATGGCCGGGCTGCCAGCCGTCGGCGGGGGTGATCCCGCGGGCGAGGGTGGCCAGCGGCGCTTCACCGCCCTGATAACCGGGGATGAAATGAACCGAGGAAGCCGGCCACCAATCCCGGGTGACCGGATTCCACAGGCAATGGGCGGCTGTCAGGATATGGCGCTCGGACACCAGCACGCCGGTGCAATAGCGCTTTCCCGCGATGTTCAGGCGTCCCGCCGTGCTCCAGGGATATTCCATCGCCTCGACATGCAGGCGGGGATTGGCCCGGGCGGCCGGCAAGACGCACAGCGCGCAGAACAGGACAAAGACGGTTTTACTCAGGCGAATATTGCGCCAACCCATTCCCGAACGACCAATTTTCCTTCCCGACTTCGACGAGGTTGATGAAGACGTCCTCGCGCCGCAATGACAATCTTTCATGCAGCCCGTCGGCTATGGCCTTGTAGAAGGCTCGTTTCTTCTCGACTGTCCGCCCCGAATTCAAGGTGATCTGGATGAAGACGCAGTCATCGGTGCGGCTGACGCCGAGATAAGTCGGGTCGAAGATGAAATTCTCCGCCTTATGCTCGGTGATGACCTGGAAGCGGTCATTCTCCGGCACGTCGATGGTGCTGCGCATGGCGTCATAGATCACGTCGCCGATGCTCTTGCGATAGTCGGCGGACTTTCCTTCGATCAGGTCGATGCGGACGAACGGCATGGGATCTCCTATCTTTCGATGCGGTTGATGTGGGGATCGCGATGGCTCTTGTCATCGGCTATCGTGATGGCGAGGATAGTGCCATGACCGATGTTCGCTATCGCCGCTTCGGCGATTTCTATCCCTTCTATCTGACCGAACACGCCAACCGGCTGTGCCGGCGCATGCATTTCATCGGTTCGACGCTGGTATTGTGCGCACTGGCCGCCGCTCTCGTCACCGGCAATGGCTGGTGGCTGCTGGCCATGCCGGTCGCGGGCTACGGTTTCGCCTGGATCGGCCATTTCGCTTTCGAGCATAACCGGCCAGCCACCTTCACCTATCCGCTGTTCAGCCTGATCGGCGACTGGGTGATGTACAAGGACATGCTGACCGGACGAATCAGCTTCTAGGATATTGGATCTATGAGAGTTTTCCTGACCGCCCTGCTGCTTCTGGCCGGAGTCTCGGCCCAGGCGGAAAGCGGCCCGCGCTGCTTCGGCACCGGCGATGTGGTGTCCGCCGACGGCGCCTATACGGCGCGCATCACCCGCACGGGGCGCTCCACCTGCGGCGAGAGCAAGATCGAGATTTTCCTGGCCGACGGCCATCTGCTGACCGTCGCCGACTACACCTCGAATGACGGGGCGAGCGGGCAGGGCGTGATCCAGGCGCAATGGTCGCCGGATTCCCAATATCTGGTGTTCAGCCTGACCCAGCCGCCGGGGCGCGCCGACCGGCCTTATACGGTCGGGATCTATTCGAGCAAGAAGAACAAGGTGAAGGCGCTGCCGGTCTCGAAGCCGGAATTCACCTTTTCCGCCGACGCGCTGGAGATCGCCGGGGTGTCGGGGCAGGTCGAGCACCTGCCGTTGGCTGCCCCGTGATTCGCGCCGCGGCTCTGTCTGTCCTGCTCTTGCTGGGCACGGGGGCCGCGGCAAAGGATTGCTTCGCCCCATTCGCAGGGGCCTGGCAGTCCGAGGATGGGAACATAGAGGTTTTTGGTCACGGAACTCTGGCTTACCAAAAGCCTGACATGGCAAAGCCGGCCCCGTTGCATGTGGTCGCGGACGGCAGCGATAAGGAAGCCGATGACGTCTCTCTGAAGTGCGGAATCCTGGATAGGACGGGCGTTGCGCAGCTTTTGGCCAAGTTGAGAGGCGATGCTGCGGCGACGACCGGGCCAGCTTATGTGGGGCAGGTAACTGGTGCCGCTTCGGTCGAGATGCTTCTGCAGCATCCGCCTTACCCTATGATCACGGCGCGCTACTATGAAGGCGTCAGCTATTACATTCGCGTCGGCGATGGCGATCTGATCGCTGTCGAATATGAAGGGCCGGGAATGGACGTCGTGAGCCTCAAAAAGAAGGATTAACCACAGAGGTCACCGAGTACACAGAGAAGGAAAGGGGGAACCTTTCTCCCTCTGTGCTCTCTGTGGCCTCTGTGGTGAATTTCTACTTTGCCTCGCGAACCTGCTTCACCTCATCGAGCGACACCGGATCGGTATAGCTGTTGCCAAAATGCGTCCGCACATAGCCGACCACCGCGGCGATCTGGGCGTCGCTCATGGCTTCGCGGAAGGATGGCATGGGGCCGCGGCCGTTCATCACCATCATCACGGGATAGGACGACACGGCCAGTTTGTCGTTCTTGGCCAGCGCCGGATAGAAGCCGGCGCCGGTGCCGCCCATGGCGTTGGGCATGTGGCAGGAAGCACAGACGGTGGCGTAGAGCTTCTCCCCATCGGTTTCGGTGAAGTGGGTCGGGCCCATCAGATTGGCATGTTTGCTGGGTATGCCGCCGGACGACACGCTGTCGCCGGCTCGGGTGGAAACGGCGGCCAGCACGATCAGGCCGGCCAGGATGATCTTGGTCTTCATGGACGGCCTCCTCAAGCGGTGACGACGCGGCGGTGCAGGCGGGAAATGGCGTCGAGCGCCGACAGGATGGCGCCCTCCTGCCAGCCCGACAGATGCGACAGATGGTCGCCCGCCAGCACGATGCGGCCATTGATCTCGGCCAGATTGCGGTAATGCTTGGTCCGCTGCTCGTCGGTCCATTCGGCGGCGCAGCCCATGGTGAAGGGCGAGCGGTGCCAACTCCATGAGACGCCGTTCTCGTACTCGGCCTTGTATTGCGGATGGATCTTGGCGCCTTGCTCGACCGCCGCCTTCACCCGGTCCGCCGCCGACATCGAGGCCAGCCCGAAAGCGGCTTCGCCCCACGCGAAGGTGCCCAGCAGCACACCCTTGCCCGGGCGGTTATAGCCGAAATTGGGGTAGGCGATCTGGCTGATCGGCTGGTCGGTGAAGCTGATGCCGCCATAGATATGGTCGTCATCCTCCCAGAAGCGCCGCTTGAACTGCAGGCCGGTCTTGACCGCGGCGGCGTAGGAGATGGCGCTCATGCCTTCCTTCATGGCGGGGCTGACCTGCACGTCGATCTGGCTCAGCACCGTCAGCGGCAGCGTACAGACGCACCAGTCGCCCTTGACCTGGCGCTGTTCCTTGCCGGTGCGGGAATCGACGAAAGTGACGGTGACACCGTGCTCGTCCTGCTGGATCGCGGTGACCTTGGCGTTGAAGGTGGTGATGTCCTCAAGCACCTTGCCGACCGCCTTGGGCGTCGCATCCATGCCGCCGACCGGCTGGAAGATGCTGGCCTGCCATTGATGGGTCTGGCCGAAGATCATCGCCCGCCAGACGTCGGATTTCAGCAGGTCGCTCAGCGCGATCGGCTGGCCGCCGACCGGATCGGGCATCAACCCGCCGCCCTTGTTGACCTCGTAGCCGCGCCGTTCGGCGCTGGTCGGCCCGGCGACATAGGCATAATTCTTGTCGAGCGCGCCCCAGCCCTTCAGGGCTTCGAGCAGCATCTCCTGGTCTTCCTTGCCGACGCTCTGATCCAGCTTGTCCTGGCGGATGGTCTTGGCCAGCAATTCCGAGACATGGCCCTGGAAATCGGCCTGGACCTCGCGGAAGCGCTGCGGCTTGCCGCCGAAATAGTCCTTGGAATGGACGTAGGAATTGAAATTGATCATCTGGAACGGTTCGAGCTGCACGCCGAACCTTTTCGCGTAATCGAGATAGCCGCGGTGATGATAGGGAATGCGCCAGGGCCCGGGATTGAGATAGAGCCCGGAATCGAAGCCGCATTTCTGCGTCTCGCCGCTCATGTCGGTGATGGTATCGCCGCCGCGGATGGTCCAGGCGCGGCCGCCGACGCGGTTGTTGTACTCGATCAGCTCAACTTTATAGCCGGCATTGCGCAATTCTAAGGCAGAAACCAGTCCGGCCCAGCCGGCGCCGAGCACCACGACCTTGGCGCCTTTCGGGTTTCCCTCCAGCTTGATCGGGCCGGCATATTGCGAATCGGCGGCGAAGCCGAGGCTGGTCATGGCCTGGTACATGGCCGCTCCGCCGGCGACCGAGCCGATCATGCGGAACAGGTCGCGTCTTTTCAGGGTGACTGAAGACTCTTCCGAACTGGTCATTCCAACTCCTTCCCCAAGGCTGTCCGACCGGAATGTTAAGCAAGACTTGTGCCGCTAACGTTCCCCCGGGCGGGATGTCCTTGATCCGCTGAGTGAGCGCGGCGATCTCGTCGTCAACTTTCGGACGAGCAGGCGGGTTCGTCAATCTTGCGCATCGGCGGACGGGAAAAGTGCCGGGCGCCGGCGACGCACAGCACCACGCCGGCGGTCGCCCACAGCATGGTCCAGCTGATCGATTCGTGCAGCAGGGTGGCGGACCAGGCCAGGCCGAACAGCGGCATCAGCAATTGCAGCTGGCTGATCGCCGCGATGCCGCCCAGGGCCAGGCCGCGATACCAGAAGACGAAGCCGATGAACATGCTGAACAGGGTGACATAGAAGAAGCCGAACCAGGAAACCGTGGTCACCGGCGCCAGATCCCCGGGCAAGGTCCACAGCATCGCCGGCAGCATCACCGGCAGGGACAGGACCAGGGCCCAGCAGATCACCTGCACCCCGCCGAGATGGCGCGCCAGCACGCCGCCTTCGGCATAGCCCAGCCCGCACACGACGATGGCGATCAGCATCAGCAGGTCGCCCTGCGGCGAGGAATCTCCACCGCGCGCCAAGGCAAACGCGCCGATCACGCCGGCGCCCAGCAGCGCGAACAGCCAGAACGGCGCTGGCGGCCGTTCCCCGCCGCGCAGCACGCCGAACAAAGCGGTGGCCATCGGCAGCAGGCCGAGAAACACCACCGAGCGGCCGGACGAGATGTGCTGCAGCGCCAGGCCCGACAGCAGCGGGAAACCGGCCACGATCCCGGCGGCGGTGACCAGCAGGCGCCCTATGTCGCCGCGGCTGGGCAGCGGGGCGCGCAGCACCAGCAGCATCGCGGCGCCCAGGCAGGCGGCCAGGGTGGCGCGGGCCGAGGTGACGAAGAACGGATCGAGCGACAATACCGCTGCGCGGGTAGCCGGCGTCGAGCCGCTGAAGATCAGCATGCCCGCGATACCGTTGAGCCAGCCTTTGGTCTTGTCGTTCATGATCGGTTACCTCCGACTCTCTTTATCGGTTGCAAAGGCGGTGCGATTCCAGAGACAGTTGAGGACAGTTCGATGAAACTGTACTGGTGCAAAGAGGTGTACGGATGGATGGCGGCGGCGAGGAGCCGGCCAGTCTGGTCGAGGGCGTGATGCGCGCGGTGCGTAGGCGCATCGCGGCGCGGACGCTGCTGCCCGGCGCCAAACTGCCGTCGATCCGCGCCATGGCGGCCGAGATGGGCGTCTCCAAATCGACGGTGGTCGAGGCCTATGACCGCCTGGCCGCCGAATCCGTCATTCGCTCGCGCCGGGGCTCCGGCTTTTTCGTCGCCGGCCATCTGCCGCCCCTGGCCCTCGCCGAGATCGGTCCTCGGCTCGACCGGGTGGTCGATCCGCTGTGGGTGTCGCGCCAGGTGCTGGAAGCGGCCGAGGGAACCATGATGCCGGGCTGCGGCTTCCTGCCCGACGCCTGGCTGGCCGGCGAGGAATTGCGCCGCGCCCTGCGCAGCGTCGCCCGCACCGCGACCGAAGCGCGCCTGACCCGCTACGAGACTCCGCACGGCTTCGCGCCCTTGCGCCGGTTGCTGTCGCTGCGCCTGGCCGAGCGCGGCGTCGAGGCGGCGCCCGAGCAGATCATCCTGACCGACAGCGCCACCCAGGCCATCGACCTTTTGTGCCGCTTTCTGCTCGATCCCGGCGATGTGGTGCTGGTCGACGATCCCTGCTACTTCAATTTCCATGCGCTGCTGCGGGCGCACCGCGTCAAGGTGGTGTCGGTGCCCTATACGCCCGCCGGTCCCAATATGGAGCAGTTCGCCGCGGCTTTGGCCGAGCATCGGCCGCGCCTCTATCTGACCAATGTCGGGCTGCATAATCCGACCGGCGCGACGATTTCTCCGGTGACCGCGCACCGCCTGTTGCGCCTGGCCGAGCAGCACGGCCTGACCATCATCGAGGACGACGTGTTCGCCGATCTGGAACCCGAACCGTCGCCGCGCCTGGCCGCCTTCGACGGGTTGGAACGGGTGGTGCAGGTCGGCAGCTTTTCCAAGGCGCTGACGGCGGCGGCGCGCTGCGGCTTCATCGTGGCGCGGCGGGACTGGATCGAGCCGCTGCTCGATTTGAAGGTGGCGACGCTCTATGGCGTGTCGCGCCTGTCCGCCGAGCTGACCCATGCGGTGATGACCAATGGCAGCTATCGCCACCATCTGGAAAATCTGCGGGAACGCCTGTCAAAGGCGGCCGGCGAGACCATGGGACGGCTGAAATCGATCGGCATCACGCCCTGGATGGTGCCGCGCGGCGGGCTGTTCCTGTGGTGCAAACTGCCCGACGGCGCCGATGCGGTGGATCTGGCCCGGCGCGCCTTGGCCAAGGACATCGTGCTGGCGCCGGGCAATGTGTTCAGTCTGTCGCAATCGGCGGGTCAGTATATGCGCTTCAATGTCGCGCAATGTGACGATCCCAGGCTGTTCGAGATTTTGCGTAATTTGATGTCGACAAAGGTCTAAGGGGTGTGCGCCGGGACTCCGTGAAGACACCGCTCACGGCGTTCGGGCTGAAGCCACTCTAGAATCAGCCAAGGTCCGGTAGTCGGATTATTTTCCGGGGATGTGTCGAAGCGCCCCTTGCAAAGGAGAATGCTTCTGAATAAGCGTCCTGTCGAAACGTCTCTCGTCTCGACCCGGATAATACTGCCGGAAACGATAGTCGAGACCCTACCTCGTCGGGAATGATGGACATCGTCTGCGGCAGCGCCGATAGGACAATCATATTTTGTTTTTCATGTGAACAATAGTGGCCCACCAAATAAAAATGCCAAATGACATCAAAAATAAACACACAAATATTGCGTAGAATACATTGCCGCCCCTGGATATCTCGCTGATAATTATGATCGGGCCGAACAAGGCTATAAGGGTTGCCGTTGCCCGTATGAAGTAAATAACAAGGAGCGTATATAGCCTCATTTTTTCATTCACCTTCAGTTGTGAAGCCCTAGAAGATTAGCGAATGAGGGTGTCGTGTAGGATATCCCCTTTGTGAAGCTTCTCATTGATCTCCAAGGTTCGATCTCCCGAAGGGTGTTTTCTGGGAGTTTTTCCGCAACTATTTGTGGTGTTAAGCGGTGCGCTCTTGGCCGGTGGCCAAAGGGATGGCTAGCCGCCGTTTACCACATCCACCAGCAGCACCAGATTTGCCGTGGTGATCAGCAGAAACAACCCCCACGCGCCAACGGTGACCAGCGGGCCATTGGCGAATTTGCCCATTAGATTTTTGTCGCCGGTCATGCGGGTCAGCGGGAACAGCACGAAGGGCAATTGCAGGCTCAGCACCACCTGGCTCAGCACCAGCAGTTTGCCGAGCGCCGGCTCGCCCAGCAGGGCGATGCCGATGAAGGCGGGGATCAAAGCGAGGCCGCGGGTGATCAGGCGGCGCTGCCAGCAGGGGATGAACAGGTCGAGATAACCCTCCATCACCACTTGGCCGGCGATGGTGCCGGTCAGAGTCGAATTCTGCCCCGAGGCCAGCAACCCGATGCCGAACAAGATGCCGGCCAGGCTGCCGCCGACGATGGGATCGAGCAGGTGATAGGCCTGCCCGATATCGGCGACGTCGTTATAGCCATGGGCATGGAAGACGCCGCCGGCGGCGATCAGGATGGCGGCATTGATCAGCATCGCCGCCAGCAGCGACACGATCGTGTCGAGGCCCAGGAAACCGATCGCCTCGCGCTTGGCCTCGTCGGTCGGGGCGAGGCGTCGGGTCTGCACGATCGAGGAATGCAGATAGAGATTATGCGGCATCACCGTGGCGCCGAGGATGCCGATGGCCAGATAGAGCGGCTCGCGCTGCAGGATCGTATGCGGGTCGGGCAGCAATCCCTGCGCCACGTCGGGCCAATAGGGTTTGATCAGCCATAGCTGGGCCACATAGGACAGGCCGATGGTCAGCACCAGCCCCAGCACGATGGCTTCGAGCTGGCGGAATTTCTTACCCTGCAACCCGAGCACGATCAGCGTGTCGAGCGCGGTCAGCGCGACGCCGCCCAGCAGCGGAATGCCCAGCAGCAGATGGAACGCCAGGGCGCCGCCCAGCACCTCGGCGAGATCGCAGGCGACGATCGAGATCTCGGCCATCGCCCATAGGAACAGATTGACCGGACGGCTGTTCCGGCCGCGCGACAGCTGGGCCAGATCCTTGCCGGTGACGATGCCCAGCTTCATCGCCAGCCATTGCAGCAGCATGGCCGCCAGGCTGGACAGCAGCACCGCGAACAGCAGCTGATAGCCGTATTTCGACCCGGCCTCGATGTCGGTCGCCCAATTGCCGGGGTCCATATAGCCGACCGACACCAGCAGGCCGGGCCCGGCGAAGGTCCGAAGGCGTTTCCACAACGAGGCGCCGCCCAGAACGGGGACTGTGCCCTTTACTTCGGGGGGGCAGAACGGGGCCGTCGCACTTTTTGGCAGAATGTACATGGGTGTAAGATGTCATATCTTGGAGAGATTCAAAGCAGCCAGATGCGGGAGCCCCTGATGGACATGCGTTCGGGAGATGGAGCGGGCGAACTGATCGCGGCGGTCGCGACGCGCATAGGAAAATTGAGCGTCGAAATCGCCGACGTGGTCGGCAGCACCCATCAGGTGCAGAAGGCGGTGGACGCGCAGAACGGGCGGCTGACGGTGATCGCCGAAGCGACAGGCGACATTACCGAGGCCAACCGCAATATCGACGACATGGCGCGGCGCACCGAACAGGCGGCGCGCCAGGCGCAGGGCGAGATCGACCGTTCGGGCGAGGATATCAGGCAGGCTATCGACGAGATCGGCGGATTGGTCGCCGCCGTCGAGCAGTCGGGCGGCGAGCTGTCCGGCCTGCAGGAGGCGATGGAGCGTGTCGCCCAGGTCTCCGGCGAAATCCGCACGGTGGCGCGCCAGACCAACATGCTGGCGCTGAACGCCACCATCGAGGCGGCGCGCGCCGGCGAGGCGGGGCGGGGTTTCGCCGTCGTCGCGTCGGAGGTCAAAAATCTGGCGCGGCAGACCGCCGAAGCGACCGCCCGCATCGACGAAACCCTGAGCGCCCTGACCGAGCAGGTGCGGCGCCTGGGCGAGCGCATGGCGGTCAGCGCCGAGAAGGCGGCGCAGGTCGGCGCCACCGCCTCGACCATCGGCGGCGCCGTCGAATCGGTCGGGCAGGTGGTGGCCGAGGTCTGCCAGCATGCCGACGCCATCGCCCGGGCCACCGGAGACATCGCCGAGCGCTGCGATTCCTTCCGCAATTCGGTGGATGGCCTCAAGGCCGACGCGGCGCATTCCACCGCGGAACTGAGCCGCGCCACCGGCCATCTCGACAGCACCCTGTCGGGCGCCGAGAAGATTTTGATGCTGACCGCGACCTCGGGCTGCGCGACCGAGGACACGCCGTTCATCGACCAGGCGCGCGAAACCGCCGCCGCGATCGAAAAGCGGCTGGAGCAGGCGCTGCAGGCGGGGGAATTGACGCTGGAGGATCTGTTCGACAAGGATCTGCGGCCCATCGAGGGCAGCAATCCGCCGCAATTCATGACCCGTTACATCCCCTTCCTCGACAAGGAAATCACCCCGCTGCAGGACGCGGTGCTGGCCTTCGACAAGCGCGTGGTGTTCTGCGCGCCGACCGACCATAACCGCATGATTCCCTGCCATAATCCGCAATTCCGCCAGCCGCAGGGGCCCGATCCGGTGTGGAACGCCGCGCATAGCCGTAACCGCCGGGTCTATGCCGACAAGACCGCCGCGGCGGTGGCGGCTAGCGAGGCGCCGTTCCTGCTGCAGACCTACCGGCGCGACATGGGCGGCGGCGTCTTCGCGCTGATGAAGGATGCCTCGGCGCCGATCCGGGTCAGGGGCCGGCTTTGGGGCGGCTTAAGGGTTTGTTACACCGCCTGAACAGTATAGACTGAAGGGAGAATAGCGCGGGAACCGCGTATGGGAAAAAAGGGCTGTTGAGCGATGTCGGATCAGGAGAGGGCGCCGGAGCCCGAGTCCGCGCCCAAGGCCGGGCCGAAGACGCGCCGCATCGAGGCCGATCCCCGCACGGAGGAATTCGTCATCCTGTTCCAGCGCTATGGCGAGACGGTGGTCAACCATGTCGCCAAGACGATGGGCCGCCCGGTCGATACGACCCTGCTGGACAAGATCAACAGCCAGATCGAGCCTCTGCTGCGGTCGCGCGTCGAATCCCTGGTGAACGATTATCTGCGCTCGGCCTATGAATCGCTGACCGGCGAGGAGATATTGCCCGGCGAAGTCGGTTACCGCGTCAAATTTCCGCGCCGCCATCGCTATCATCTACGCTTCCTGACCCTGTCCTTCGCCGACCTCGTCGCCTTCGACGAGACGTCGCTGATCGTCCTGCCGGAAAGCGGCAAGCTCAAGAAGGACAGCACCACCGTATTCCCCAAGGCGCTGCTGGAAGGCGTCGACATGTGGTCGCGCCAGGTGCTCGATCTGCGCGATCTCGAAGCCGCCAACATGGTGGCGTTCAAGGCGCTGGACCGCCTGGATGTCACCGCCGATACCGACCTCGAGATCTTGGAAAGCGATCGCGATCTGTGGCGCCGCCTGTTCGAGATGGATGATGCGCTGGATCTGATCTGCCCGGTCCTGGTGCCGCTGCTGAAGCCCTTCGCCGCCGATTTCGACGGCGCGCGGACCGTGATGCAGCGCCTGATCGGCAATGGCAGCGACGGGCGCGTGCAGCTTAACGCGCAGATGTGGGACATGCTGTTCTCGCGCCTGTTCGGCCGGCTGATGAAACTGGCCGTCACCGAAGGCCCCGGCGGGGCCGACAAATTCGATCACTCGACGCTGCAGCTGCTGACCGTCGTGTCGACCTATTACCGCCGCTGGCGCAAAGACAATCAGCTAAAGTAGAGCCCCATGACGGAACGCAAGCCTCCCTCCTTCGGCATCATCGGAGCCGGCTTCAGCGGTTCGCTGCTCGCCGTCCATCTGCTGCGCCGCCTGCCGCACGGGTCGCGGGTGCATCTGATCGAGCGCCGCGGCGAATTCGGCAGCGGGCTGGCTTTCTCGACCCCCAATTCCAGCCATCTGCTCAATGTGCGCGCCGAACGGATGAGCGCCTTCGAGCGCGAGCCGGCGCATTTCCAGAACTGGCTGGCCGACCAGCACGAGGATGAGGGGCCCGGCGGCTCGGCCTTCGTGCCGCGCGGGATGTATGGCCGCTACGTGCAAAGCCTGTTGGCCGATCAGCTGGCGGCCGAGAACGGCAACCGCAATCTCTATCTGTTCCCCGACGAGGCGGTCGACCTCGAACTGGGCGCGGATGGCGCGGTCATCCAGATGAGCGGCGGGCGCCCGGTGCGGGTCGACGCCGCGGTCCTGGCGGTCGGCAATTTCCCGCCCCAGGTGCCGTCGGGCGCCGAGGCGCTGGCGGGATCGCCCCATTACGTCGCCAACCCCTGGGATGCCGAGGTGACCCGGGCCATCAGCCATGACGCGGCTTTGCTGGTGATCGGCAGCGGCCTGACCATGGTGGATTTCGTGCTCAACATGCTGGATCGCGGCCATCGCGGCCCGATCTACGCCATGTCGCGCCGCGGCCTGCTGCCGCACCGCCATGCGCCCAGTCCGCCGCCGGTGCCGTGGGTGCCCGAGGAGCTTCCGCTCTCGGCCCAGGTGCGCAAGATGCGCCATGCGGTCGAAAGCCATGATTGGCGCGCCGTGTTCGACGGGGTACGCCCGCATACCCAGAGCTGGTGGAGCAATCTGCCGGTCGAGCAGCGCAAGCGCTTCCTGCGCCATCTGCGGCCCTGGTGGGACATCCACCGCCACCGCATGGCGCCGGAAGTGGCGCGGCGCATCGACGAAGCGATCGGGCGCGGCGCGCTGACCGTATTGGCCGGGCGTTTCCAGACGATCGAGGCGGAGGGGCAGAGGCTGGCCATCCGTTATCGCCCGCGCGGCCGCGATGCGCAGGGGCATCTGGCCGTCGATCATGTGGTCAATTGCTCGGGGCCGTCCTCGGACTATGGCGCCATCGAACAGAAACTGGTGCGCGCGCTGCTCAAGCGCGGCGCCATCCGCCCGGACGCCTTGAGCCTGGGCCTGGACGTCGACGTCTCGCTGAAGCTGCTCGACGCCGAAGGCAAGGTGCAGCCGCGCCTCTACGGCCTGGGGCCGGTAACCAAGGGCCGCTTCTGGGAATGCACCGCCGTCCCGGAAATCCGCCGCCAGGCCGAGGAACTGGCCGAGCGGCTGGTGGCGGACTGGTTATAGGGGCACAGATAGACCCCAGCGCTCATGTACGGCACAGCGACCGAATAGATATAGCGCGGCGCCCGATTTTGGACGAATTTGCGGACGCTTTTAGACTCCAATAACGGGCGTTTTAAAGCCAGGTAGGCTGCACCGCGAGGACATCGGCTGGCCCCTTGGACGTGTCGGCCACCAAAGCCGTCATCGTGTCCTTGGCATCCGAGCAGGCTTTGATCGTGGCGGACTTCCACGCGCCACTCTGCTCAAGCACACCGAGTATGTCGGTCGCCGCCATTTGCACCCAGACGTTTTCGAGCACGCGCAGCTCCATCATCGCGCTGCCCTGTCCCTTGGCGATCGCGATCTGGGCCTGCAGCGTGAGGCCCAGCCAGTTCGTCTGATCGTCGGCGCCCATCTGCATAATGAGCGTCCCAGCCTGCTGGCCGGAGGCCAGCTTGAAGGCTGAAAAATCATACGAGAAGCCTGCCGCGATCATGGCATCGCGGGCATTGTTGAAAGCCGCCGCCTGTTCGGTGGCGATCTGCTGCTTGAGTGCGGCGAGCTGATCGGCGCTCATGCCGGCGGTGATGTCCACAACCTGCCACTGCTGTGCCCAGGTACCATTGGTCTCGACGGGCTCGACCTCCTGCGCGGTCTGCAGGCGGGTCAACGCTGGCTGGGGGGTGGCGAAGACCGGATCGATGTTGAAGAAGTCGAACTCGGCCTCGGTCAGCACGGCGGGGATCGCGAGGGCTGGGTATTCCTGCCGCAGGATGGCGTCGGTGATCGGGTACTGGCCGGTGGTGCGATTGCGATAAGCGACGATGCTCATGACAGATCCTTAGGCTATGGCCAGGAACAGATAGTTCCCGCCGCTGACATTGATGAAAGAGGTGGTGTTCTGATTGACGAAGATACCCGCGGCGTTGGGGCTCACACTGTCCACCGAAGTGACCTGGGACGCCTCGGTGTTAAGTGTCAGATAACTGTCGTTGCCGGTGGTGATGCCTTGCACGCTGTCGAAAACGATCCAATCGCCGGTTGCGTCGAGCCGCTTGACCATGAAGAAGCGAGGGCTAAAGCCAGTCGTGATTAGGTGCGATGAGTTAGAAGTTCCATCGCCCGTGTAGGTGCCCACCTTTGATACGCCGGGGCACGAAGCGAACAGTATCGATTCCATGTTGGTGCCGGTGCCCAAAGCGGTCGAGTCGATACCGAAATCGGAAGCGGTTGGTGGAGTCGTGCCATATGCACCGGCCTGAGTGGTCACCGCTGCATTGTTGTTCAGGATGAGTAGGCTGTTCACGCCTCCTGCTGCGTAATAGACAGACCAGGATTTTATTGTCGTGTCCCGCGTTTTAGTCAGGATCAGTTCTGGGACAGCCCCGAGGCCCATAAAGGGCACTCTCTGGTTGGTCGTGCCGGCGCTTTTCCAGCACGCCACGTCAAGGAAGTTCGGCGCGCGCCGGAACATCCAGGCGATGAAGGAGCTGGAGGCGAAGAAGCTCGATTGCGTGAACCCATCGTTGATGTCGAATGAGGCGCCTCCGGTATTCGAGGCCTCTACCGCCGACGCGTCGGTTTGCAAAAACTGGCCGCTACCGCAAAGCCGGCTGGACACTGCGGCATGTTCGCCCGACTGGGGGGTGGGGAACTGCGCCTCGATGACGAGATCGATCGGGAAGCCCGCTGTGATCTTCGTGGTCGACACCCCCTGGGACTTGACGTTGAAGACCTGGGTGCCCGCGGTAGGCGTACGCATCGGCCCGCGTCGTATCGCCATATAGCAATAGGTCGCTCCAGAAGCATTGATGGTGGCATCGACGAGAACGATTTGGAAGCCGGTAGGACTGACATTCACGGTCGCCCCACCGAAGTACTGGCCTTCCGACGACGTCTGGTTGGGGCGCATCTCGCGAGCGCCCGTTGGCCCCGCGCCAGGAAGGCTCCTTGATGCGTCGAAGATAAACCAGTCGGAGGAAGACCCCGTCGACCTCTTCACCATGATGAATTGGGGCTCCCACCCGAGGTTGACGGTGGGTCCGGCAGCCAGGCCGTTTCCGGCATAGCTCCCGCATTGGATTATACCGCTGTTCGAGGTGTCATGCGCCCACAGGTAGGCCACATAATAGGCACCCGACAGATTGGCCGAGCTGGCGATCGTGATGTCCTGCGCCGAAGTCGCCGTGACCGAAGTGAAAGATGCTGCCGCGACCGCGGTGCTCTCCAGCGCCATCTCGCCCGTGGCCGATCGGTGAGCTGCAATCCAGGAGCCGGCGTTGTCGTATCGCTTGACCACGACGAGACCGGGGGCAATTGCGAGCCCGTGAGTGATCTTCCGGCCCGAGGTGCCATCCCCGATGTACTGGACGACATCGAAGAACTTTGACGCCTTGCGGAAAGCGTAGCCGATATACTTGTCGCCGCTCTTTCCCGTGGCGGCATTGTTGCCCGCGGTGTAGCCGTCGCTCGTAAATGACGTGAGACCCAGAGGGCCAGCCTGCAGGGCCGTTGAGTTGCTTTGCATGGAGATGCCCGCGCCGCGGATGGTGTCGTAGACCTGCGGGCTCTGGGCCGTGGTGCGGTCCATGATCCAGACCATCCCGCCCTTATCGACAAGATCAACGCCGCAGTGAACGGCCGAGGTCGATCCGTCGCCGACATAGGCCGTCGCCGCGAACACATCCTCGATCATGGTCCCCGGCGTGCCGGTGCCAGCCGCCAGCAGCGCGGAGAGGAGGCTCATCGCAGCACCTTGCCGTAGACGGTCGTGCCGCCATCATCGGACCACAGCAGGGCGAAGTCGACGCCGGTGGTCTGCAGGGTATAGGGGAACGTGGTGGTGTAGGTGCCGCTGCCGTCCGTCTTCATCCAGTTGATGCCGGCCGGCCAGGTCACGACGGCCGAGCCACCGTTGGTGATCTTCAGCATCAGAAGCGCCTCGTTTCCCGCCGCCGGCCAGCCGGCCAACGCCACCGTCAGCGCTCCGCCCACGGTGATAGACTGGACGGCGCCCGCGGAGACGGTGAAGGTCTGCGTCCCGCTGGACTGCGTCCCCTTGGCCGCGACGGTGTAATACTCGCCGATCATCTTCTGGCAGCCATTCGCGTCGAGCTGGGGGATGCCGTTGGCCACATTGCCGACAGCCAGCCCGGCGCCGAGGTTCTTGCCGGTGGTATCGGAATAGGTCGGAATGTTGCCGGTCGTCGAGTTCGCCGGACCGTTCACGGTGCCTGTGCCATTGGTGCCCGCCGTGCCTTGCGGCCCCTGGCTGGCGATGTTCATCCAATATTGCCCGGCGGCTGGGGCCTGGTTGGTATTGGCCGTCAGGGCGACCCAGGAGCCCCCGTTGTAGGAGATCAGGTCCATGGCGGCATAGTTCGACGCCGCCGACCAGGCGCCGCGCGGATTGAAGGTGCTCGCGCCGCTGGTGGCGTCGACATAGGCCGAGACGTGGTAATGGATGCCGGCCGCGCTGGGGTTGGCCAGCAGCTGATCGCCCGGCATCAGGTCGATCGCCTTCGGCGCGACCCACGGCGTGCCCTTCGCCACCGAGATCTGGTCGAAGATCGTGGTAGTGGTCTGGGCCGCATAGGACATCAGCTTGATGTCGATGGCGATCGCGGTGGCCGTGGAGTTGGACAGGGAAAGCGTGTGAACCGAGCCCTGTTGAGTGCCCGGCTCGGTATAGATCACGTTGTCGGTGGTTGCCGTGAGGCTGCCGGAAGCGTTCGCGAAAGTCATCTGATCCCCTATGCGAAAATGATGGCCATAGCCACCGCGCGGCTGCGCGCCGTGCTGTCGATGGCGGTAACGTTGGTGAGCTGGCTTCCATCGACGGCCGGCAAGCGGGCCTGGCTATCGAGCTGGACGAGGTTGGTGGCGGCCGTCCCGGCATTGAGCGCCGCAGCGGTGCCGAGCGTCGGCAGGCCGGTCAGGCTGGCATAGCTGCCCGTCGAGGCGACGGTGGCAAGGCCACCGATGTCCGCGAAGGTCAGAGTGATGGTTCCTTGACGCCCGGCGACCGAGGTGACCTGGTTCGGCGTCGACATCTCGACCCAGTTCGCCAGGGTCGTCGCGGGCGTCTGAGACAGCATGAAGCTCACGCCCAGATCCGACCTTACGGCGACATCGCCGACGTTCGCCGCAAGCGCCAGCATCGCGGCCTGGCTGGCAACGGGATAGACCTCGTTGATGGTGAAAGCGGGAAGCTGCGCCGCCAGCACCTTGCCATCCGCGCCGAGCGTGGCAACGCCGTTTGCGGCGGCCAGCAAGCTGACATTGACCGCGTCCGTGATCCCGTAACCCGCCAGCGTTGTCGCCTTCGGCGCCAGCGTGGTGATCGTGGTGTTCAGCGAGTTGATCGAGCTGTCGATCTGGGCGTGCGTGAGCGTGCCGGCGTGAAGCAGCGCCTGGTGATCGATCTGGGACGGGTTGGCCGAGAAGGTGACCCCGTTGCCCGCCCAGGCCAGCGTGATGCCGCTCCCCTGCGTCAGGTTGAAGAGGGAGCTGGGCGCAGCGGCCGAGTAGCGCAAGTTGGAGCCGTCGCCGAACGAGCCGATGTTGTTGCCCCCGGCGATCAGTGCCGCCTGCGCCGCCGATTGCGCCGCCTCGGTGGCCCAGTGCAGGGAGCTGTAGGCGCCGGGCGCGACCTGGACGTTGTGCGGCGTGGTCGCGTAGGCCTCGGAGATCTGGGCCGAGCTGGCGGCATCGGTCTCTGATTGGGCGGCAGCCGTGGCACTCGCTTGGGCCCCACCCTGGCTGGTCAAAGCGGCCGTCGCCGAGGTCGCCGCCTGAGTGGCCGACGTGGCTGCATTGTTCTCGGACGCCGTAGCAGCCAGGGCGGCCGAGTTAGAGGTGGTTGCCGAATTCGCTGCAGCGGCGGCCGAATTGGCGGCGCCGGTGGCGGCTGTGCCGGCGGTGGTGGCGTAGGTTCCGGCCGTCGTGGCGCTGGCAGCCGCCGCCGTGGCGCTGACCTGGGCGGCGGTCGCATACCCAGACGCCGAGGTCACCGCCCCCTCGGCCGAGATTGCTGAGGTCTCAGCATCGGCAGCGCTGGCCGCCGCTGCCGTCGCGCTGGTGCTGGCCGCAGTCTGGGCAGCTTGCGCAGCGGTCTCGGCAGTTTGGGCCGTGGTGGCAGATCCGGCGGCATTGGTCGCGGACGTGGCCGCCGCTGTGGCTGCCGTGGTTGCTGTCGTCGCGCTGCCGGCCGCCGCGGTGACATCTTGAGAAACGGTGGTCACCGCCGCCTGGACTTGGGTCAACGCCGTGGTGGCCGTGGTCGCCGCGGTTTGGGCCGAGGTGACCGCCGCCAGCACCTGGGGCAAGCCGGCGGTGCTATCGACCCAGGCCGTGCCGGTGAAGAGCATCTCCAGCGTCTGATCCAGCACCCAGACCCGGTTGCCTGGCTCGGGCGCGGTGAAGGCCCACACAGACCCGACGAGCTGGGCCAGATTGTTGGTCTGCCCGGCCCAGGCGCCGGTCGCGCCCGGGGGCACGACCCAGAATTCGCTGGCCGACGCCGTCGCCGGCGGCACAGTGGTGGTGATGCTCTGGACGGACGGAGACCCCTTCACCGTGGCATTGACCGCCGTGTCGAGCGCCATCATGGCCCGCCGGAACAGCAGCGCGGTGCCGATGTCGTTGGCATCGGGATAAGGGAACCCGCAAAGCGGCGTAAAATCGCGGCTTATGGCATAGGAAGCCCCCGCCGCCCCGACACCCTCATAGGGCGTCGAGAGGGTGAGTGATCCATTGGCTGGGACGGAAGAAACCTCATAGACCACGTTGTCGCCGGCAACGAAGAAGAGGTCGCCGTCCTCGACCTGGCCCAGCCAGGCCGTGCCCGTGCCGGCGACGACGTTGCTGCCATTGGTGACGGTGACCGTCCCGGTCCTATACTGCATTGCTGTCTCCTGGGAGCGGATGGGCGGCGCGGATCTCCGCGAAGTCCGCGTTCATTTTCTGGAGCTTTTCGGGCCGGCCGGCGGCGGCCTCGGCATGCGCCTCGAGCTGCGCGTGGATCGGCCAGGCCGCCAGATAGGCCGCCTGCCGCGCGGTGCGGATGTGCTCGACGCAAGGCGCTACGGTCAGGCGCATTCGATCACCACCGAGTAGTCCATATAGGGCCAGGCCTGGATCTGGATGTTGAAGCGGCCGATCCCGGCCCAGGGCAGCACCACCTCGCCGTCCGTCACCTGGTGGGTGACGCCGTTGACGGTGACACTCGAGGGGTTGGGCAGGCCGGTCAGAGTGGCGACCTGGCCGGACACCAGCTTCAGCTTGTCGAACCGCGGCAGGGTTGGCCGCTCGACCACGACATCCCCGCTCACATAGTGGGCGTTCGGATCGAGAGGGGCGTCGATCTGCAGCACCTTCAGCTCGGGCGAGATATGGGCAATATCCATCAGCGCGGCACAGCTCGAGGAGAAGCGGATCTTGCCGGTGGCGTCGTAGGCGACCTGGTGAATCATCGTCATGGCTATTTCTGGCTCGCAATAACGGCCATCGATCCGGCGAGGATCTGGACGTGGCTGTTGTCGGCCTGCCACCAGAAGACCACCTCGTAGGTGCCCTGAGGCAGGGTGGTCGACCACATGTAGGCCGGGGTCTGGGTAGTAGCGACGCCGGTATGAAGGACAGGCCCGGTCGCGTTCGTATTGCCGAAGATCTGCCCGAAGAACTGCTGGTTGGTGTTCCCGAAACCGCTGTCGTAATTGCAGCCCCAGCTCGCCTGGAGAACTACGGTCGCCGCGCTCTTGAGGGTGATCCAGGTGGTGGCCACGTTGACGTAGCCGCCGGTGCCCGTGGTGGCGCCGATGTTGACGCTGCCGGCGACCGTGGCCGCCCCGGCGGCGATATTCGAATTATCGACCGCCAGGTTGCCGATCTTGGCGTTGGTGATCGCAGCGTTCTGAATGGCCGCGTTCGGGATGGTCACCACCCCATTGACGACCTCGAGGGCGAAGCTGGTGGCGCCGGGCGCGGCCACGGCGAAGTCGTCGACGTTCACCACGAAGGAGCTGAAAGGCGTGCCATTGACGGGCGTGCTGGCCAGGCCGAAGCCGGCGACATGGCCGTTGGCATCGATCTTCACCGTGTATTGGGCGGTCAGGCCGTTGATGGTGCTGGCCTGCTGCTGGATCGAGGTGGTGGCGCTCCCGACCGTGGAATTGAGCTGCTGCAGGAAGGTCGACGACGAGGCGTTAATGCCGGCGATCGCCTGATTGACCGTGGTGAAGGTGGCATAAGTTCCGCCCAGGCTGGCCGAGAGCGTGTTGACCTGCTGAGTGGCTGCCTGCTCGGCCGTCGCGATCGCGCTGTTGAGCTGGGTGATCGTGGCATAGCTATTCCCCACCAGCGCGGACAAGGCCGAGATCGCCGAGGCGTTGGCCTTGTCGGCCGCGGCGCGGACGCTCTGCTCGTTGGTGATGGTGGCGGTATTGCCCCCGACCGTCACCGAGAGGCTTTCGACGGTGTCGTTGATCTGGGTGTACTGGTCGCCCAGGGTCAGGATCGACGCCAGCGCCGCCTGCAGGGAGCCAGGCGTTTCCGGGCCGGCCGTGACCAGGTCGATCGCGCTGTTGAGATCCTGGTCCAGCTGCTGGGTGGTGATCGCCGCTGTGGCGATGTCGGTCGAGCCCACCAGGGCAGTGGTGGTGGTGTATTCCGACGAGTAGTTCAGCCCGGACTTTCCGAAGCTGTCATATGACGCCAGCACCAGGAAATATTGCGTGCCCGCGGCGGCGGTCGGGATATTCACCAGCGTGTCGGTGCCGTCATAGACCAGGGTGGACGGGTCCGGATCAGCGCCGCCGAATGACTCGGTCTGCATGAAAACCAGCGTGCCGGCATAGTCCAGATCGGCCGGCGGCTGGTATTGCACCGAGACGGTCTTGAAGGCCGACAGCGGCACGATCTTGGTGGGGAACGACGGCGCCGGATTGCTGACCGTGATCGACGCCGGCGCCGACACACGATTGAGCTTGTCCGTCCACACCACCTCGATCCGGAAGGAGCGGTGCGGGCCGCCCGGATCAGACGCGTTTTTCTCGAAGGTGTAGACGTAGGAAGGATCTGTGACGGTCTCGGTCCGGAGCGCGTTGTTGGCGCTATCGAAGATCGTCACGCGATAGTTGGCGAACCAGGAATCGAGATAGTTGGAACCGGCGCTGTTGCTCGCCGTCAGGGCTTCCGAGCTGCCATAGGACGAGTTCATGCGCCAGTCGAAATGGGCGTCCTGGCCGACGAACTCCGCCCCATTGGCCTGGCCGGTCAGCTCCAGGCCCGTGACGGCCGGGAGCGAGAGGCTGTCGGTGGTCACGTCCCAGGTAATCTCGACCGGCTCGGAGGTCAGACCCATGCCGACCGCCACGACTTTGATGGTGTAGACGGCCTCGAGGACATTGGGGATGTCGGCCGCCGGCTGGCCGCCGGTGGTGAAGGTCGTCCAGGCACCGTTGCCCATCTGATAGGACACCTGGTAGTCCGAGACCCAGCTGGTGGCGCTGGCGGTCCAGGTGACGGTGATATCGACGCGCATTCCGAGGGACGAAGACACCACGGCCTGGGAGGCCTGCAGGTCGGTCGGCGGCGCGACGAAGAACCCGTTGCCGGTCGGCGTCAGGCTGTAGGCGACGGCGGTCGATTGGTCGCCGCGACCTTCACCATAGATGTTGAACGAAATGAACTTGAGCCAGATCGGCGCGCCGACATTCTCCTTGGGCAGGCCGTACTTGAAGACGGCATCGTTCAGCCGAAGAAAGGCGGTTCCAGCCGGGTGCGCGGCCGGCGTCGTTCCGTAGAGGCCACGCTCCAGATAGGTCAGGGTGTACTGGTTCTGGCCCGTGAGCGTGGCGGTCGCATAGGCGATGATTTCGCCGTCGACCCAGCAGAGCGTCCGGCCTGCAGCAGCGTCCGCCTGGGTCGCGGTGATCAGTGTGCCGGCGCTTTCCGTGAGGTCGACCGACAGCGAACTCGTCTCGTCCGGATTGGCGCCCGCCGGCGCCGCCAGTGCGGCAGTGAGATAGCCCTGGCAAGCGGCCCGCTTGATGGTGCCGATGTTCTCGTATTCGACGTTGTCGGCCGAGACCAGCACATCGGCGCCGCCCCAGTTCGGATCGAACACGCCGTTGTTGCCGCCCGACACGCCAACCCAGATCTGGGCACCGGCCTGGGTGAGGTCGGCCGAGGGCTCGAAGATGACCGGCAGGTTCACGGGCGCCGCCAGCTGGTTCTGGTCGATCGGCCGCGGCTGGCCGACATTGACCGAATAGCTGGCCGGCGCCCCAGTCCCGGTCGGGTACTGATCGGCGATCAGCGTCCAGCTGCCGTCGTCGTTCTCGGTCCCCTCGACCAGCTGCACCCAATGGTCATTCCATCCCAGGGCCTGGTCGGTGATGCCGATGATGTCCATGCCGTCGAGGACGCAATAGCGCTCGTCCACCGTGAAGGTGCCCCCGTTCCGGACAAATTGCCGCTGCAGCAGCAGCTGGGCGGCGGTGTGTCCGGCGACCGGATCGGAGAAGATGTGGGCCTGTTGGCTGCCCTGGGGGCGATAGCCGCGGGCTGTGATCCGCGCCGGGTCGTCGACGTCGACCGGCACCGGAGCGTATTGATTGCCCCGGTCGAGCACCTCGAGCTGGACATCGTTGAACTGATCCGACGACCGCGTCCTGGTCACCACAACCGGATCGTCGGTCGAGCTGCTGCTCGATCCCTGGTTCGGCAGGAAATCGTCATCCGTGAGGGAGAAGAGCGGCGCAGTCTGGGCCTGGTAGGTGTAGCCGTTGCCGGTGACATCGACGGTGCCGTAAGGCTTCACGCTCAAGGAGCCAGCCGACCAGACGATGGCCGAATTGGTCAAGGTGGCGATGTCGTTGATCATCGACGCCGCCGCCTGCTGCGAGGTATAGGCCGGCGAGATCCAGAGCCCGAGCGCCAGCGCATAGGATTGGTAGGTCGCGAGACCGGCATTGCTGGCGAACCGGATCGTCACCGACTTCCCCGCGCTGGACGGGGCGAAGGTGTAGGTGCCGTTCACGAAGCTGTACTGATCCGGGCCAGGCGTCACGCCAGGCGCGACGCAGGTATAAAGCTCGCCGGCGTCGTCGACGACACACAGGTTGTAAACCCAATTCGCCGTGACGGCGACCGAGGGCGCAGTCCCGGCCGGGACGACGTGGGTCTCGCTCTGCGTGACCAGCTCGCCGATCCGATCGGCAGGGAAGCCGGCGCCGAACGACGGGTTCGACAGCAGCAGCGGGATCGCCTGGCTGGGATCGGCATCGATGCCGTTCGGCGCCGTCCCCTCCAAAAAGCCATAAGCTTCGATGCCCCAGTTCGGGAGCGCCGACGTGTTCCCCAAGCTGTAGCCGGCCTGGTAGAGGAACGAGAAGCCGCTGTAGCCCAGCGCCTGGTTCGGATAGTTCTGCTCGAGATAGGGCCAGACAGGCTGGCCGTAGTTGCCGGCGCTGAAATTCATCACCAGCGTGGCCAGGTTGGTGACGTTGTTGTTCCCGTTCTGCCAGATGGTGCCGACGCCCGAGATCGGCCCCTCGCAGAGCATGAGGATCAGATCGACGGTGTAATTGTCCTGGGTGCCGGTCGAGCTGCTGCCGGTGCCCTTGCCGGGCTGCTTGCCCGGGTGCAACTGCATGTTCTCGAACCAGCCGACATTCGGCGCAATCCTGGTGCGGCCGATGACGATCGGCACCGGCAGCCCGTAAGCCGAAGTGTTCAGCTGCAGGCCGGTATAGGCCGGCGCCTTTGGCTTGTTTCCCCCGAGTACACCGGCCATTACATCCACCTCTTCAGGCGGAAGAACTTGACCGGGGCGCCCACGCTGCCGGCGATCGCGCGGTTCTGCGTGAGGTTGGGCGCCTGGTCGACGTTCTCGAGGTAAGTCCCGCGGCCGACATGGGCATGGATGATCAGCGGCCAGTCCACGACGATGGCGCCGTGGGAGTAGCAGCGGCCGATCTTCCAGACGGCGATGTCGGCCGGCAGCAGTTCCTCGACCTGGTCGCAGAACTGCATGACACCGCCCAGATACAACTCTTCCTCACGGTGCAAATACCAATCCCGCGTGTAATAGGGGATGGTCGGCCGGTCTATCACGCCCGCGTTGGCATAGACGCAAGCGAGCAAGGTCAGGCAGTCCACGCCCGCGCCTTTGACCTGGCCGGCATGGTGGTAAGGCGTTCCGACCCAGGTCTTTGCCTCGGCGATCACGGCGGCGCGCTCGGCGGCGTACTGCATGTCAGGCTGCCGTGCTCGGCGCGGGAACAAAGGGAAAGCCCCGGAACCGCGCCAGATTGTTGAACTTGGAGCACCCGTTCAGGACCAGGCCAGGCTTGGTGAGGGTGTAAATGTGGCTCTGCCCGACCGAGGAGGTCTGGAAGGTGCCCGACAGCAGCAGCGCGCCGTTGGTCGGCACCGGCGGGGTGCCAGGCGCACCGGACTCATAGCCGGTGACGGTGTAGCCGCCGGCGGGGATGCCATAGCCGGTGATCGTGTAGCCGATCAGCGCGGTCGAGCCGGCGCTCCCGTTGACCAGATCGAGGTTGTTCTGCCCCTCGGTCATGATGCCATTGACGGTCAGCGGCAGGTCGCAGGACTTGTCGCAACCCGCGTAGATATTGAAGCTGTCGCCGGCGGCTGGCGGCGCCGGCAGGAAGCCCAGCAGGTTGATGACCGAGGGTGCCCCATAGGACACCTGTTTGACCGTGAAGGTCTGGCCTTGGTACTGGCCGCTGGTGAAGGTCAGCGTCCCGAGGTCGAAATAGCCCTGCTGGAACTGGCCGGCGATCGTCGCCATCACGCCGGCGACGGTCGATCCCGCCGCTACGATGCCGGTCGACATATATTGGCTGATATCCACGCCGCAGGCCTGATCGCCGAGGGTGTTGACGCATCCGGCCTGATAGAGGTTCCGGGGCATCTGGATGTTCAGCAGCTCGAGGTGCGAGGTGATGGTGAAGGTGGCGATGCTGCGGCTCACATCGACCTCGGCGACCCGGCCGACGAACAGGCGGATGAAGCCGCGGCGGGTGTCGCCCCAGGTGGGCATGTAGACGCGATCGAGGGTGAATTCCGCGTCATCGAACACGCCGCTGAGGATCGCCTGCAGAATCGGCACGCCCAGCACGGTGGCAGACCCAGGCAGCATGTCGATGATCAGGCTGTCGACATCCACCCCGACTTTCCAATGGCACTTCGCCTTGTTGTCGCTGCGGTCCCAATAGGGGCCGATCATCCCGCCGGCCGAGAAAAGGAAGCCGTTGCAGGTGATGTCGGCATCGCCGCCGCAGTAGCGCAGCGTTTCTCCCGTCACCAGGGTGATGGTGTAAAGGTCGGCCGCGAAGAACTGGCGGGTCGCCAGCAGGCTCAGCAGCTCGGGTGCGACAGGCTTCATCGGGCAACCTCATTGCTGACGGTCTCGCCGGTGCGGCTCATCGCCGAGATGATCAGCGCGGCCGGATAGTCGCCTTCACCGAGATACGACAGGACGACGGCCTCGGCCGGGCGCGGCCGGGCGCCATCGAGGGCGATGTCGAGCTGCAGGGCGACCAGCATGACCTGCATGGCCGCGCAGGCCTGGATGCGATCGGGAGCGGCAACGCGCGCGCTCTGCAGGGGGCACGCCTGGTCGGCGAACTGGAAGAGCCAGATCTTCATTATTTAATGCTCGTAAAAGTGAGCTGGTTGACCTTGTAAAGGCCTTGGCCGAATTCCTCGAAATCGCAGGAATCCGCATCGAACCGGCAGGGGTAGTAGTAGGAGAAGGTCGCCGTAATCTGATGCCCAGCCGGATAGACGCTGGGCAGGAAGATGAAGCCGGGACCGCCGGACAGGCCGGTATAGCCCCAGGGGTTGAACACCGGGTTCTGGGTGGTGATCCCGTTGCAAGTGACGCTGGTCACCGCCTTGATGGCATAGCAAGGCTCGACCAGGTCGCCGAACGACTTGTAAGCCTGAAAACCCGTGTTCAGCCCATCGGTCACCCCGATGACCTGGTCGGTGACCGAATTGTCATCGCCGACCTGGTAGAGGAAGCTGTCGAAGCCGGCGTTGCGGGCGCAGTAGAACCCGAACAACTCCGCCATCTCGGCCAGGTCCTCACCCAGGAAAAAGCCCTGTCGCAGAAGGTTGAAGGTCAGCGTCCAACGATGGCGCGGCGTGCTCCAGGCCGCCACCGCGGTTTAGCTAAGGCGGAACTGCGCCAGCAGCGCGAAGATGCGCAGCTGGTCGATCAGCGTGCCGGGCCACAGCACGTCGATGCGGTTCGGGTTGGTGGCGTTCTGCTGGACGATCACCGCCTTGGCGAAGGCGGCGCTGTTCTGCACATAGCCGTCCTGCTCCAGCTCCTGATACTTGGCGATGATGTCCGCCTTGATCGTGCTGGGCGTGACGATCGCCGAGCCGGGCGCGATCCGCGTGCCGTCGGCGGCCAGCTTCACCCGGGCGTACTTCGACGTGACCATGGTGGCCATGGCCCGCAGAACGAACATCAGGGTGAAGAGGGTTTCGACCTGCAGATAGCTGGTGTCAGCCTGGCCGAAGGCATTGGTCTGGTACGTGGTAATCACGTTTTCCAGATAGATCTGCCCGCTCTGATCGACCGTGAAGGTCGAGATCCCGTCATACAGCAGGATGTTCCGCTCGGCGAGATTGAAACGGGACGCCAGCGGCGGCGCGAGCACGCCATAAACCGGCAGGGTCTGCAGCGGCAGCGCCGCATCGGCCCGGACGCTCTGCGCGACGGCGCCGGCGATCGCCGCCGACCATTCCCAGGCAGCCGAGGGCGAGTCGTAGAAACCCATCACCGACTCATGCTGGTTGTTGCGGGTCACGCCAAAGGTGGTCTGCGACGCACCGGTGCCCCGGTATGCGTAGAAGACATGGCCGTAGACCTGCTGCTGCCAGCTCCACCGGCCCGTGGTATCGCTCAGGAACGCCTGCAGCGCCGTCATAGAGGCGGCATCGGTCAACGAGCACGCGATGAAGTCGAAGGGCATGTCCAGCAAATTGGCCAGGCCGGTCGTCAGCGTCGGGTTGGTGGCACCGTTTGCCATGGCGGTGATCGTCACCGTCATGCCAGTCGGCGTCACCTCGCCGGCAGCGGCGCCCTGATAGTTCAGGCGAACGTCGATATCGTTACCGACCAGACCGGCATTCTTGGCGACCAGGTCGACCTTGCTGGGCGTGGTGCCGTCGACCGTAGCATTGACCGGCAGATTGCCGGGCGCGTTGATCGCGGCAGCGAGCGCGGTGGCGATCGCCGCCGGCGTCTCAGCGGCCGTGATCGGCACGGCGACGAGCTGACCCTTGATATAGACCGACAGCGTGCCCGCAGCCGTCGGGGCGGCGGTGATGTTGATCGAACCGGTCGCGGCGACGGCACCACCGGCATCGCTGAGCGGCAGATACCAGACCTCGCCGAACTCGTCGTTGTCGAAATAGGCGTTGGCCATCAGGGCCAGGATCGAGCCGTTGCCGCCCTGCAGGATGGCGTCGGCAGGCCCCTGGCTGCGCAGCGGTACATTCGGAGCGGCGGCGCCCGTGGCGAGGATCTGGCCGATCAGCAGCGCGCGCTGGTTGGTGCCGCCGGTGTTGGCCTGGCTGTTGCTGACTTCGCCATAGAACAGCGGCACCCGGATATTGCTCGGAATGTGCTGGAACGGGATGGTAGTCATTCCTTGGTGCTCCCTTCAGCGAGCGCCGGCTTCGGCGCCGCGGGCTTGGTCGCGCGAACGGCGTTCGCGATGACGCAGTCGCCGCAGTCGAGGCGGCGCTGCCAGTAAAGATCGCCGTCGGGAACTTCCCGGCCCTCCGGCGGCAAAAGGTCGAGCTTGACCGGGTCTCGCACGCTGAGACCGTCGGCGGGTTTGACGAACATGCGTCACTCCTGTTGCGGGAGAATGATGTCGAGGCCGTTGCCCTCGGCCCGTCCGTCCGGTCCGGACGTCCGCGGCGCGGGGGTGACAGCCTGGGGGAACAGCCCGTCCGGATAGGTGCCGGCCGGGTCGAAGACGTTGGTCAGATCCGTGGTGACGGTAACCTCGGTCAGAGTTTCGGTCGGGGGCTGACAGAAAGCCTCCCAGCCCTGATAAAACAGCATGCCGATATCCATGACGAACTCGGCGAAGTGCTCCCTGCCCTCCGCGCTCACCTTGATCTGGGTGTCAACGAAGGGGAACTGAGATAGGAGCGGCATCAGCGCCGGCGCATTGATGATGGCGACCTCGACCTGCTGGGCAAGCGACCAGGCCTCGCCCTCGGCAACCGAAGCGCCGAGATCGGCGGCCTGCGCTGGCGCTGCCACGCGGCCGGTGACCCGGATCGTCGTGGTGACCTCGAAATTGAGGCCAGACCTACCCTGCTGCACCTTCTGCTCCCGGATAGCCTGGCAGAATAGGAGGGGAAATTCCCCCGCCCAGGTCGGCCAGTCGCCAGGAACGAAGACATTCTGACCGGCCGCGGTGCTGCCGGTCAGAATGGTCTGGACAAGGGCCAGCAGGCCCGCTGTGCGAGTGACCGTCATGGCGAACTCACGAAGTTCAGCATCAGCTTTGCGTATCCGTGGCCGTCCGGACGAACCTCGCGGACCACATAGGTCGTGTTGACGCTAGCGACCGAGACGCGGTCGTTTTGGACAGGCGGCACCGGGAAGGCCGCCAGGCGAACACCCAGAACGGGAAGTTCCGTGGTGATCGCGCTGGCGCCGTCGATCAGCTCCAATTCACGGTAGGCTTCGTCGAAGACACCCGTGATCAAGTAGGAGCCGCCGGCGGCCGGCAGGTAGGTCGCCGGCTCGCCGAACACGCCCATCAGCGGCCCCAGGACCATCGCGTCCCAGTTGACCGCCACGATCAGTCGCCCTTGGACCGGCGAAAGGAGCGACCTTTATGGCCGATACCACCAACCGGCTCGCGGGTACGGCGAGCCTGACCATTGACGGGGTCGCCTATTCCGTCTCGGGCGATTTCGCCTACAACCCGGGCAGTGTCTCGCGTGAGACGTTGTCCGGCATGGATGCCGTCCACGGCTACAAAGAGAAGCCGATGGCGCCCTATATCGTGGCGACCATCCGCGACTCCGGCGGCCTGACCGTGGCGGATTTCAACGCCATGACCAACAACACGATTTCTGCCCAGCTCGCCAACGGCAAGCTGATCATCGGCCGCAATATGTGGACGGTCGGCGATGCGCAGGAAGTGAAGTCGGAAGAGGGCACCTTGGAGGTGCGCTGGGAAGGCTTCCAGGGCAGCGTGACGGAGAACTGAGACCATGAGCACCGAAAACGGCGCCTCGGCCATCCCCGAGGAAGAAAAGTCCCTCACCCTGCGCAAGCCGATCAAGCTGCAGGACCGCGAGATCAAAACGATCACGCTGCGCGAGCCGACGGCCTATGAGATCGAGCAGGTCAGCAAGCGGGCCGAGAAAAGCTCGCAGGGCTCGAACATCCTGCTGATTTCGCTGGTCTCCGGGATCACCGAGGGCGAGATCGGAAAAATGTCGATCCGGGACTTCAACGAGGCGATGAGCTACGTCTCCGGTTTTTTTTCCAACGACCAAAAAACTGGCAGCTAGTCCTCGCCGGTTTGACCAAGTTCTACGGCTGGGGCCCCCGCGATGCGTGGGGCCTCACCTGGACTGAATTACTCTGGTGGAATAGCCAGGCGCTTCTTCTCAAGAAGGCGGCGGAGCCGTAATCCCGATGGCCAATCAGTTCCAAATCGTGATCGCGGCTGTCGATCGCGCGACGGCGACCGTCCGCAAGGTCAATGCGTCCTTCAGCCAACTGACCAGGCCGATCGGCCAGGTGCAGGCTGCTGTCGGGCGCTTCGGTAAAGAAATGGGGTTCGACCGCGTCGCCCGGGGCATGGGTGACGTCGGTCGCGCCGCCGGCGATGTGGCCAGCAAGGTGTCGGCGATCGCCGCGCCGCTGGCTGCCGTTGCCGGCGTCGGCAGTGTCGCCGCAGTCGCGGCGTTAGCGACCGAATGGGGGCGGCTGGGCGCTGAGATCAGCCGCAGTGCGGTCGGCATCGGCGTCACCACCGATCAGCTGCAGACCTTGCGCGGCGCTGCTCGGGTTTCCTTTCAGGGGACGAGGATTTTCACGGGGATGACGGCGGCGGCGAACTGCGAGTTCGACCCGGAGAAGACCTCGATCGTCCCTTCGATCCAGCAGTTCTGCACCAGGCCGCCGAGGGTCTGGGTCGGCAGGCCGCACGGCTTGAGCACCTTCTCGACAGCGTCGATCGCCGCGTTGAGCTTCGGATCGGCCGAGACCTTGTCGTCGGTGTTGCTGACGTAGATCGTCAGCTGGGCGCCGAGCGTGTGGACGGCCGGGAGCCCCAGCTGCTGCTTGATGGGCTGCTTGTCGACCGTCATGAACAGGGCGTCATAATCGGCCGGGTTCATGTTGGCCGGCAGCCTCAGCTTGCGGGACACCGTCTTGAACTGCGTCCCCGACAGGGTCATCAGCAGATTGAACAGGGCGGTGTAATAGGTCTCGCGGACCATCAGTTCTCTCCTCCTGCGGCGCGCAGAGCTGCGGCCTTGATGCGTTCGATGATGCCGGCCGCCTCCGCCGCCAGGGCGGCACGCAGATAGGACCGAGGCGCCTGGTCGACCTGGCGGGTGTGCTGCCGCACCACGACTTCACGCGGCGAGATCGGGCGGCCGAAAGCCTGGGTGATTTCCCGAAGGTGTTCCCTCACGTCCTCGGTGCCGGTGAAGCCGTATTCCCAGAACCCGGCATAGCCCGCATCACCGAGATTGACGCCCACCGCCGCCTCGACGCTGTCGCCGCCGGCGTGCAGCTCGAGTTCATGGACCGAGCGGCGCAAACGGCCGCTGCGAATGCCCAGCACCTGGCCGGACAGGTACTCATCCTTGATGACCTCGACCAGGTGCAGGGCCTCCATGTGGACCTGGGCCTCGAGCGCCAGGCGCACCTCGGCCGGGATCTGCTGGAAGTGGGCGATGGCCTCCTCGATGCCGACGCTTTCGACCTCGACGCTCATATCGGGGCCACCCGGCGGTAGTTCGCCAAGATCGAGGCGGCCCGCGGCGGCATGTCGCGGATGATGTAGGAGGTGGTCTCGCCGGCGATCGCCTGGGACGACATGCCGATCCGGGCGCCTTCGCGATAGCAATAGGCCACGATCTCGTTGACCCCTCGGGTTACCGAGGCGGGGATCTCGGCGAAGCCGGCCTGCAGATCGATCTCGACGTTGCCCAGACCGCGCGTGAACCGATAACCCCGCAGCATCAGCAGCTTCGGCGTGAAGAAATAGCCGGGCTGGCTGGCGCTGCTGCTGAATGGGATCGACTGGCCGTCGATCGTGAGGGAATTGATCGAGACGACCGGCTGGTTCTGGAACGGCATCTTCACGTTGTTGTTGCCGTCGCGGATCTCGACGTAGTCCTGCAGGGCGAACTGGCGATTGCACCAGTCCTCGGCGAACGACGACGCCTCGGTGATCAGCTCGGCCAGCAACGATTCGTCATCGTTGCCGGCGGCGAGCTTCAGCAAGGCTTCGACGTTGGCCAGGGTGGTGAGATCGCCAGTCGCCACGGCTTATTTGGCCTTCTGCAGGTCGGCGAGCTGCTTCTTCAGCTCCTCGTTTTCCTTGGCCAGCGTCGAGTCGGCCAGCTGGCGCTTCAGCTCGGCGTTCTCGGCCTCGAGGGCGGCGCGCTGTGCGGCGTCCTGGTTGGCCTTCTCGGTCTGGTCGGCTTCGTCTTCCAGCAGGAGACCGTGGGCTTTCAGGGCGACGACGTGGCCGTCCTCGATCTCGAACAAGCCCTTCTTGTTGGGCTTGTACTCCTTGCCCTCGTGGGACACGCTGGTGTGGCCCGACAGCGACTTCATCAGTTTCATTGCGCTTCTTTGCTCCAGAAAGTGGGGGGGTGCCTTTGCACCCCGCCCGGTTAGCCGTTGGCGATGTTGTTGATGACCACCGTCGACGGCGGGAAGAAGTGCTGCAGGACGCCGCGGATATAGACGCCGTACTCGTAGCGGCGCCGGACGCGCGGCCACAGAGTGGCGAACCAGTTCTGGATCGGCAGGAACCGCTTGACGCTGGGCACGTCGTTCAGCGGATAGGGCAGCACGTTGGTGTCGAAGATCACCGTGCCGGGCGCCAGATCCGGGTGGCAGACGATCGGGACCACCTTCGCGCCCTGGCCGGTCTTGGCGTCATAGTTGTTGCCGAACTTGTTCAGGTAGGCCGTGACCAGGTCGCCGCCCATGATGTTGCCCTGGTTGGCGGTGATGACGAACCGCTGCGCGCCGGAACCGCTGGGCGAGGACAGCACCTTCTGGGTGATGTTCTCCTGTTCCTGGCTGGAGACGTAGATCACGCTCGGGCCGAGGCGCAGGTTGTCCCACATCCATTTGGTGACCAGGTCGAACTCGACGATGCCGCCCTTGCCATCCGCGGTCAGCGGCGTCCCGGTGCCGGCGGCGCCGGTGGGCATCGAGTAGGTGAAGGTGCCCATGCCCTGCTTGGCGTTGATGGCGATCAGGCCGTCGCACTCCAGCGAATTCTGGCTGAAGTCCGTGGCGGCCGCGCCGAGCGAGGCGGCGGTCTGGGTGCCGGTCGCCGCGGCGGTGATCAGCACCGAGTTGATGGTGGTGATCGCGCCCAGGGTCTCGGCGCCGGCCGCGCCCCAGAACCACGCCCAGGCGACCACGCCGGCGGTGGCGGGCGTGGTCGCGGTGATCGAGTTGGTGGCGCCGGCGCCGGTGGTCACGGTGGCATTCGGCGAGCGCGGGCCGGTGCCGCCGCCGTAATTGTCGATCGAGCCATCCATGTTGGTGCGCGCGACCAGGCCCGGGACGCCGGCGGCGATCGAGCCGTTGCGGAAGCCGGACAGGGTCAGCGGGGCGACGATGACCGAGATGGTCTGGGTGGCGCCCAAGCTGCCGCCGGTGGTGGCGGTGGCCAGGGACGGCGCGGCCGGCCGGGCCAGGGCGTAAGTGCCCTGACCGCCCAGCACGACGCGCTCCATGCTGATCCGGACGGCGAACAGCAGGTTCGCCTGGGCCCGGGCCAGGAGGTCCAGATAGTCCTTGGCGGCGTCGCGCGCCTCGTCCGTGACGAAGTCGTCATGGCCGAAGGACTTGTAGGCGGCATAATAGTCGGCGGTGCTCGTGGTGATCGCCCCGCCGCGGTTGCCTTCCGAGAGGCCCGCCGACATGCCCGTGGTGTTGATGCCGGTGACCGCCTTCCAGTTGGCCTGGATGCCGCCGGCGGGCTGTTCGTCGTCCGACATGGACAGCGAGTTCATGATCGGCGTGATGACCGGGAACAGGGACAGCGCCGGCTTCATCAGCGAATAGTTCTGGATGCCGGTGGTGGCGCCGGTCGGTTGGAACCACGCCTTGATCATATCCTCGGCGGTGTCGCCAGCACCGCGCATGAGGTTCATCGTTTCTTCGGTAACAGCAGCCTGGTTGAACATCAAAAGTGCTCCGTGGGGTTAGGACTTCATCGCCAGCCGCACCAGCGCGGTGGTCTTGTCGGGGCCGTCCGGCATGGCGTCGATCGCGGCCTGTTCGGCGGCGATGTCTTTGGTCTTGTCGGCTTGGCCCTGGCCATGGTCGGCGCCTTTCGACACCGCGCCCGGGGTGGCACTGGTGCGCGCGGGGCCGCCCTGCTCGGGCAAGCCCTCGAGTTGGTGGATGCGCTTTTGCATGTCGTCGCGCTCGGCCGTGACATCGGCGAGAAGGGCGCGGGTGCTGGCCAGGTCGCCGGCGATTTTCACCATGTTGGTCAAGCCGCCGCCGTCATGGGCGCAGCAGGCGCCGAGCTGGGCGGCCTGGTCATGGATGGACTGGACGAAGGCGCTCACGCCGGCATCGCCGGCGATCGCCTTGGCCATGTCGAGAATGGGGGCGGCCTTTTCCATGTCGGCGGCGATCGTGGCGTCGATCGGGATGGCATCGACCTGGGCCTGCAGCGCCGCCATGGCTTCGCTGGTTTCCTCGGCCGACATGGCGTTGAGGATTACGGTGCCTTGCTTCACCCAGGCCGCGAGCTGGGCGGGCACCTTGGAGCCGTCGCGCTCGGCGCTGGCCTCCCAGGTCGCGTCGGACACCAGCCAGGTCAGGCACTCCAGCAGTTCGGCCAGGCGGCTCACATTGCCGAGGCCCTTCTGCATGGTCGACCCGGCCCAGCCTTCCGGCAGCAGGTCGGTCGCCTCGAGCGCCAGGGCGCGCTCGGTGATCCAGGTCTGCGCGGCGGCCTGGTCGGCGGCATAGCCGTGGGCCGACACCGCGATCTCGACATCGGCCCGGGCGGCGATCGGGAATGAGCCGTCATCCATGGCCTCGCCCTTCGCCGCCAGCGCCAGGCGCTCCTGCGCGTCATAGTCGCGCTTCAGCATGGCGTCGGGGCCGGCCTCGGGGAACAGCACCTTCAGCATGTCGGCGCCCTGGGCCGTCAGGATCTGGCGGTACTCGTTCAGATCCTCGGCGTCGACCAGCAGGGAACCGACATAGCGCGATTGGGCGTCGAGGCCGCCATCCACGAATTCCAGCGCGACCTCGGTCCCGTCCGCTTTCAGCATGACGGCGCCGCCCGGGTTGCACGGCAGGTCCACGATGCTCAGCTCGTTGATCTTGCCGGCGGTATAACGGGTATAGGGGCCGTCGCGCCACTTGCGGCCGTACTTGCCGCCCTGGCTGATGCCGGTCAGCACCCCCGTCTCGACCTTCAGCATCGTGTCGTCGTCGAGCACTTCGATTTCGAACTCGAACGCCTTCTCGGCGTCGAGGCAGTCGAGGCGCACCACGCGGCCGGCCGCCTTCAGGCCGTGCATCTCGCGCACATTGCCGTAGCTCAGGCCGCCCGAGGCCTTCTGCATGGTCTGGGACCACTCCAGAAAAGCCGGCTTGGACGAGTCATAGTCCAAGACCATGTTCGCCCGATCGGGCGTTTCATCGAGACGGGCGATGATGATGCGCCGGGCGGCATCGACCTTCAGCAGCGGAATGAACAACATGGATCTCGACGGCCCCTAAAAGCCGCGCCGCCGCAACCGGCGGCACGCGGAATGAGCCTTGAGATTAGGGAAGGGCGAAATGGTGCATCACCCTGACAGGTGTCAGGGGGGCGGCCGTTCTCAGGTGCGGGAAGAAGGTCACGGTGCCACGATGGCGGCGCGGCGACAACAGGCTCGATTCGTCCGAGCCGATTTTATGGCCGTGGGTGCGAGTCGACCCCATACCTGCCGCGACGGGGCGCCGAATCTTTTAAAGATGAATTTAAACGGTCCTGGCGCGGTTGGCGGGCCTATTCCACCTCGGGGCCACACCCCCGGTCACAGAAATGACCCGACCTCCGGGGCGGTTGCGGCAAGACCCACCCGGGCTTATAATCAGGTTTCCCACCTCGGACCGCCGGACAACTCGAGACGGCGCCGAGCGTAGAGCCGGCCGGGGCTAACCCCTGGCCGGCTCACCGGGAGCCTCCCTTTCCCTTCTGATACGCGGTCAGCACCCAATGGGTGTCCGGCCCCTTGCCGCCCTTGGTCAGCACGACGCGGTGCTCCTGATGCTCGACCACCACCCGGGTGGGGCCGCGCTGGCTGCTGCCATAGGCCAGGGTATGGGGCACCGCCAGAGCGGATTCCGACCCGTGTTTCGCGACGATCTTGGCCAGGCCATAGCCGCCCTTGAAGCTGTTGGCTTTGTCGCCCTCCTCGCCCCAGACGAACGACACTGGCCCGACGCCGGCGACGTGCATGGCGGCGTCATGATCCTGGTGGGTGGCGATGACCTTGGCCATGGCGGCCAGGCCGGCCGAATGCTCTTGGGCTGGATCGTCGTGCCCGGCCGGCGCCGGCGCGCTGGTGAAGCGCCCCCGGGCGTCGTGGTGGGGGTTGCCGCCGGCCTTGGCCATGTCGTCGGCCTCGTCGGTGTCCCGCTGCACCACCGGCACCAGGTCGCAACCGCATCGCGGATGGAAGGGCGGTGCCTCGCCGGCGTCCCAGCTGTCGTCGAGATCGATCGCGCCGTCCCGTACCGCCTGCAGGCAGGCCGGGCAGTGATCCTCGTTGATGCCCAGGATCACTCGCTTCTTGGTCTTGATGCCGTAGCGCTCGTCCGCCCTCTTCCAGCTGGCCAGGTTGCCGCGGATCGACGAGGCGGCCAGCTCGTTCTTGGCGATCATGCCGGCGCGAACCGGCCCGAAGCCCCCCATGCTCTCGACCTGGTCGGCCAGCTTCGCGACGCTCCACCCCTCGGTCTGGGCGGTGGCGATCAGGTTGCGCAGCAGGCCGCGGGTGGTGTCGTCGATTTTTGAGACCAGGGCGGCGCCACGGGTCTGGGCATATTCGACCGCGTCCGGATGCGCCAGGTTGGTGATCTCGACGCGCTCTTTCGGCCCCAGCACGATGCCGGCATGGGCGCCGCCGGTCTCCATTCGCTTGGCCAGCGCGTCGAGGCCGGCATCGACGCCGGCGATTCCGGACTTCTGCAGCAGCTCGGTGGTGGCGGCCGATAGTGCCGAGCGCTCCGCCGCGGTCGCCGACGCCTCGATCGCGCCGATCGCCATGGTGTCGGCGCTCCAGCCGGCGGGCACCAGATCGTCATCGCCTCCGGCCTGGTCAGCCAGATAGCCTGTGACCTGATCGGCCTGGTGCTCGAAATAGGTCAACCACAGCTCGCCCAGCTCGTCGACATCATCGGCCATCTGCTCGTCGCCGGCCGCCTTCTTCATGACCTTGCCGCCCTTGGCCGCCGGCGCCGGCGGCTTGTCGACCTGGTTGTCATCGTCCAGAGCCGGACCACCATTGTGGCCAAGCTGGTTGAGCGGCGCCGGCGGCGGCGGCGGGTTCAGCACGTCCTTCAGCGGCACCGCGCCGGTGGCGGTGTAAATCATCGGCGTGTCGCCGTCCTCGACCTTTTCCTGCCCGCGGTTGGCCCGCACCTCGTTGATGGTGGCGCTGCCGTTCTTCAGATTGGTGTCGTCGATCGCCGCCTGCTCCTGCGGCGAGACGGCCTGATCCTCCTTCCATCTGAACTGCAGGTCAGGTCGCTTGAAGACCTGGGCGATGATCCGGTTCATGACCCGGCGCACCCAGGACTGCAGGGGGGCCAGGCCTTCTTCCTGAGCCTGCTGCGCGGCGCTCTCGGCCGTCGAGCGGTTCATCATCTTGACCGCCCACTGGCTGGACACGCTGAAGGCGTAGCAGACGAACCGGGCGATCCACTCGTCGAACTCGTCCTTCAGCGCCCCTTCCTTGGTCTGGACGAACGCCTTGGCGATCGTCTCGGGCACGAAGCGGACTTTGCGGCGCTGGCCGGTGTCGTGCTCGAGGAGGGAGTCGAAATAGTCTTGGAATTCGGAGATCTGGTTGATGTTCCAGGTCACCGGCACGCCGGCCAGGGCGTCGGGCACCGTGCCCTCGGTATAGAACTGCAGCTTGTGCCATTCGCGGCGCAGGGCGATGTTGATCATCACCACGATCTGCTCGACCGGCGAGAAGCCGTAGATCTTGTTAGTCCTGAAATTGCGCGGCATGTAGAACAGCTCGCCGGCCTGGTAATCGTTCGCCTGGCCGACGTCGCCGCCTTCTTCATGTCCTTGCGGGTCTTCTTGTAGCCGGACTGTCGCGCCTCTTTGTCCATGTCCTGGCCGACATAGCTGATCATCGTCTTCGCGGCCCGGTGGAGGACTGTAGAGTTGCGGCGCTCCACGATGCCGCGGGCTTGGGAGTTGTAGGGGATGCTGTGCATCTTCGTGATGCCGAGGCGACCGGCTAGGCCGGTGGTGGGTTCATCCCAGTTGACATTTTTCGCGCCCGAGCCGTTGTCGTAGTAGAAAATGTCGCACTGTGTCGCCGAGGTGACGGCATGGCGCAGCGCATCGGCCACCGACCGGGTGTTTTCGGCCAGATCGACGCTCCACCCGACAATCTTCCGCGTATAGACGTCGACAATGATGGTGACCTCGGGCCTGAATGGCTTTCCGCTGAGCGGGTTCGCCACCTCGGCCTTGAAAGTATGGCCGTCACCGACGAACACCGCGCCAGGCCATAGCTCGGACGTGTCACGGGCGTGATAGACACGGAACTTGCGCAGCTCCCGCGGCCCGAGGCGGCCCTCGTTCCGGGTCAGAATGCTGACCTTGTCGAGCAGGCGCCGCACCTGATGGATGCTCGGTTTCTCGACGGATTCGGGCCAGTAGTCCTCCATGATGGCGGTCAACGCCGGCTTGCGCGGATCTGCCCACAGATTGAAGAAGGTTTCCGCCCAGACAGGAACCGGGGCTTCCTTTGCCGCCTTGGGGGCGAGGGCTACGACATTGCCGCCAGCCTCCGCGCGCGCCTTCAGCCAGTTATAGACCGTGGCGCGCGTCAGGCTGCGGTCGGAGTTCGGCCGCGCATTGGCGATCCCGACTTGCTTCTGTATTTCAGGCGGCAGCTCGCCCTTAGCGGCCATCTCAACGAGTGCAGCGACAGCCTGGCCCTGACTGATTCCGCGCGTCAACACCAGGTCGTCAACCTGCTGCAGGAGGATGGCCCGGGCGGTCATGCGGTCGCGCTGATGGTTCTTTAACTCGGCGGCCGTCTGGAGCGGAAGCGGAAGCTGTACCGCGATTGGCATGGGAGGCATCGCCTTGAGGGCAGCCGCGGCAATCGCTTTCTGCAAAGCGGCCGGAAGGCAAGAGGCGGGGTACTCGTAACCGCCTCCCTTGCCCGCGCGCTTGCGGCGCTCCCAGTTTTCCCGGGCTGCCCACAGCTGGATCGCTCGTTCTGTCTTTGGAAATCCCTTGGCGCCGATGCCCGCAATCTCAAGAGCCGTGAGCCACTTGGTCATCGGGCACCCCGCGCACGTCGCTCTTCCGTGGCAGCGAGGTCTGCCAGCTCCGCGGCCTTATCCCTCATTTGCTTGGCACGGATCACGCTTAGATAGCGCTCCTCAACAACTGCCAGACCGGCCCGATCAGGGCCGATTGAGAGCAGCCGATGGTCGCCGGTAACCACCGCCAGGGCGATCAGACGGACCGCGCTGATATTGTGGTTCTCGCGCGCCGGCGAGGTGTAAGCGTTCAGCATATTCTCCGTCACCTCGACCCCCAGGTAGGCGGACATCTCTTGGGCTACCTGGTCGCGCGACTTGCCGCAGTCTGCCAGGGCAACCGAGACCGCCTTGCAGATCTGGGCCTGTAGGGTCGCTGCGCGGATTTCCTCTGCCTCGAACCTGATCGCCACCTCGGGCGCCTCCCAGCTCAACAGGTCGAGGGTGGCGGTGTCGTAGCGCGATTTCACCATATGGCCGCGCCTCCGAATTGATCCCGGTCGACCGTCCTGGGGGATGTGGGGGGAATGACGGCCGACCGGACTTCCCCTATGGTCGCGCTTGGCAGCTCACAACCACCGAGAGGAAGAGGTATGGACAAAGAAGCGTTGGAAGTCAGGAATGTCGCGATCGGGACGGCGCTCGTAGTGAAGGCGATGGTGCGCCTGCTCACAGACGAGAATCCGGCGTTGCTAAACCGTCTCAAGGACGTCCTGGACAGCATGATGGATGGTGATCCGGCGCTATATGGAGCGGCCGAGGTCGCGCACTCGATCATTCAGCGCACTTCCTGATCGAGGGCTTCGTCGATGCAGCGAATTGCCTTCCGGAAAAGGATTGCCGTTTCGCCTTCAGGTTCTTTGCGCGGCTGGCCTGGATAGGGACGAGGACGCGGTGCCGGCCGCTTCTTGCCGCTGTTCATGGGCGCACTTCCTTTTGAACATTACCGGCCCCACGGCCCGTGGTACGCTGGACCTGTCGCGTGGGGTTCAGTCGGTTACCTGCTGCGTCGAACCGCTCGGGAAACAGTCGTTCGACCTTCAGGCCCAGTTCATCCGCGATCGCCTGCTCGAGGTTGGCAGACGGGGTCATCAGCGCATTGCTGACCGCCTGCCTGCAGACGCCCTCTTGGTTGGCGATCTTGGTGATGGAACTGCCCCCTACGCGGAGTCGGTAAATGACCCATGCCCGCCTTTCGGCGGGATTTTTTGGGACGTCTAAGGTTGCGTTCGTGATGGACATGGCAATGAAGATGACACACAAATTCGTGTTTTTCGAGGAAAAAACACACAATTCTGTGTTTCGGAGTTTGGCCTCCAACTCCGATTGCAGGCGATATGCTAACCTGTTGATTTATCCGCTTTTTTCTCAAATCCGAAATTTCGGAGTTAGGATGGTGCGGAATTCGGAGTTTGGATTATGAACTCCGAAACGATAGGGCAGCGCCTTCGGAAGTTGCGCGGCAAAATGACCCAGGAAGAATTCGCTAAAATTCTTCATCTCCACAAGAACACTATTGGAAACTACGAACGCGGCGAGCGCGAGTTGGAGGTGGGTGTCATTAAGGCATTGCAAGATGCATTCTGGCTGAATGCGAACTGGCTTCTTACGGGTCAAGGAAAGATGATTGTCGATTCGTTCGACGATATCTCGACGGAGACTGATGAAGAGCTGATGGGCCGGATTTTCGACGGCATACTGTTTTCTTATAAGTCTGAGGGAGCTGCCATTTCCCCTCTCGACGCGGGTAAGCTGGCGGCCAGGATGCATAAGACGCTGGTCACCAAATTCCAGACCCCTGAAAGCCGACTTATTGCCCTTCAGGGGATGCTGGCTCAGCTCCGCGACGATCTCAGAAAGCCGGTTTCCGGTACTTCTTCGAGCAAACGCTCGGCCTGAGACTGGTTCGGACGGCGGGAAGCGGAACATATTGTCCGCTTGCCGGACAGGTTGTGATCTACCTCACACCGATGTGCGAGGCTCGGCGCGAATCTAAAAGCGTGCGCCAAATCGGGAAAATTTTCCGAGGCTGTGGGGATCTTCGTCTAAAAGGCGCCCGCCGATCTAACGCCCCCTGGCTAGGGGTTTTTCTGGCGGAAATACTGGGGATTCAGTCCCAATATGTCCCGGAATGTCCCGTCGAATCCCGCAACTGCGTCTGTCTAAAATCGGTCACCTCTCAATAATAGAGCATCTGTGTTTATCTGTGTTCATCCCATTCATCCGTGTACGCCGTAGGCCTGTTGGTTAAGCTGCCTTCGGCGGGTCAATGCGCCAGCAGCGCCGGCACGCCCGGTCTGCTCAGCACCTTCTGCGTGATGCCGCCGAACAGCATCTGGCGCACCCGGCCGCGCGTATAGGCGCCCATCACCAGCAGGGTGACGCGGTTTTCCTCGATCACCTTCATCATGCATTCGCCGACCGGCTTGTCCTTGTGCAGCCGGACGTCGTCGGCGGCGACGCCATGCAAAGCGAGATAGTCGCGCAATTCGGGCAGGTCGGGGGCCGGTTCGCCATCCTCGCCGACGGCGAAGATCGAGACGCGCCTGGCCTCCTTGAGGAACGGCATGGCCAGGGCGACCGCGTGCGACGCCTCGGTGCTGTGGTTCCAGGCGATCATCACATGGTCGAGGTAATCGGCGGGCAGGGGGCCATCCACCACCATGGCCAGACGGCCGGCGCCCAGCACCGCGCCTTCGAACGCCTCGTCGAGGGCCGGGCCCTTGTCGCCGCGGCGCTGGAACAGCACCAGATCGGCCAGGCAGCCGCGCTCGGCCACCACCGAGCCGATGGCGCCGTCCTTGACCTTCCAGTGGATGGCCGTGCCGTTGCCGTGATCGGCGGTCCAGGCCTCGAAGCGCTTGTGCGCGGCCTTGGTCGCGCTCTCTTCCTCGGTCTGGATCTGGCTGATCAGATTGGGATTGGCGAAGCCGAAACCGGCGTCATAGAGCACGGCATTGGCGACGATGGGCCGGATGAAGCAGACCTCGATCTCGGCGCCGAATTGATGCGCCACCGTACTGGCCGCGTCCAGCAGGCCGTCGAAACCGCCGGCGCTGTAAAGCGGCGCCTCTATTCTGCGGATCGTCATGACTCGTCCTCCGCTCTGGCAGATCTGAGGTGATTTTAGCACAGCGGAGGGTGGGATGGAGTGACCGATATGGGCCCCTGTTGCCAAGCATCGAACCTCAAGGTATTATGCCTTGAACTTCGAGGTATAAGGTCCATGGCCGACAGCAATCCCCATTTCATGAACGGCGTTCCCGAGCTGCTGATCCTGCAGGTGCTGAGAGAGCGCGAGATGTATGGCTACGAACTGGTCGAGGAGATCCACCGCCGCAGCGGCACGGTGATCTCGATCGGCGAGGGCGTGGTCTATCCCGTGCTGCACGGGCTGGAGCGCTCGGGCGCGCTGGCGTCGCGGCGCGTCAAGGTCAATGGCCGCAGCCGGGTCTATTACGCGCTGACGCCGCAGGGCGCCGCCCGGCTCGAAGGGCTGTCGGATAGCTGGTCGCGCCTGTCGGACGCCATCCGCCTGGTGATGACGGGGGCGGCCCATGCTTGACGAATTGAGGGAAAAGCTGCTGCGCGAGGGGGTGAAGCCCGGCGTGGTCAGGCGCTATCTCGCCGAGCTGGAGGATCATCTCGACGATCTGGGCGGAACGCGGACCCGCGAAGAAGCCCTGAAGCGCCTCGGCAGCGCGGATGCGCTGGCGGCGGCGATGCTGGCCCAGCCGGGCGTGCGGTCCTGGACGGCGCGGGCGCCGTGGGCGACGCTGGCCTTGGGGCCCTTGCTGGGGTTCGTCTTCCTGTGCTTTCTGCCGACGCTGGCCCTATATCTCGGGACGCGCAACTTTGCCGCCGACAGGGACTGGCCGCTTGCGGCGGCGCGGTTCCTGGTGACCTTCAACGAATATGTGCTGCCGATCCTGATCGGCTGGATGGCCGCCGCCATCGCTCTGCGGCAGCGGGCCGAACCGGCCTGGCTGCTGGCGGGAGCCTTACTGATCGCGCTGCTGGGCGGCGGCCTGATCGAGCAGATCAATCTGCGCGGCAACAATTTCGGCTTCGGATTTCAGGTGCTCGACCCGTTCACCAGTGTGATGGGCCGCAGTTTCGAGACGATGCTGTTCAACCTGATCGCGATCCTCGCGCCCTATGCGGTGCTGCGGAAGCGGATGGAGCGGAGCGCCTGACATGCGGCGCGCCGGGCTGATCGTCATCGTTCTGTTGGCGGTTCCCGGCGCGGTCTGCCAGGCCAAGGGCAAGAATCTCGGCCCGCTTCAGGTGCCGAAATTCGTCGAGGCGAATAACGGGCTGGCCGCCGCCGCGGCGCTCCGCGGGGGCGACTTCGTCTCGCGGGTCGTGCTGCATTTCCTGGGCATGGACCCGGCGGCGCAATGGGTGCCGCCGCCGAAATATGCGGAAATCTTCCCGGCCTGGGTGGACGAGCCGGTGGCCAAGCCGGCCGCGATCATCGCCATCGGGGCGCCCGGCTGCGGCGCGCCGGATTACGGCCGGCTTGCCGCCGCTCTACGCGACGGGCCTCCGGCTCCGCTGTCCGCCGGAGGACTGATCCATGTCGAGGCCCCTCCGGCGCGGGGACCGGCTCCGGGCGATCTCGGCGGCCGCGAGATCTATGGGCGCTGCGAGTGAGTCAGACCCGGCTGATCACGCCCAGGATCACCAGCAGCACCAGCCCGAGGCCCAGGCTCCAGCCGATCAGCTTCTTCTCGATCGGCAGCAAGGGCTCGGTGCCGATCTTGGTCAGTTCTTCCTGCAAGGTATGGTCGGGCATCATGTCGCTCCTCAGGAAACGGTCGGCGGCAGAACGCCGTGGAAGAAGATCCAGGAGATCACCAGACCGACCCAGATCACGAAACCGAACAGGCTAACCAGATAGACGGCCACCAGCTTGGCGAAGCCCTCCTGCCAGAGCTTCTTGAAGTTCGACAGCAGGCCGATCGAGAAGAAGGTCAGCAGGAAGAAAATGACGCGGAAATTGTTCGCCTCGCCGATGGCGGGCGGCAGCTTCTTGGCGATGTCCGGCGGGCCGTATAAAGCCAGCAGCAAGGTGATCGCGAAGGTGGCGACGAAGCCCAGGATGAATTTGGGGAAACGCTGCCAGATCTCGCGGGCGCGGGTGCGCTCGCCTTCGGGCTTCGGCGTGATGTAGTTGGTCCAGATGGTGCCCAGGATGAAGGCCCAGATGCCGATGAAGATGTCGATGAACACCTTGACCGTGGCGGTGGTCGCCAAGATCCAGCCGGGCTCGTAATTGACGCCGTCGGCGGCGGCTTTGGCCAGGATCAGGCTGTCGGTGATGCCGCCGGCCGCCACCGCGGCGCCGTCGGTCTTGATGGCGAGGCCGATCCAGGCGCCGGCCACCAGCGGGTCATTGGCCAGGAAGGTCTGGGCCACCCACGGCAGGATCAGCACTTCGACCACCGCGAAGATCACCACCAGCGACGAGACCAGAACCGGCACCATCGGGCGGGCGCGGATGGCGCCGCCGGTGGCGATGGCCGCCGCCACGCCGCAGATCGAGATGCCGGAGGCCAGCGGCACCGACCATTCGCGCGAAAAGCCGAAATATTTGCGGGCGATGAAATAGACCACCGACCAATAGATCAGATAGGCCTCGACGATTGCCGCCGTGCCGCGCAGCAGCAGGTTCGACGCCAAATTCAGCTTGCCGGCGGCGGTGACCGCCAGGAAGGCGCCGAGGATGACGATGGCGATCTTGATGTAGAGCTCGGGGCGCACCGCTTCCTTCAGTTTCTCGGCGAAGGAAGGGGTGAAATTGGCGATAGCGAGGCCGGCCAGCAGGGCGACGATGAAGCCGCCCTCATTGGTCAGCTTGAGCGACCACTCGATGCCGAACTTCTTCTGGTCGGCCGGCGTCACCACCGCCAGATGGGCGAAGGAGCCGACGAACCACGAGGCATAGGCGATGGCGAACAGCGCGGTGAAGGCGATGGCGAAGCGGGTGACCGGCACTTTCAGCGCGGCAGCGGCGGTCGAGAGCACGGCCAGCAGCGCCAGATAGGTCAGCAGCAGGGCGGGAAAGCCGCCGATGCCCGCATAAGCCTTGCTGGCGGTGCCCAGTCCCTTTCCGGCGTCGGTCCATACCGAGGTGGTGACCGCCCAGCCCAGCAGGTCGAAACCCGCCAGATTGGGCAGGGCCAGGGCGAAGATCAGCAGACCGGTCACCAGGGCGACCAGATCCTCCGTCCATTTTACACCTGAAGCCGCGACATTACTCATTGCGCCACCCTGTAGCCACTAATCTAGTGGACTATGAGTGCGCGCTAATAACGTGTCAATCAGTGTTGTTTGAAATTAAATACTGATTTTTAGTGTTATTTATTCGAGTCCAATATGCGGATCGGCTTGCCGTCGAGATAGGCGGCGATGTTCTCGACCGTGTCGCGATAGAAGATTTTGTAAGTGTCTTCCGTGACATAGCCGATGTGCGGCGTGGCCAGCAGATTGTCCAGGCTGCTGAACGGATGGTCGGCGGGCAGGGGTTCGGTGTCGAACACATCGAGCGCCGCGCCGGCGATGCGTTTCTGCCGCAGGGTCTCGATCAGCGCCGCCTCGTCGATCAGCGGCCCGCGCGAGCTGTTGATCAGCCAGGCGGAGGGCTTCATCAAATCGAGTTCCGCTTTGCCGATGATTCCTTTCGACCGGCCGCTGAGGATCAGATGCACGGTGACGATGTCGGCCTGGCGGAACAGCTCCTCCTTTTCGACGCGGCGGGCGCCGGCTTCGGCCGCCTTTTCGTCGGTCAGGTTCTGGCTCCAGGCGTTCACGTCCATCTCGAAGGCGCGGGCGATGCGGGCGATCGAGCCGCCGATATTGCCTAAGCCCACGACGCCCATGGTCTTGCCCTTGAGGTCGACGCCGATGCGGGTCTGCCAACCGGCCGAGCGGAACGAGGTGTTTTCCTGCGGGACATGGCGCAGCGCCGACAGGATCAGCGCCCAGGTATGCTCCATGGCGCCGTGCGAGGAATAGCCGGTATAGCAGACGGTGATGCCGCGCTCGGCGGCGTAGTGCAGGTCGATGGCGGCATTGCGGCGCCCGGTCGACAGGATCAGCTTGAGATTGTCGAGCTGGGCCAGCAGCGGTTCCTTGAACGGCGTGCGCTCGCGCATCGCCACCACCGCGTCGAACGGCTTCAGCCGCTCGACCAGCGCCGGTCCGACCGGCAGATAATCCCGGAACACGGTGATCTCGGCCCTCTCCTTGAGCGGAGACCAGTCGGCCGAGGTCAGGGCGACGCCCTGGTAATCGTCGAGGACGGCGATTTTCATCATGATGCGGCTTTCACCTTTCCACGCATAACCAACAGATTGCCGGCCAGCGAGACCAGGAGCCCCGCGACCGAAGCGATCCGCCATTGATAACTCTCGAATAGAGAAGACAGCACCAGTGCGACCATCGGAATCAGCACATTGGCATAGGAGGCCTGCGCCGCGCCGATGCGCTGGATCAGGCCGAGATAGGCGGCGAAGGCGATCACCGAGCCGAACAGGCTGAGATAGAGCAGCGGCAGCAGGAACTGCGCTGTCAGGGGAATGGCCAGCGAATCGCCCGCCAGCAGCCCGACCGCCATCATGGTCAGGCCGCCGGCGCCCATGCCGATCGCCATGCCGGGGATCAGGCCGACGCCGCTCTTCTGGGTCTGCACCGACAGCAGATTGCCGCAGGAGGAGAAGAAGGTCGCGCCCAGGGCGAACAGGATGCCGGCCACCTTGGCGCCGCTGGCTTCGAAGCCGGCCACTTCGGGCCAGAACACCAGCAGCACGCCCGCGACGCCCAGCGCGGCGCCCCCGGCGCCGTAGGCATTGATGCGCTGCACGAAGAACAGCCGCCCGCCGATCATGTTGAACACCATCAGCAGCGAGAACAGCACTGCCACCAGCCCCGACGAGATGCGCGTCTCGGCCTGATAGACCATGTAATAGTTGAAGCAGAAATTCATCAGGCCCTGCAGCACCACCAGGCCGATCTGCCGCGGGCTGAAGCGCATGTCGAGCCGGCGCGCCAGGCACCAGCCCCACAGGATCGCGGCGGCCAGCACGAAGCGCCAGCCCACCGCGACGGCGACCGGGGTGCCGAGCTGATAGGTGATCACCAGCCAGGTCGAGCCCCAGATCGACACGGTCAGCGCATAGAGCAGCAGATTTACCATTTGAAATTCAGCATGATTGACAGCATCTCCCCTCCATTGTGTTCTAAACGCTAAAGATTTGACACGCGATGTCGAGATGCAAGGCGGCTTATGTACGGTAACGAACGGGAAGTGCTCGAGCGCCTGGCGCAATGGATCAGGGAAGGCCATCGCGCCGTCCTGCTGACGGTTTTGTCGACCTTCGGCGGCAGCCCGCGCCCGCCGGGCTCGATGGCGGCGATCCGCGACGACGGCATCATCTGGGGATCGGTGTCGGGGGGCTGTGTCGAGGACGATCTGGTCGCCGAGATGCGCGAGGGAAAATTGTTTTCCGCCGCTCAGCGCGTGATCGTGCGCACCTTCGGCAAGGATGCCGAGGAACAGGCGCGCTACCGGCTGCCCTGCAACAACACCCTGCGCGTCGCCATCGAGACCCGGATCGATCCGGCGCTGCTGGCCATGACCATCCGCGCGCTGCGCGACCGCCGCGTGGTGCGCCGCTCGGTCTGGCTGGCGGACGGGCACAGCCTGCTGACCGAAGGCGCCGGCGGCCCCGTCTTCGCCGAGGATGAGACCAATTTCAGCCATCTGCTGGGGCCGCGCTACCGCGCGCTGCTGATCGGCGCCACCGAGCTGGCCCGGTATCTGTCGAATATCCTGACTACGCTGGGTTTCTCGGTGTCGGTCTGCGATCCGCGGCCGGAATATGCCGATAGCTGGGATATGCCCGATATCCCGGTATCGCGTGACATGCCCGACGACCATGTGCTGGCGATGCAGGGGGATCTGCGCACCGCGGTGCTGGCGGTGTCGCACGATCCCAAGCTCGACGATCTGGCGCTGATGGAGGCTTTGCGCACGCCGACCTTCTATGTCGGCGCGCTGGGATCGGTCGAGACCACGGAAAAACGCAAGGCGCGCCTGGCCCAGTTCGACCTGTCGCCGGCCGAGATCGAGCGGCTGCATGGTCCGGTCGGCATGCCGATCGGCTCGCGCACGCCGGCCGAGATCGCCGTGTCGGTCGCGGCCGATCTGGTGGCGGCACGGCGAAATTTGGAGCGCGATGCCGATTAAGGCCGCCGCGCTGATCCTGGCGGCCGGCAAAGGCAGCCGCTTCGGGTCGGACAAGCGCCAGGCGACAGGGCCCTGGACCGGGCCGCTGCTGCATCATGTGCTGGGGCTTTATCGTCCGCTGTTCGAAAACCTCGCCGTGGTGACAGGCCCGGACGATCCGTTCGGTCAGGAAGCGTGCCGGACGTTCTCGGCGCACCGCATCGTCAATCCCGCGGCGGAGCAGGGGATGGGGACCTCCCTGGCCAAGGGCGCCGAATGGCTGGTCGCCGAGGGCATTGGCCGTGTCGTGGTCGGATTGGCCGACATGCCGTGGATTCTTCCGGAAACCATCGCCGCCGTCGCCGCCGCCGGTCTCGACGGGCAGGCGGTGGCGCCGGCTTTCGCCGGCAAGCCGGGCTTTCCCCGCGCACTTCCCGCCGCCTTGTTCCCCGAATTGCTGAAACTGACCGGCGACCGCGGCGCCAGCGCGGTGATCGATTGGCACCAGGCACTCTGGCTCGACTGCGGCGACCCCGGTATCCTGCGCGACATCGATAAACCGGAGGACGTCCCGTCATGAGCAAGCCGCTTCTGTTCGGCTATTTCCGCAGCTCGGCCGCCTATCGGGTGCGCATCGCCCTGGCCTGGAAGGGGATCGCGTTCGAAACCAAACCGGTCCATCTGGTCAAGGGCGAGCACCGCGCGGACGATTATCTCGGCGTCCAGCCGCAGGGACTGGTGCCGGCGCTGCGGATCGACGGCCATACGCTGGGCCAGTCGATGGCTATTCTCGAATATCTCGAAGAAACGCGCCCCGAGCCGCCCCTGCTGCCGAAAGATCCCGCCGAGCGCGCCATCGTGCGCTGGATGGCCGAATTGATCGCCGCCGATATCCATCCGGTGAACAATCTGCGCATCGGCAATTACCTGCGCGGCACGCTGGGCCAGGACGACGCGGCGGTGCAGATCTGGATGCGCCATTGGATGGCGCAGGGCTTCGTCGCGCTGGAGAAGCTGGTCGCCCGGCATGGTGGCGCTTTCTGCCATGGCGACGCCGTCAGCCTGGCCGATCTCTGTCTGGTGCCGCAGATGTATAATGCCCGCCGTTTCGGGCTGGAACTGGCGGATTTTCCGGCTTTGACGGCGATAGACGAGCGCTGCCGCGCCTTACCGGCTTTCGACTCCGCCGATCCCACGAAGCAGATCGACACGCCGGTTTCCTGACCTGTTTTGGTCACAAAGATGTCAAGTCTGTGACCGAAAAATTAGCTGCTTGTCCATTCAACGGGAGTTGAGCATAGTGCAGTGCAGCATCGCCGAGTCCGACAGAAGAAACGGCCTGCTTTCGGGAAAAAGATCGGAGTGCACTATGTCGGGTATCAAGACCACCAAGACTCCTCTTTCGGCGGTCAAGACCGCGCGGCCGCAGGGCGAGCGCGAGGAGTCCCCGGTGCGCTGGCCGAGCGTCGTTTCCAGCGGCGCCGCGGCTTATGTGTCGCATCCGCAGCCCAAGGACGGCAAGGCAGGACCCGAAACGGGCGCCGAGGGCTGAGACCAGGATCGCGGCACTTTTGGACGCAGGGCGCCCGCATCTTTGCGGCTTATTAATCGCCCTGTCATAAAATCGTCCAAAATGTGGGAGGGCTGCGATGTTTTATTCTTCCATGGATCGGTTGTACGCTCCTTACGTAGCGGGCTGGTATCTGGGAATGATGGTCTGCATGCATTTGTGGGCAGGCCTGTCGGGCAGCGCGGAACCTCCGCGCGGCCAGCACCTTAGATTGGTGTCCGACCGGGGGCGGTTGGTCTGATAACGCGGGGGACATTCCCCCATAGAAGCGGGGGAATGATCAGCATGGGATTCCGTGTCCGATGACCATTCGCGTCGGCCTCACCCATCGAACCCATTACCGTTACGACCGTCCGGTCGTCCTGTCGCCGCAGACGGTGCGCCTGCGCCCGGCGCCGCACAGCCGGACCGAGATCGTTTCCTACGCGCTGAAGATCGGCCCCGAGGGCCACTTCATCAATTGGCAGCAGGACCCGCAGGGCAATTATCTGGCCCGCCTGGTTTTCCCCGAGAAAGTCAGCGAATTCCTGGTCGAGGTCGACCTCGTCGCCAATATCGCCGTCTTCAATCCGTTCGACTTCTTCCTCGAGCCCGACGCCGAGGAATATCCCTTCGCATACGATCCGGTGCTGGCGTCCGAGCTGGCGCCGTTCCTCAAGGTCGAGCCGGCCGGGCCGCTGCTGTCCGACTGGCTTTCCAAGATCGACCGCAATCCGCGTTCGACCGCCGATTTCATCGTCGCCCTCAACGCCTCGGTGCAGCAGGCGGTCAAATATCTGATCCGCATGGAACCGGGCGTGCAGACGACCGAGCAGACGCTGGAGCGCGGAAGCGGCTCCTGCCGCGACAGCGCGTGGCTGCTGGTGCAGATCCTGCGCCATCTCGGCCTCGCCGCGCGTTTCGTGTCGGGCTATCTGATCCAGCTGGTCGCCGACCAGAAACCGCTGGAAGGGCCGGAAGGGCCATCCGTCGATTTCACCGACCTGCATGCCTGGGCCGAGGTCTATCTGCCCGGCGCCGGCTGGATCGGCCTCGACGCCACGTCGGGCCTGCTGACCGGCGAGGGGCACATCCCGCTGGCCTGCACCCCGGAACCGGCCAGCGCGGCGGCGATCTCCGGCGCGGTCGAGAATTGCGATGTGCAGTTCGAGTATCACATGGAGGTCCGCCGGGTTTTCGAGACCCCGCGCGTCACCAAGCCCTATGACGAGGCGCAGTGGCAGGCGATCGACCGGCTCGGCCATCAGGTCGACGAGTCCCTGATCGCCGGCGATGTGCGCCTGACCATGGGCGGCGAGCCGACCTTCGTGTCGCTGGACGATCCGCAAGGCGCCGAGTGGAACACCGACGCGGTCGGTCCGACCAAGCGCGAACGCGCCTTCGACCTGATCGGCCGCCTGCGCGAGCGGTATGCGCCGCAGGGTCTGCTGACCTTCGGCCAGGGGAAATGGTATCCCGGCGAGCCGCTGCCGCGCTGGGCCTTCGCCTTGACCTGGCGCGGCGACAACGAGCCTTTGTGGCGCGATCCGTCGCTGATCGCCAAGGAGCCGGGAGACGGCGAGCCGGACGAGGAAGTCGCCCAGCTGTTCGGCGAGAAATTGGCGAAAAAGCTGGATGTCGACGCCGATTATCTGATGCCGGCCTATGAGGACCCGGTCTATTTCGCGCTGGCCGAACAGAGGCTGCCGGTCAATGTCGATCCGTTCGACAGCAAGCTGGAGGACCCGCAGGAGCGTGAACGCATGCTGCGGGTGTTCCGCCATGGCCTGGCCCGTCCGGTCGGGTTCGTGCTGCCGGTCCAGCAATGGCAGGGCAAGGACGGGCCGCGCTGGATTTCCGGCCCCTGGCCGCTGCGGCGCGAAAGGCTTTATCTGCTGGCCGGCGATTCGCCGCTCGGCTTCCGCCTGCCGCTCGGCAGCCTGCCTTATATCGGCCCGTCCGATTATCCTTATTTCACCCCGGCCGATCCGTTCGCGCCGCGCGGTCCGCTGCCGCGCCGGCCGGCCCAGGCGCGCATCGAGATGCAGCGCGAGACGCCGCGCAATGGGGCGCACCGCGAGCAGGGCTCCGGCGGCGTCGCGCCGACCCGGCACAGCCCGTCCGGACGGCCGATCTCCGACAATGTGCGTACCGCACTGAGCATCGAGCTGCGCGACGGCAAGCTCTGCATCTTCATGCCGCCGACCGAAACCGCCGAGGGCTACGTCACCCTGATCCATGCGCTGGAGGAGGTTGCCGACGAACTCGGACAGCCGGTCTCGATCGAGGGCTATCCGCCGCCCGGCGACGTGCGCCTCAATTCGATCAAGGTGACCCCCGATCCCGGCGTCATCGAGGTCAATATCCAGCCGGTCAAGGATTGGTCCGCGCTGCGCGACAACACGCTCGCGCTCTACCGGCTGGCCCGCGAAACGCGCCTGACCTCCGAGAAATTCATGATCGACGGGCGCCATGTCGGCACCGGCGGCGGCAATCACATGGTGCTGGGGGGCGACGAGCCGGCCGACAGCCCGTTCCTGCGCCGGCCCGACCTGCTGGGCAGCATCCTGCGCTTCTGGCAGAATCATCCGTCGCTGTCCTATCTGTTCTCCGGCATGTTCATCGGCCCGACCAGCCAGGCGCCGCGTATCGACGAGGCGCGCGACGACACGCTCTACGAGCTGGAAATCGCGCTGCAGCAGATTCCCGAAGCGGGCGCGCAAAACGTTCCCCCCTGGCTCATCGACCGCATCCTGCGCAATGTGCTGATCGACGTCACCGGCAATACTCACCGCACCGAGATCTGTATCGACAAGCTCTATTCGCCCGACGGTCCGACCGGGCGCCTCGGCCTGGTCGAGTTCCGCGGTTTCGAGATGCCGCCTCATGCCGAGATGAGCTGCGTGCAGCAGCTTCTGCTGCGCGCCCTGATCGCCCGTTTCTGGCGGACGCCCTATCAGGCGCCTCTGATCCATTGGGGGAACGCCCTGCGCGACCGCTTCATGCTGCCGCATTTCGTCTGGGCCGATTTCAAGGATGTGCTGGACGACCTCGCACAGCATGGCTTCCGCTTCGACGAAGGCTGGTTCGCGCCGCATGTCGAGTTCCGCTTCCCGCTGTTCGGCAAAGTCCGCTACGACGCCATCGAGATCGAGTTGCGCGCCGCGCTGGAACCCTGGCACGTGTTGGGCGAGGAAGCGGGGGCGGGGGGCACGGTGCGCTATGTCGACAGTTCGGTCGAGCGGCTGCAGGTGCGGGTTTCCGGCCTGTCGGGCGAACGCCATTGGGTGACCTGCAACGGCCGCGCTTTGCCGCTGACTCCGACCGGCACGCCGGGTGAAGCTGTCGCCGGCGTCCGCTTCCGCGCCTGGCAGCCTGCCTCGGCGCTGCATCCCACCATCGGCGTGCAGACTCCGCTGGTGTTCGATCTGGTCGATCGCTGGAACAAGCGCTCCATCGGCGGCTGCACTTATCACGTCACCCATCCGGGCGGGCGCAGTTACGAGACCTTCCCGGTCAATTCCAACGAAGCGGAGGGGCGGCGCCTGTCGCGCTTCGTTCCGTTCGGCCATCATGTCGGCCCGCTCGACCCGCCGCAGCCTGCCTATAACCGCCACTTCCCGGCGACCCTGGATTTGCGTCTCCCCAACGTCTAATCTGGAGTCCCATGGAAGATCGCCGCATCAGCGTGGACACCTTGAACGGCCCCGAGCAGGCGACGCTGCCCGGGGCGTTCCGCATGGGCTATCCGCTGCCGCGCGGCTCGTGGGACGAGATGTTCGGCGCCGACGGCATGCCGCGGCCGCATGCCGAGCCTTTCTTCAATCTGCTGTCGGGCCTGTCGCGTGACGAGATCGGACGGCGCTGGGATCTCGGCCTGCGGCTGATCCGCGAGAATGGCGTCACCTACAATGTTTACAGCGGCAATGAGGGGCTGGACCGGCAATGGCAGCTCGACCCGCTGCCGCTGATGATCCCGGCCGATGAATGGCGCCGCATCGAGGCTGCGCTGATCCAGCGCGCCACGCTGCTGAATCTGGTGCTGGCCGATCTCTACGGTCCTCAGGAACTGCTCGCGCGCGGCCTGATCCCGCCGGTGCCGGTACTGTCGCATCCCGGCTATCTGCGCCCGCTGAAGGATGTGCGCGTCGCGCGCGGCATCTATCTGCACATCTACGCCGCCGATCTCGCCCGCCTGCCGGACGGCTCCTGGCAGGTGGTCAGCGACCGCTGCGAGGCGCCGTCGGGCGCCGGCTATGCCCTGGAGAACCGCGGCATCATCGCTCGCGTGCTGGCCGATGCCATGCGCGACCACAAGGTCCGCTCGATCGCGCCCTTCTTCCAGAAGATGCGCGACAGCCTGCTGGAGCTGAGCCCGCGCTCGCGCGAGACGCCGCGCATCGTGCTGCTGACCCCGGGGCCCTATAACGAGACCTATTTCGAGCATGCCTATCTGGCCCGCCAGCTGGGTTACACGCTGGTCGAGGGCGAGGATTTGACCATGCGCGATGGCCGGGTCTGGCTGAAAACGCTGGAAGGGCTGCAGCCGATCGACGTGATCCTGCGCCGCACCACGGCACCCTTCTGCGATCCGCTGGAGCTGCGCAGCGATTCAGTGCTGGGCGTTGCCGGCCTCAGCCAGGCGGTGCGCCAGGGTACCGTGGTGGTCGCCAATTCCCTCGGCAGCGGCGTCATCGAAGGCGGCGCCCTGTCGCCCTTCCTGCCGGCGGTGTCGCGCCATCTGCTGGGCGAGGATTTGATGATGGGATCGGTCGAATCCTGGTGGTGCGGCCGGCCCGACGAACTGGCCTATGTGCTCGGCAATCTCGAAAATCTGGTGATCAAGCCGTCCTTTCCGCGCCCCGGCAAGGCCGCGACCATATTCGGCGACCGGCTGAGCGCGGCCAAGCGGGCGGAGCTGGCGGCGGCGATCAGGGAACGGCCGCGCGACTACATCGCCCAGGCCCGTATCCGCCTGTCCACCACGCCGGTCTGGACCGGCACCGCGCTCGACGCCAGGCCGATGATGCTGCGCGTCTTCCTGGTCGCCGACGGGGCGGGCTATTCCGCGATGCCGGGCGGGCTGGTGCGTGTCGCCTCCGAGCGCGGCGGCTCGATGGTGTCGCTGCAGGCCGGCGGCGGCAGCAAGGATACCTGGGTGCTGGCCGACAAGGCCGAGAAGGCGCCGGTGGTGGCGCGCAGTGGCACGGGTCCGTCCGCGCGGCTGATGCGCGGCGCGCGCGACATGCCCTCGCGCGTCGCCGATAATCTCTATTGGTTCGGCCGCTATGCCGAACGCCTGGAAGATACCGCCCGCCTGCTGCGCGCCGGTCTGGCCCGCACCGGCGCGATGGCCGGTTTCGGCGCGGCGGAGGAGCTGCCGCTGGCGTTGCGGCTGCTGTCCCATGTGTTCAAGCCGGCCGGCGATAGCGACGAGGAGAAGCTGGCCTCGACCCTGGCGATGGCGTTCGATCCGGCTCATAGCGACGGGCTGCGTTTTTCCGCCGAGAAGATTCACCGCATGGCCTCGCTGGCGCGCGACCGCCTGTCGCCGGATACCTGGCGCGCGGTCAATCATCTGGTGCGCTCGGTCCAGACGGTGATCGGGCAGGGGCTGCTGGTCGAGGACGCCATGGCCTCGCTCAACACGCTGATCCTGGCCTGCGAGGCTTTGAACGGGCTGGTCATGGAAAACATGACGCGCGGCCTGGCTTGGCGCTTCCTCGATTTCGGCCGCCGGCTGGAGCGGTCGGTCCATATGCTCGATCTGCTGTCCGGCGCTTTGTCGCGCGGCGAGGCGCCCAATGGCCAGGTGCTCGATCTGCTGCTGGAAATCTCCGACAGCTCGATGACCTATCGTTCGCGCTATCTCTCGACGCCGCAATTCGCCCCGGTCTGGGATCTGCTGATGGTGGATGAGAGCAATCCGCGCTCGCTCGGCTTCCAGCTGGCGAGCCTGGCCAACCACATGGACATGCTGGCGGCCCATCGCCGCAGCGCCTTCCTCGGCCCCGAGCAGCGCCTGACGGTGTGGCTGACCGGGGCGGTGCGCACTGCCGAGATCGAGCGGCTCTGTACCCCCGACGAGGAGGGCGAGGCGCGTCAATTGGCCCGCTTCATGGAGACTCTGCGCTCGAAGCTGTGGGAATTGTCCGAGGAAGTGACCAAGCAGTACTTCACCCATTCCGCCGGACGCAGCAGCGTCGTGCGGGCGGCGCTGGAGTCGTGGTCATGAGCGACGATTTGAACCGCAGAGGCGCAGAGGCGCAGAGGGGTTCGAGTGCGCGGCGCGATCACGCCAATGTCCGGCGGCTGGGGCACTATTCTGGATGCCTGCGGCGCTCAGTCCTCTCTGCGCTTCTGCGCCTCTGCGCCTCTGCGGTTCAATCAGCCGGAGCCGCTAAACGATGATGTACCGGGTAAAGCACGTCACTTCGTACCGCTACGGCGAGCCTGTGCTGCTGGCGCACCATCTCGCGCATCTGATGCCGCGCCAGACGCCGCATCAGACCTGCCTGCGCGCGCAATTGCGCATCACGCCGCAGCCGTCCGAAATGGACGAAAGCGGGGTGGATTATTACGGCAATCCGACCGCCTTCTTCGGCCTGCGCGATCCGCACGGCACGCTGACGGTGCAGGTCAACAGCAAGGTCGAGGTCCGCCCGCGCGAGCTGCCCGGCCCCGAGCGCGGCGCGCCGTGGAACGGCCCCGGCGATCCGCTGGCCGATCTGGCCGGCGAAACCCTGGTCGAAGTGGCCGATTTCTGTGTCGACATCCCGTTCGTCGCGGCGGCGCCGGATGTTCGTGATTATGCACGGGGCAGCTTCGTGCCGGGCCGTCCGCTGGTCGGGTGCCTGCGCGATCTGAACACGCGTATCCGCAACGAATTCGCTTACGACCCGGCCGCCACCACCGTCGCCACGCCTTTGTCGCAGGTGCTGGCGCAGAGGCGCGGCGTCTGCCAGGACTTCGCCCATCTGTTCATCGCCTGCGCCCGCTCGATGGGGCTGCCGGCGCGCTATGTCTCGGGCTATCTGCTGACCAAGCCGCCACCGGGCAAGGAGAAGCTGCGCGGGTCGGACGCGTCCCATGCCTGGGTCTCGGTCCATGTGCCCGAGTTCGGCTGGGTCGATTTCGATCCGACCAATGACTGCCTGCCCGACGAGGAGCATGTGACGCTGGGCTGGGGGCGCGACTTCGACGATGTCAGCCCGCTGCGCGGCGTGGTGCTGGGCGGGGGAGAGCACCGGCTCAAGGTCGGCGTCGATGTGGAGCCGATTGCGCAATGACACTGCTGAAAACGGGATGTTTTGTCATGGCGCCAAACCCGTTCGGCGTTTGAGCGAAGCGGGGTCGCCGCAGGTGACCCAAGGCACGCTAACTGCCTGATTTTTGGGCGGGATCGGTCTGTTTTCGAGCAAGAACCAGTATTTCTACTCTCTATTTCCCTGTTTTTCCCAGGAGTACAGTGTTGGCATAAGTGTTGCTAAGTCTGGGTTGTGGGTTCGACATAGGAGGAAGCATGGGAGAGCGCGGAATCGGCGGATTGATGGCAGGCTACGACCGCGGCGCGTTCTTCTGTGAACTCACCAGTCAAAGAACCAGTAACGAAACCGAGATCGCGACTGTCCTGCAACGTCTCGGCGCCCTCGATTTCGCCGATCTGTCGCGGCGCTCCGCCGATGCCGAACGCGAGCTGTTCAATCTCGGCATCACCTTCACCGTCTATTCCGAACGCGACTCGATCGACCGCATCCTGCCCTTCGACGTGATCCCGCGCGTCATCACCGCCGACGAATGGCAGGCGGTCGAAGCCGGCGTGATCCAGCGCGTGCAGGCCATCAATCTGTTTCTCCACGATGTCTATCACGGCCAGAAGATCCTGAAAGATGGCGTCGTCCCGGCCGAACTGGTGCTGGGCAATCCCAATTACCGGCCGGAAATGCGCGATCTCGACGTCGCCCACGGCACCTACGCCCATGTCGCCGGCATCGATCTGATCCGCGACGAGCAGGGCCTGTTCCGCGTGCTGGAGGACAATGCCCGCACGCCGTCCGGCGTGTCCTATGTGGTCGAGAACCGCACTCTGATGATGCGGGCCTTCCCCGACCTGATGGCCGATCTGCGCATCCGCGCGGTGGATGATTACGGCATCCGCCTGCACGCCGCGATGGCCTCGGTGGCGCCCAAGGATAAGGATGATCCGCAGGTCGTGCTGCTGTCGCCCGGCATCTATAATTCGGCCTTCTTCGAACATGTCTTCCTGGCCCGCGAGATGGGTGTTCCTTTGGTGGTCGGCTCGGACCTGGTGGTCGATGACGACAAGGTGTTCATGCGCACCACCGGCGGGCTGGAGCGGGTGCACACCATCTATCGCCGCCTCAATGACGAATTCATCGATCCCGAGGTGTTCCGCCCCGACAGCCTGCTCGGCGTACCCGGCCTGATGCGCGCCTATCGCGCCGGCAACGTCGCCCTCGCCAACGCGCCCGGCACCGGTGTCGCCGACGACAAGGCGGTCTATGCCTATATGCCGCGCATCATCCGCTATTACCTCGGCGAGGACGCCATCCTGCCCAATGTCGAGACCTTCATCTGCCGCGAGAGGGAAGGGCTGAATTACACCCTCGACCGCCTCGACCAGCTGGTGGTCAAGCCGGTGGGCGAGTCCGGCGGCTACGGCCTGCTGATCGGCCCCAAGGCGACCCAGGCCGAGCGCGACGAGTTCCGCGCCAAGCTGCAGGCCGATCCGGGCAATTACATCAGCCAGCCGATGATCGGCCTGTCGGTGGCGCCGACGCTGACCACCACCAGCGTCGCCCCCCGCCATGTCGATCTGCGGCCCTTCGCGGTGACCGGCCAGACCACCTGGGTATTACCTGGCGGATTGACGCGGGTGGCGCTGCGCGAAGGCTCGATCGTCGTCAATTCGTCGCAGGGCGGCGGGTCGAAGGACTCCTGGGTATTGGGAGCCTGATCATGGGAAACCTGCTGGCACGCTCCGCCGGAAATCTGTTCTGGCTCGCCCGCTATCTCGAACGGGTGGAAAACCTGGCCCGCATCATCGAGATCACCGAGACATTCGCCCGCGATTCCTCGGCGCGCAACTGGCTGTCGGTGGTGCAGATCAATGCCGACGAGAAGAGCTTCTTCGACAAGCATCCGGTCGCCGACGCGCCGTCGGTGGTCGGGTTCTACATGCTGGATGGCGACAATTCCACCTCGGTGCCGGCTTCGCTGCAGGCGGCGCATCAGAATGCCCGCGCGCTGCGGCCGATCCTGTCGATCGAGATGTGGGAGCAGGTCAATGTGATGCGCAATCACTGGCGCTCGGTCTCGGCCAGCGACCTGACCGGCCCCGGCCTGGCCCGCCTGTGCCGCCGCCTGCGCGACCAGTGCCAGGTGGCCGAGGGCATCGTCGAGGGCAGCTTCTCGCATGACGAGGGCTGGCACTATTACCGCATCGGCAAGAACGTC
>JAJPHO010000146.1 GCA_021325215.1 Alphaproteobacteria bacterium
ACCCGAAACTCGGACCAGTGCCGTAGATGCCAGGCGCGAGCAGCGCAAAACCGGAGCGTAGCAGCGCTACGTGAGGATCGAGGGCGGTGGCGAAGCCAGCCGACACACTGTGTCGGCAGCCTGAGATGCCAAGCGAGACTTGCGAGCGCGGCGAGCAGCGCAGCAACGACGCAGATGCGGCGCTGGGGCGGGTTTCGGGTCAGGCTCTAAGGTTTGGAGCGCAGCACTACCGCGTAGTCGGCGGGCGGCAGGACCGACCGCAGCGGCTCGACATATTCGGCCCAGCTTTCCTGATTCTCGAAAACCTGGTCCACCGCCGCGATCACCGCCTGCCCCGTCTTGTCGCGGGTGCAGGCCACGAAGCTGGGATTCCAGGCGTCGGCGCCGGCGATCGACAGGCTGTCGAGCGAGCCGTCATGCTGCTCGATATCGGCCGATGTGGCGAAAGCGAAGTCGAGGTGTTCGGCCCGGACCAGATTGAGGATCTGCCGGGTCGAAAGCAGGCTGTCGAGCGGCCGCGCCTTGTTGTGCGCATTGATGAAAGCGTCGATCACCGAATTATAGGCGCGGCTGGCGGTGATCGCGCCATGCAGCGGCGCCGCGGTCAGCTTGCCGAGATCGACGCGCCCCTCGCCATCGAGATAGGGAGTGAACGCGGCGCGGTGCGGAGGCGAGAAATACAGGCGATAGGCCGGCCACAGCAGAGGCCGGCGGCTGAACACCGCGACGGCTTCGCGCTCGGGCGTTTTCAGGGCGCTGAAAACGCAGGTGCCGCCGCGGTCGCTTTGCATCTCGTGCCAGACCCGGCCGAAGCTGCCCTGCATCACATGGTGATCGAAGGCAGGCAGCCGTCCCATCAGGAACGAGAGGTAGTGATTGCCGAAATTATTGGTGTCGTTCGACAGGTCCGGCGTGACCCAGGTGACGACCGGCGGCGCGGCGCTGGCGGCGCCCTGCAGAAGCAGCGCCGCCAGGAGAAGTCCGAGGGGCCGCCGGGCCGCCATCATCCCTTGGCGAACAAGGTGAGGTAGTTCCACACCAGCGACGCGCCGGCCAGCGCGCTGATCTCGGCGATGTCGTAGGGCGGGCAGACCTCGACCAGATCCATGCCGATCAGATTAAGCCCTTCGAGCTTCTTGAGGATGCTCATCGCCTGCCAGGTGAACAGGCCGCCCACTTCCGGCGTGCCGGTGCCGGGCGCCTGCGACGGATCGAGCGCGTCGATGTCGAACGACAGATAGGTCGGCTGGCTGCCCACCACGTCGCGGATCTTCTGGGCGATGGCGGCCGGCGTGCTGGTATGCACCGACTCGGCGTCGAGAATGGTGACGCCCTGCGCCTTGGTCCAATCCCAGATCTCGCGCTGGACCGGCGAACGGATGCCGATCTGGATCATGCGCTTGGGGTCGACCAGGCCCTCGGTGATGGCGTGATAGAACACCGAGCCATGGGCGAAGACGGTGCCGAAATTGTCCGGCCAGGTGTCGAGATGGGCGTCGAAATGGATCAGCCCGACCGGCCCGCGCTTCTTGGCGATGGCGCGCAGCAGCGGCAGGGCGATGGTGTGGTCGCCGCCCAGGGTGACCAGATGATCATAGGCCGAAGCCTGCTTCTCGATCAGGTCGAGGCTTTCCTCGATCTTGCCCAGCGCGATCTGGAAATCGCCGACATCGGCGATCGGCAGATGCAGCGGATCGCGCCAATTGGCCGGATTGTCGCCATCCACCAGCATGCGGCTGGCATGGCGGATCGCATGCGGACCGAAGCGCGAGCCCGAACGGTTGGTCACCGCGATGTCGAAGGGCACGCCGGCGATGCACACCTTGGCGTCCTTCGGATCGGTCCTGGTGCCCAGGAAAGCGTGGGGAATGGCGAAAGTCGGCGTACCACCCATGTTCCGTCCCCGATCTCAGACGTTGAACAGGAAATGGAAGATGTCGCCATCCTGGACCAGATATTCCTTGCCCTCAAGGCGCATCTTGCCCTGTTCCTTGGCCGCCGCCTCGGAACCGCAGGCGACATAGTCGGCGTAGGAAATCGTCTCGGCGCGGATGAAGCCGCGCTCGAAATCGGTGTGGATGACGCCGGCGGCCTGCGGAGCCTTGAGGCCCTTGGGCAGCGTCCAGGCATGCGCTTCCTTGGGACCGACGGTGAAGAAGGTGATCAGGTGCAGCAGTTCGTAGCCCGAGCGGATGACGCGGGCCAGGCCAGTCTCTTCCAGGCCCAAAGTCTCGAGGAATTCCTGGCGCTCGGCTTCGTCGGACAGCAGGGCGACTTCGGCCTCGATGGCGGCCGAGATCACCACATGGGCGGCACCCTGCTTCTTGGCCATCTCGGCCACCTGTGCGGAGAAGGCATTGCCGGTCGCGGCGGAGGCTTCCTCGACATTGCAGGCATAGAGAACGGGCTTGGAGGTCAACAGGCCCAGCGTCTTGACCAGGGCGCGCTCCTCGGCGGTGTAATCGACGCTGCGCACCGGCTTGCCGGCCTGCAGGGCGGCCAGGGCCGGCTCCATCACGTCGAGCTGGGCCTTGGCATCCTTGTCGCCGCCCTTGGCCTTCTTCTGGGCGGCCGAGACGCGGCGCTCCAGGCTGTCCAGATCGGCCAGCATCAGCTCGGTCTCGATGGTCTCGGCGTCGCGCACCGGATCGACCGAGCCCTCGACATGGGTGATGTCGCCATCTTCGAAGCAGCGCAGCACATGGACGATGGCGTCGACTTCGCGAATATTGGCGAGGAACTGGTTGCCCAGGCCTTCACCCTTCGAGGCGCCGCGCACCAGGCCGGCGATGTCGACGAATTCGAGCTGGGTCGGGATGATCTTGGCCGACTTGGCCACCACCGCCAGCGTGTCGAGGCGGGCATCGGGCACCGTGACGCGGCCGACATTCGGCTCGATGGTGCAGAAGGGATAGTTCGCCGCCTGGGCCGCCGCGGTGGCGGTGAGCGCGTTGAACAGGGTCGACTTGCCGACGTTCGGCAGGCCAACGATTCCGCAATTAAATCCCATCGGGCTTCTCCGGCTTCGGTAAAGAGAGAGCGATCTTGCTCATATAATCGTTGTGGTTCCCCGCGAGAAGCAGGGGCAGATGGCGCGCGGCTCCGTCGAGCAGCGCTTCGAGCCAGGGCTGGTCGGCCTTGGCGAAATCGCCCAGCACATAGCCATGCACCCGGTCCTTGTGACCGGGATGGCCGATGCCGAGGCGCACGCGCCAATAGTCGGGACCGAGATGGGAATCGAGGCTCTTGATGCCGTTATGGCCGCCCGATCCGCCACCCTTCTTGATGCGCATCTTGGCGGGTGCCAGATCCAGCTCGTCATAGAAGACGAACACGTCCTCCGGCGCGATCTTGTAGAAGGCCGCGGCCGCGCCGACCGACTGGCCGGACAGGTTCATGAAGGTGCCGGGTTTCAGCACCAGGACCTTTTCACCCTCGATGGTTCCTTCGGCGATCTCGCCCTGGAACTTCGACTTCCAGCCGGAAAAGTTATGGCGGCGGACGATTTCGTCCGCCGCCATGAACCCGATATTGTGGCGGTTCCGGCTGTAGGCCGTGCCGGGATTACCCAGCCCCACCAGAAGACGCATCGATTACGACGAGGCTTCGCCGGTCGTTTCCGCGGCGGCGCCTTCGGTAGCCAGCGACACGGTCGGAGCAGCGATCGTGGCGATCGTCGCGTCCTTCTCGTGGGTGACGACGGCGGCGCCCTTCGGCAGCGTCAGGTTCGACAGATGGATCGAGGCGCCGATCTCGAGGCCGGCCAGGTCGACCACGATCTCTTCCGGAATGGCATCGCCCGGGGCGACGATTTCCAGCTCGTGGGCAACGATGTTCAGGACGCCGCCCTTCTTCAGGCCCGGGCTCTTGTCCTGGTTGACGAAGTGGACGGACACCTTGACGTGGACCTTGGCATCGCCGGACACGCGCAGGAAGTCGACATTCAGCGGCTGGCCGCTGACCTTGTGCTTCTGGATGTCACGGCACAGGACGCGCTCGGTCTTGCCGCCGACGGTGACGTCGAACAGGCGGGAATACAGGCCGGGGGTGTTCATCTGCACCCACAGGTCACGCGGGGAAACCGCGATCGAAACCGGGGACTGCTTGGCGCCATAGATCACGCCGGGCACGAGCCCGTCACGACGAGTGGCCCGGGCGCCCCCTTTACCGGCCCGGTCGCGCGCTTCGGCGCTCAGAGAAGTAACTTCGCTCATTCTAGTCTCCAAAGACAGAGAGACGACGGCCTCCAGGGGTGCCGTCGCCGAGAAGCGGGTTCAATACACAAAGCCTGCGCGGAATGCAATGTTTAGCTGAAGAGCTTCGCCACCGCGCCGGGGTTCGAACCGAAATAGAGATGCATATAGGTGGCGGTCAGCCGGTTCACCCGATAGACCGCTTCGCCCCGCCCGTGCGGACGATTGGGTTCGGACGTCGCGATCGGATCGAGCGCAACCTCGGACAGCGAGTGATGGAAGGTGTGCCCGCGCAAGGTTCCCTCCGGCAGCGTGACCGAATGCAGGCCGAGATTGACCAGCCGCTTTTGCATGAGGGCGCTGCCGGGAAGCGCGCCGGCCATCTTCACCCCGTCGAGACTGTCGAGCAGCGCCAGCATGCCGCCGCATTCGGCCAATGTCGGCTTGTCCGCCGCGATGCGGCCGAGAGCGCCGGACAAAGCGTCGAGATGCAGTTCCGGATAACCACCCGGCAGATAGAGAGCATCGCAGTCGGGAACCGCATCCCCGGCCAGCGGCGAGAAGAAGGCGAGGTCCGCCCCCATCGCTTCCAGCAGATCGAGATTGGCCTGATAGAGGAAGCAGAAAGCCGCGTCGCGGGCGATGGCGATGCGTTTGCCGTCCAGCAAGCGCGGCACCGGGGCCCGGGATGCCGGCGCGAACTCGACCGGCGCCGGCAGCGGCAGGGGCGCGGTGCGCTCCAAGGCTTCGGCGACCGCGTCGAGCCGCCGGTCGATGTCGGTCAGCTCGGCGGCCGGCACCAATCCGAGATGGCGCGACGGCAGCGCATAGGCGGGATCGGACGGCAGCGTGCCGAAGAAATCGAACCGGCCGCCCAGCGCCTCTTCGATCATAGCGCGATGGCCGGGACTGGAGACGCGGTTGGCGATCAGGCCGCCGACTTCGATGTCGTTTCTATACGTGGCGAGGCCATGGGCGATGGCGGCGACGGTCTGGGCCATGGCGCCGGCATCGATCACCGCCAGCACCTTCAAGCCGAACGCGGCGGCGAGATCGGCGGCGGAAGGTTCGCCGTCGAACAGGCCCATCACCCCTTCGACCAGGATGATGTCGGCCTCTTGCGCCGCCTCATGCAGCAAGACGCGGCTTTCCTCAGGCCCGACCATCCACAGATCGAGCTGATAGACGGGCGAGCCTGCCGCCCGGGCCAGGATCAGAGGATCGAGAAAATCGGGGCCGGTCTTGAAGACCCGCACGCGAAGCCCGCGCCGGCGGTAAAGCCGGGCCAGGCCCGCGGTAACGGTGGTCTTGCCCTGCCCCGACGCGCAGCCGGCGACCAGCAGCGCGGGGCAAGAAACCATTTTAGTCGAAGAGACTCGAAACGGAGCGCTCTTCGCTGATGCGCTGGATCGATTCGGCCATCAGCGGCGCGATGGTCAGCGGGCGGATATTGTGGGCCAGCTTGACCGCCTCGGTGACGGCGATCGAATCGGTGATCACCAGGCTTTCCAGCGGTGACGCGGTGACGCGGGCGACCGCGCCGCCCGACAGCACGCCATGGGTGATGTAGGCCGAGGCGGAAGTGGCGCCGGCCTTGATCAGCGCCTCGGCGGCGTTGCACAGCGTTCCGCCCGAATCGACGATATCGTCGACCAGGATACAGTCGCGGCCATGCACGTCGCCGATGATGTTCATCACCTCGGAGACGCCGGCGCGCTCGCGGCGCTTGTCGATGATGGCCAGGTCGGTGTCGATGCGGCGGGCGATCTGGCGGGCGCGGACCACGCCGCCGACGTCCGGCGACACGATCATCGGCTTGCGGCCTTCGAAGCGGATCTTGATGTCGTTGGTGAAGACCGGCGCGGCAAAGAGATTGTCGAGCGGAATGTCGAAGAAGCCCTGGATCTGGCCGGCATGCAGATCCAGCGTGACCACGCGGTCGGCGCCGGCGGTGGTGATCAGATTGGCGACCAGCTTGGCCGAGATCGGCGTGCGCGAACCGGATTTGCGATCCTGGCGGGCATAGCCGAAATAGGGAATGACGACGGTGATGCGCCGGGCCGAGCTGCGCCGCAAGGCGTCGCAGGTGACCAGCAGTTCCATCAGATGGTCATTGGCCGGGAAGCTGGTGGATTGCACCACGAAGACATCCTCGCCGCGCACATTCTCGTGGATCTCGACGAACACTTCCATGTCGGAGAAACGCTTGATGGTGGCTGAGGTGATGTTGATGTTCAGATAGTCGGCGATCGCTTCGGCAAGCGGGCGATTGCTGTTGCAGGCGATAATTTTCATGGTGGCCCTTTCGTCGCGCGGCGGACCTTATCAACAGGCGTTGCGGAAGTAAACTATCCGTCACAATCGACCGGAAAGGTCACGATTTACCGTTTGATATGTACCAATTGGGCCACACCCTCGGCACCGCCCTCGGCGATCTGGTGGGTCATGCGGGTGCCCAAAGTGACCAGCTCGTCATGGTAGACATTATTGCTCTGATTGACGCGGCCGACTTCCTTGCCTTCATCATCGGCCACCACCCAGCTGACCTCGACCAGATCGCGGCCGGCCGTGCCCAGGCTGACGCGCACCCCCCCCGACACATGCAGCTTGGCCCGGTCGGACACCACCGACATGCCTTTCTGCTGCAGGGCCATCACCAGGGCGCGTTTCAACAGCCCGGCATCGAGACCGCCACCGGCGGTGACCTCATCGACCGCGACACGGGGACGCGCCGCCATGTCGGCGCCGCCAAGATCGTCGCTGCGCAGATAATCGCTGACCGCGGCGGCCGAGGCCGAAGCGACCTGCTCGAAATCGCCGGGCTGGCGCGGCAGGGTCTGCAAATTCTCGCCGATCTTCTTGTTGCCCGGGCCGGTCAGGGTCCACAGCACGCGGCCCGAGCGGGCGATGCCGGACAGATGCAGGAAGCGGTCGCCGCCATCCTCGGTCGAAGCCGGGATGTCCTGCTCGCCCAGCGCCTTGACCACCGCCTCGGCGAGGCCGGGCTGGCCGGGCACCTCGGCGACGACAACCGGCGCCATGGCGGTCGGGGTCGCCAGGATCGGCTCGGCGCCGGGATCATGTTCGAAGGGATGGGGAAGCTCGCCGCACGCGGCCAGCAGAAGCGCTGAAACCAGCAGGGTGACCAGACGCCGCATCTCAACCCTCCAGCGCGATGGCGGAGATCTGCCGCCCGGTCACGCCGCCGCTCTCATGGGTGGCGCGGCGATGGCTGAAGAACAGATCGGGCTGCGCCAGCGTGTCGGCCGGCGAGGGAACCACCACGGCCAGGCCACGCCGTTCGAGGCGGGCCTGGAGATAACCGGGCAGATCGAAATGGCTGTCGGTGAAGAAGGCGGCATTGGCCGCATCCTGCGCCAGGAACGGCGCCGGGAATTCCGGACCGACTTCATACGATTTCTGCGCGATGCAGGGGCCGATCGCCGCGACGATGCGCGAGGCGGCCGCGCCTAGACCAATCATGGCGTCGATCACGCTGTCGGTCACGCCATCCAGCGCGCCGCGCCAGCCGGCATGGGCGGCACCGATCACACCGGCCTCCGCATCGGCCAGCAGGATGGGCGCGCAATCGGCGCCAAGAACCCCCAAAGCGATGCCCCGGCGCTTGGTCGCCAAAGCATCCGCCTGTTCCAGCGGACCTTGTGCCCAATCCTCGCCGATCACCACTGCGCGGGCGCTGTGCACCTGCTGCACCGCCGCCAGACGGTCGGACGCGAGACCGAGCTTGGCCACCGCGCGGTCGCGATTGGCCTGGACGCTCTCGCGCACATCGGCGGTCGAGAAGCCGCAATTGAGGGAGGAGTACAAACCGCCCGACACGCCGCCTCGGCGGGTGAAGAAGCCGTGCTTCACCCCGGATAGCTCTTCCAGCGCGGGAGCGGACATCATCACGATACGAACCCCGGCAGGTCGGGAAGGTTTGGCGAAGACAAGGCCAGGACCCTGAACAGGGTGCCCATCCCGCCCGGATTGATCAAGCGGTGGCAGCCGGCCAGCAGATCCTCGGCCTTGTCGGGATGCGAGGCGGCCAGCTTCTCGGCGCGCAGTTCGATGCCCAAACGGCGCAGGAACGAGCCCTGTCCGGCGATCGGCGACGCCTTTGCCGAGCCGGCGGACCGCACCAGAGCGGCGAAATCGACGTGGGCGGTGAGATCGGCCAGGCCGGGTTCCTGCAGCACCGGCACCGGCTGATGGCGGCGCACCGCCTGCAGCGTGTCGCCGACGGCGGACTGGTCATAACCGTAATCGAGGGCCAGCAGCACACCGGGCTGGGTCTCGAAACGATGCGCCAGCGCCTGGACTAGGCGGCGGGCGGCCGGATTGACCTCGAACACCTCGCCCAGCTTCGCCTCCGGCGCGCCGAGCTCGGCCATGCGCCGGTCCGACACCTCCGGACCATCGGTGAAGGCGAAAGCGTCGCGGCAGGTCACCATGCGCTCGTGCCAGCCCCCGGCGCGATAGACATATTGGTCGATCGGCAGGGCATCGAAGAATTCATTGGCGATGACGATGGCGGGACCGGCGGGCAGCGTGTCGATCGCCTCGTGCCACACCACGTCGATACCGGCCAGGGTCTCACCCTGTCTGGCCTTCAGGGCCGGGCTGGTTTCGACCAGATGGACGCGGATCGCCTGGCGGAAGCCGGGCAGCGTGCCGGCGGCGCGCAGCAGATCGGCCATCAGCGTGCCGCGCCCCGGCCCCAGCTCGGCCAGGATCACCTCGGACGGCTCGCCCAGCATCTGCCAGACCACGGCCGACCACAGCCCGATCATCTCGCCGAACATCTGGCTGATTTCCGGCGCGGTGACGAAATCGCCCTCGCGGCCGAACGGATCGCGCCCGGCGTAATAGGCGGAAACGCAGCGCTGCATGAACTCGCCGACAGGCATGGCGCCGGTCGCCGAGATCTGGCGGCGCAGGAAAGCTTCTAAATCGGTATCGCTCATGCCTTACGCTTGGCTCTCACAATCATGATCAGTCCGGCCGCCATCAGCGGGGCCGACAGCAGCTGGCCCATGGTGGCGCCGCCCCACAGGAAGCCGAGGAAATCGTCGGGCTGGCGGAAGAATTCGACCACGGCGCGGGCGATGCCGTAGCCGAGCAGGAACACCCCGGCCAGGGTGCCGCGGCGCTCGCGCACGGCCTCGCTGCGCCACAGCAGATGCAGGATCGCCAGCAGGGCCAGGCCTTCCAGCCCGGCTTCGTAAAGCTGGCTGGGATGGCGCGGCAATTGGGACGGATCGCTGGGGAACACCATCGCCCACGGCACGCTGTCGTCGGCCACCCGGCCCCACAGCTCGCCATTGATGAAATTGGCGACGCGCCCGAAGAACAGGCCCAGCGGCACCACGCAGCACAGCAGATCGCCGAATTCGAGAATGCTGATCTTATAGCGGCGGCAATAGAGGATCAGCGCGGTGATGACGCCCAGCGCCCCGCCATGGAACGACATGCCGCCATGCCACAGCTGCAGGATCTGGAGCGGGTCGGCCAGATAGAAGCTGGGCTTGTAGAACAGGATATAGCCGAGCCGTCCGCCCAGCACGGTGCCGATGGTCGCCCAGACCAGGAAGTCGTCGATCTGCAAGGCTGTGAATTTCGCCTGCGATTTCGCCGCCAGCCAGCGTAGGTAACGCCAGCCTCCGGTCAGCCCGGCGATGTAGGACAGGGCATACCAGCGGATGACGACCGGGCCGAGACGCAGGGCGACCGGGTCGATGTCGGGAAATTGCATGGCCATCAGCGATACCGGTCAGCTCGGGAGAGGAAGCCTTGGACATAAGCGGCGACGCCATCCTCGAGCGAGGTGAAGGCTTTGTCGTAGCCGCTCGCCTTAAGACGGTCCATGCGGGCCTCGGTGAAATATTGATACTTGTCGCGGATCGCCACCGGCGTATCGACGAACTTGATATAGGGCTCTTTCCCGGCTGAGCGATAGACCGCATTGGCCAGGTCGAGGAAACTCCGCGCCTTGCCGGAGCCGAGGTTGAACAGGCCGTTCACCCCCTCATGGTCGAGCAGCCACATCATCACCGACACCACGTCGCCGACCCAGACGAAGTCGCGCATCTGGCCGCCATCCTCGTATTTGGGATTGTGCGAGCGGAACAGATGGGCCGGAGCGCCCGAGACGGCCTGGGGATAGATCTGGCTGACCACGCTCTGCTGGCCGCCCTTGTGGTATTCGTTGGGGCCATAGACGTTGAAGAATTTCAGCCCGGCCCACTGCGGCGGTAGCGCCGCATCTCCACCACCCGGCGGCAGCGGCGCCTTGTCGGCGACCTTGCGCGCCAGGCGGCGGTCGAACAGATGCTTGCTCCAACCATAGGCGTTCAGCGGCTGCAGCAGCGACAGGGGCGCCACGCCGAAAGCGTCGTCGAAACCCTGGGTGCCGTCGCCATAGGTCGCCGCCGAGCTGGCATAGACCAGCCGGACCTCATGCTTCGCGCACCAATCGAACAGCTCGGAAGACAACCGATAGTTGTTTTCGACGATCCGGTCGGCGTCGATTTCCGTGGTCGAGGAGATGGCGCCCATATGGAACACCATCTTGATCTTCTTATGGTTCTGGGCGAGGAAATCGAACAGGCGTTCGGGGGCGACAATCTCGGAAATCTCTCGCTTTGCGATATTCCGCCACTTGTCGTTGCTGCGCAGCCGGTCGACCACCACCAGTTCGCCGTCGCCACGCTCTTCCAGCGCCGCCAGCAGGTTCGAGCCGATGAACCCAGCCCCCCCGGTCACTACATACATAACGACATCCTTCGTCTCAAATGACGCTTCTTATTACAGGGAGAGCCGTTAAAAGGCCACTCCCCGCCCCTCGTTGCATTGCAACAATCGGGGCACAGCCCTTATAATGGCGGAAATCCTGTGAGGTAAGAAAATGCAAACTGAGAATCGCCTGTTCGACGATTTCGCCCGCATGGCCGGCGGCGCGCTCAACATGCTGACCGGCTTCAAGACCGAGGTCGAGCAGATCGTCCGCCAGCAAATGGAAAGCTGGCTGTCCAACCTCAATCTGGTAACGCGTGAAGAGTTCGACACCGTCCGCGAGATGGCGGCCAAGGCGCGCGACGAACAGGAGGCCTTGCTGGCCCGTATCGCCGCGTTGGAAGCCAAGCTTGGCGGCGCCCCGCTTGCGGAACCTGTGGAAAAACCTAAATCCCGTGGGAAGAAAACAGACGCTAATTCGTAACATTGCTTGCGCGCAATGTTCCGTCTCGTTTATCCACAGCCAAATGAACCGGTCCCGAGGATATTTCTTGCACTTGCGAAACTCGCTCTATAGGCTACCCCTTGTGTTGTGTGGGGTAGAGCATACAAGATGTTTGTCTAACGCCTCATGCGTTCCCACGACGAACCGATGGAGGTCGCGGGTATGACTTTCTCGACGATTGTTGAAGAAGAGGCGTCTGCCAATCCG
>JAJPHO010000137.1 GCA_021325215.1 Alphaproteobacteria bacterium
ATCACCGTCACGCCGACATTGTCGCGCGCCAGGAAGCCGCGCATTCCCTCGCCCCACACCCGCACCGCCGCCTTGCTGGCGCAATAGGCCGGCGCGCCCGGCATGCCGCGGAAACCGGCCAGCGAGGCCATCAGCGCGATCTGGCCGCTCTTGCGCGCCTGCATCGCCGGGATGACCGGCAGAACCGTGTTCATCACCCCGTCGAGATTGGCCGAGAAGATCGACCGGGTCTGCTCGGCGGTCTCGCCCAGCTTGTTGCCGGTGCCGCCCGAGATGCCGGCATTGGCGATCACCAGGGTCAGCGGCTTTTCGGCCTCGCAAGCCTGCACCCAGGCTTCGGTGGCGGCGCGGTCGACAACGTCGACGATGGCCGTCTTCGCCTCGGCGCCCCGCGAGCGGCAGACGGCTGCCACGCTGTCCAGCCGTTCGGCATTGCGCCCGCCGAGGAACAGGGTGACGCCCGGCCCGGCATAGATCTCGGCCAGCGCCGCTCCCAGGCCGGATGAGGCCCCGGTGATCAGGATCGAGGCGCTCATTTCAGATACTCCAGGGTCAGGCACAGGATCACCATGCCGAAATTGAGAAGACAGGCCACCGACATCACGAACAATGCGCGGTGGATATCGGAGACCACAGCACGGGCACGGCCCGAGCCGATCCATTTCTCATCCACCGAATAGCCGGGATAGCGGCGCGGCCCGGCCAAGGCGAGATCGAGCCCGCCGGCCATCGCCGCTTCGGGCCAGCCCGAATTGGGCGAGCGGTGATGGCCATGGTCGCGCCACATGGTCAGCCACGCCTTGAAGGGATGACCGCCGGGCAGGAACAGGGTCGCCAGCACCAGCTGCAGCGCCGCCAGCCGCGCCGGGATCAGATTCAGCAGATCGTCGAGCCGGGCGGCGATCAGGCCGAAATCGCGATGCTTCTCGTCGAGATGGCCGATCATGCTGTCCATGGTGTTGGCCGTCTTGTAGAGCAGCAGGCCGGGGAAGCCGGCCACCAGATACCAGAACACCGGGGCCACCACGCCGTCGGCATAATTCTCGGCGCAGGATTCGATGGCGGCGCGGGCCACGCCGTGCTCGTCGAGGCTTTCGGGATCGCGCCCGACGATGCGCGCCACCGCCCAGCGTCCGCCCGCCAGACCGCCGCGCTTCAGCCCATCGGCGACGGCGGCGACATGCTTGAACAGACTTTTCTGGGCGAGCAGCGTCCAGATCAGCACGATTTCGAGACCCCAGCCCCACTCCGTCCGGCGGCGCAGCTCGGTCATGCCCACACCGAGCGCCACCGCGATGCCCGCCAGGCTCAGGGCAACGGCGGCGCCGCGCAAACGCCGGTCGAGCGAGGTGCGGTTCGGGCGGTTGAGCTTGGCGTCGAGGAATCCGATGGCCCGCCCGATCACCATCACCGGGTGCGGGACATAACGCCAGAGAATGGGGGGATCGCCGATGACCGCGTCGATGAGCAACGCAGCCAGCAGGAGAAGAAGCGGCGCCACCGGACCGCCCTGGGCGTAGAAAGGAAGCATCAGATGAGGATGTGCGAGACTCGGACAAAAAGCTATAGTCTGCCCCGATGACCGATCCGCTTTCCCTCCCCTTCGATCTCCCCGTCTTCAGTCCCGGCCATGTCTGGCTGGTCGGCGCCGGCCCCGGCGATCCCGGCCTGCTGACCCTGCTGGCGCTGCACGCGCTGCGCTCGGCGGATGTGGTGGTCTATGACGCTCTGGTATCGCCCGCCATCGTCAAGCTGGCGCGCGACGGCGCCATTCTCGAACATGCCGGCAAGCGCGGCGGCAAGCCCTCACCCTCGCAGCCCGACATTTCGCGGCGGCTGGTGGCCCTGGCCCAAGAAGGCAAGCGCGTGCTGCGCCTCAAGGGCGGCGATCCCTTCGTATTCGGCCGCGGCGCCGAAGAGGCCGAATTGCTGGCCGAAAACAAGGTGCCCTTCCGCGTCGTGCCGGGCATTACCGCCGGTGTCGGCGGGCTGGCCTATGCCGGCATTCCCGCCACCGCGCGCGACGCCAATTCGGCCATCGCCTTCGTCACCGGGCACGATTCCGACGGAGCCGTGCCCGACACGCTGGACTGGCCCGCGCTGGCACGATCGGTGCCGGTGCTTGTCGTCTATATGGCGCTCACCCATCTGGAAGAGATCACGCGCCGCCTGATCGCCGCCGGCCGCCGTCCCGACGAACCGGCGGCGCTGCTGTCCAAGGCGACGACGCCGGCCCAGACGGTGATTACCGCCCCGCTTGCCGAGATCGCCAATCTGGCGCGGGGCGTGGAACCGCCGGCCATGCTGGTGGTGGGAGATGTGGTGACCTATCGCGACCGCCTGGATTGGCTGGGAGAGAAAAACTGAGTAAAACCCGCTCCCCCCTGAAACGCATCGTCCTTCCGCTTCTTGGATTGATCGCCGTGCTGGCCCTGACCCAGGTGCCGCGCCTGTTGAGCCTGGCTCCCCAGCCGGCGCCGATCGGCGGCCCCTTCACCCTGACCAACCAGGCCGGTCAGACGGTCGGAGACGCCGATTTCCACGGCAAGCTGATGCTGGTCTATTTCGGCTACAGCTATTGCCCGGACGTCTGCCCGACCACGCTGAACCAGATGATGCGCGCCTATGCCTCGCTGCCGCCCGAACAGCAGGCCCAGATCGCCCCCATTTTTGTCACGGTGGACCCTGAGCGGGATACTATTTCCCAGATGGATCAATATGTTACGTCGTTCTCGCCGGCCCTGATCGGCCTTACCGGCACGCCCGAGCAGGTTGCGGCGGTCGAGCGGGGCTACCATGTCTATGCGCGGAAATCCGGCAGTGGTGAAAATTACCTCATGGACCACAGCTCGATCATCTATCTGATGGGCAAGGATGGACGGTTCCTGCGCCATTTCGATGGAGACGCCAAGGATCAGGTAATCGCCGACGGGCTGCGTCAGGCTCTGCATAGCTGAAGCAACGTCTTGGCAATCAATTTGCGGTACAAGTCCCGTCGGGGCCGTGATATTGCAGTTTGATGACCGACGCAGGGGCCACCAAGAAGCCCCCACTAAGAAGCCCATACCGACTTTGAGAATCTTGGGGTTTCAATGCTTTACACGTTGCACGAAATTCATCACGCGGCCATGACGCCGGTTCGTCTCGCCGCCAAGTCGTTGCAGGACATCTTCACGAACCCGTGGGTGCCCGTCTCCTACACCGAATTCGGACGCCACATGGCGGCCGGCTGCGAATTGCTCGAGCGCACCACGCGCCGCTATCCCAAGCCGGAATTCGCGCTGACCCATACCAAGATCGACGGCAGGAAGGTCGCGGTCACCGAAGAGACGGTGTTCTCCAATCCTTTCTGCAACCTGCTGCATTTCCGCCGCGAGGGTCGCGGCGCCGACCCGCGCGTGCTGCTGGTGGCGCCGATGTCGGGCCATCACGCCACCCTGCTGCGCGGCACGGTCGAATCGATGCTGCCCGACCATGACGTCTACATCACCGACTGGATCGATGCGCGCGACGTACCGGTCGAGGCCGGCACCTTCGATCTCGACGACCATGTCCACATGATCATCGAACTGCTGCAATTCCTCGGCCCCAACACCCATGTCATCGCCGTCTGCCAACCCAGCCCGTCGGTGCTGGCCGCCGTCTCGCTGATGGCCGCCGACGACGATCCGTGCCAGCCGGCCTCGATGACCCTGATGGGCGGCCCGGTCGACACCCGTCAGAGCCCGACCAAGGTCAACGAGCTGGCCACCCAGCAGAAACTGCGCTGGTTCGAGACCCAACTGATCCACCAGGTTCCGGCCCCCTATGACGGCGCCGGGCGCGACGTCTATCCCGGCTTCATCCAGCTGTCCGGCTTCATGGGCATGAATCTCGACCGCCACCTCGACGCCCATGTGAAATTCTTCCATCACCTGGTGCAGGAAGACGGCGATTCCGCCGACCAGCATCGCCGTTTCTACGACGAATATCTGGCGGTGATGGATCTGCCGGCCGAATTCTACCTGCAGACCATCCGCACCATCTTTCAGGAACATGCGCTGCCCAACGGCACCATGACCTCGCGCGGCCGCAAGGTCGATCCGGGCTCCATCCGGAAAACGGCGCTGTTGACGGTGGAAGGCGAGAACGACGACATTACCGGGGCTGGACAGTGCGAGGCCGCGCATAAGCTCTGTACCAGCCTGCCGGCGTCGATGCGCCAGCACCATCTGCAACCCAAGGTCGGCCATTACGGCGTGTTCAACGGACGCCGTTGGCGCGAGGAGATTCTGCCGCATGTCCGGGCCTTCATCCGACGGCACGACGCAGCCGTTCTGGCGGCTTAAGTCCCTTGGGGAACTGACCCAGGAAGAATGGGAATCCCTGTGCGACGGCTGCGGAAAATGCTGCCTGCACAAGATCGAATATGAGGACACCAAGCAGCTTTGCTACACCAATGTGGCGTGCAAGCTGCTGGACCTCAAAACCTGCCAATGCTCACGCTATGAAGAGCGCCAGCGTTTCGTGCCCGATTGCGTGCAGCTGTCGCCGGAAAACGTCGCCAGCCTGGCCTGGATGCCCTCGACCTGCGCCTACCGTCTGCTGGCCGAGGGCAAGGACCTCTATGACTGGCATCCGCTGGTGAGCGGCGACCCCGACAGCGTGCATCGCGCCGGGCAATCGGTGCTGGGCCGCTGCGTTCCCGAGAAGAAGGCCTGGTCATTGGAACATCACATCGTCGATTGGCCGATGTAGTAGAGTAAGAGCATGGCCATGACTTCGCTGCTGACCCATCCGCACTGGCCGGCGCCGATCCAGGTCCGCCGCAGCGCGCGGGCGCGCCGCATGTCGCTGAAAGTCGATCCGGCCAATCACGGCGCCACCCTGACCCTGCCCGAGCGGGTTCCCAATCATGTGGCGATGGCCTTCATCGCCGATCATCTGGGCTGGCTGCAGGCCCGCATCGCCGCTCTGCCCACGCCGATCCCCTTCGCCCCCGGCACGGAAATTCCGCTGCTGGGCTTGCCGCACCGCCTGCAATCGGCGCCCGGCGCCCGGCGCGGCGTGTGGATCGAAGACGGAATCATCCAAGTTTCCGGGCCGGCGGAATTCTTCGCCCGCCGCACCGAGGATTTCCTCAAGGCCGAAGCCAAGCGCCGCATCCTGTCCTGCGCCGAGCCGATGGCGGCGCGGTTGGGCGCCGCCTTCAAGACGGTGCGGATCGGCGACCCCAAATCGCGCTGGGGCAGCTGCAACAGCCGCGGCACCATGGCTTTTTCCTGGCGCCTTGTGCTGGCCCCCGAACGGGTGCTGACCTATGTGGTGACGCACGAGCTGTCGCATCTCAAGGAGATGAATCACAGCCCGCGCTTCTGGGCCTGGGTGCGCAGCCTCAATCCGGACTACGAAACATCGCGCCGCTGGCTCAAGGCCAATGGCGGTTCGCTCTACCGCTATGGATTGAGTTCGGTTGCCCCTCAAACGCTGGGCGAATAAACCCGCAGACGGTGCCCGTCCGGATCGAGGGCGACGAAGGTGCGGCCGAATTCCATGGTTACCGGCTCCTGCTCGATCACCAGCCCGCGGCGCGCCCAATCGTCATAGCGATCGGCCATCGAAATCTCGTCAGGCTCGGAAAACAGCAGTTCGGCGCCGCCGCTATCCTTCTTCACCATCGGTTCGACGGTGTGCTTGGCCCACAGGCCGAGCCGCAGGCCCGAAGGCAGGGCGAACATGGCGAAGAAAGGCGAAGCTTCCACCGGCTCGCTGCCGAACAGATCGCCATAGAAGCGGGCGCTGGCGGGGGCGTCCTTGACGTAGAGAATGATGAAATTGAAGGCGTTCATAAGGTCCTCCGGGGGTGAGCAGGAGAACCTTATGCGACGGCACTGACAGAAAATGTCAGCAGCGATCAGGGGCCAGGCAGAACCATGGCATTGATGATGAGCCCCTTCTCGTCGAGCGCGATCCGCCAATGGCTGGCGCCCTTTTCCTGCAGGACGCTGTAGACGTCCGAGCCATCCTCGCTGACCCCGATGAAGCGGATCGTCTTGATCGGGCCGTTATCCGCCAGGTGCGACAACATGGGCATCTGCTTTTTGACGGCATCGCCGATGCCCTGGCTCATGCGGCTGTAATCGACATTGCCGGAGATGATCCCTTCGAGCAGATGCCGCAATTCAGCCTCGTATGCCGGGTTGGGAGTCTGGCTGGCGAAACGCTCCTTGGCCTTGTCCCTGACCTGGCCTGCCGCCGCCGCGTCGATCCGCTGCATGGTGATGTTGGCGCCGTTCTGGTGCAGCACCAGCGACTGGGCCACCCCGTCCGGACCAGGATTGAAGGTGATCTGAGCGTTGACGACCTTGTAGAAAAACTCGGTGTTGCTGGTCGCGAAGATCGGAAAAAAGGGCTGGCCGGTGACCTGGGCCGACAGCTGCGCGCCGTCGAGCTTTACCTCGACCAGAGCGGTTCCGGTGAATTTATAGGTGCCGACATAGCCGCTGAGGATCTTGGCGTCGACGGCGATTTCCTTGTGCGGCTCGCCATTGGGCGGCGTGACCTCGGCAGCGCCGGCGGTCAGCACCAGCCCGACCAGGATCAGCGCCAGGGCCGACGCCCAGGCGAACTTGGCTTTCGTGCGCAACATGGTGCGTATCCTTTGTTCCAGGAAGGATTTGGATTCGGTCATGGCGGCGACCACGGCGATCCGGCCGGCATGGCGTTCGCCGACCGAGACCAAGGTCGCGCCATAGCGCCCGACATCGTGGCCGCGGCGCAGGACCCGGGCATCGCAATCGACCTCGATGGCGCGGCGCAGCCGGCGCAGCTGCCACCATAGCGGCAGGTTCCATGGCATGCAGACCACCAGGGTCAGGGCGACCAGCAGCAGCTGGGCATCATTGGCTTCGAGATGCGACTGCTCGTGGGCGACGACCAGTTCCTGTTCGTCGGCAGCCGCGTCGAGCAGCCAGCGCGGCACGACGATCTCGGGGCTGAACAGCCCGACCACCGCCGGACCGACATCCTCGGCCACCAGAACCGGCTGGCCGGCGATGCGGGCCTGTTCCCAGCCGCGCCGCTGGCGGGCCAGACGCAAGCCGCTGGCGAGCAGCCCGCCCAGCAACAGGACGGAGGCGACGCCCCACAGCCCGCCGAGAATGGTCGTGGTAACCGGCGACCAGGCGAATTTCTCCTGCCCGGCGGCGACGATCCACAGCGCGGGCGACAGAGCGCTTTCGGTCATCTCCCGCAGCGCCACCGCCGGCACGGTCTGGGCCGCGGGAAGATGGCGGGTCACATTGGGAAGCTGCACCGTGACCGAGGAAATGATGAAGGGCACCGCCAGCGAAGCGACGATGCTTGCGCCCCATAGCCAGCGCGCGCCCTTCTTGCGCAGCAGGGCGGCGCGCTCAAAGCACAAGGCCGCCAGCCCGAGCAACAGGCTGACCAGCAGGACATAAAGAATCCAGGCGGCCATTCACTCCTCCTTCTTCGCGGCATGCTGGGCGAGCAACTGGCGCATGCGGTCCAATTCCTCGGAATCGAGCTTGCGATCCGACACCAGCTGGGTCAGCAGCAGTTCGGCCGACCCCTTGAACAGCTTGCGGGTGAGATGCTGGAGCGCGCTGCCGCGCGCCGTCTGCTGTGCCACCTTGGCATGGTAGCGATGGCCGCGCCCTTCTTCGGTATGGCCGACATGGCCCTTGCCTTCGAGGGTGCGCAGGATGGTGAGGACGGTGGTGTAGGCCAGCGGATCGGGCAGAGCGGCGCGAACCTCGGCGACCAGGGACGGCCCCTGCTCCCACAGCACCTCCATAATGTCGATCTCGCGGTCGGTGAATTGGATTTCCATCGGACGCCTCATCAACTATGACTATAGTAGAAGCGTGCCCGAGGCGCCGGCAGGAGTCAACTATGATTATAGTAGACGATCAGCCGGGCGGCGGTTCCAGGGTTTCCCGCCATTCCTTCATCAACACATGGCGGCGGCGCGGATAGCGGTCTTCGGTCGAGGCCAGGCTGGCGATGCGGTCGACGCGGAAATGGCGGTAATCCTGGCGCAGCTCGCACCAGGCGCAGACGATGCGGGCATGGTCGAAGAAGGCCACCGCGAAGGGCCAGACCAGGCGCGACGTGCCGGCGCCCTGGGCATCCTGATAGGTGATCTCGATCTTGCGCTCGTCGCGGATGGCCTGGCGGATTTCCGGCAATCCGGTCTCACCCGCGGTGGGTGCCGCGCGCGGGCCGACCAGCAAGGCGGTGGCGTCGACGGAATCGCGCAGGTCGCGCGGCAGCACCGCGGCGATCTTGGCCAGGGCGTTGCGCGCGGCGGCGGACAGGCGCAGGTCGGCGGTGCGGTCCGCCACCCAGCGCGAGCCGAGCACCAGCGCCTCGATCTCATCCTCGGAAAACATCAGCGGCGGCAGCATGAAGCCCGGCCTCAGCACATAGCCCAGCCCAGGCTCGCCATCGATGTCGGCGCCCTGCCCCTGCAGCAGCGCGATGTCGCGATAGAGGGTGCGCACCGACACTTTCAGCTCGTCGGCCAGCGCCGCCCCGGTCACCGGATAGCGATGGCGGCGCAGGATTTCGATCAGATCGAGGAGTCTCTTCGCGCGCGCCATCGTCTGCCGGGATCAGTGCTTCTTGTCGCTGCCGGTCAGCATATGGACCAGACCGGACCAGATGCTGTCGTCATCGTCGCTCTTATCGCCATCGGACTTGGCAGCGGCATCGCCGGCCACCGGAGCCTCGCTTTCCGGCTCGACCTGGCCGGGCAGCGGACGGACCGGCAGGTTCTGCTCGGCCACCACCATGATGTTGTGCCACAGCTGGGCCGGCAAAGTACCGCCGGTAATCTTGTTGAGCGGCGTGTCGTCGTCATTGCCGAGCCAGATGCCGCACACATAATCCGACGTGAAGCCGATGAACCAGGCATCGCGGTAATCCTGGGTGGTGCCGGTCTTGCCGGCTACCGGACGCTCGCCGAGCTGGGCAGCCTTGCCGCTGCCCTCCTGCACCACCGCGACCATCAGCTCGGTCATCTGCTTGAGCGGGCCGGGCGCGATCACCTGGCCGGCACCGCCGCCCTGGCGCTGGTAAAGCGCCTCGCCGCGGGTGCCGTCGACCTCGGGATAGCCATAGGCGAACACCCCCTGGCCGCCATTGGCGAAGCTGGCATAGGCCGCCGTCATCTCGACCAGCGGCACTTCGGAGGTCCCCAGCGCCAGCGAGGCGTCGGCATGCAGTTCCGAGGTGATGCCCAGGCGCTTGGCCGTCGCCACCACCCGCTTGGGTCCGATCCGTTCGATCAGGCGCACGGCGGCCACGTTGGAGGATTTGGCGAACGCCTTCTTCAGCGAGATCGGGCCTTCATATTTGTGCGTGTAATTCTCGGGCCGGTATTTGCCGGTGGTGATCGGACTGTCCTCGATGGTGTCCTCGGCGGTGAAGCCCTGTTCCATCGCGGTCAGATAGAGGAACGCCTTGAAGGACGAACCCGGCTGGCGCATGCCCTGGGTCGCACGGTTGAACTGGCTGGTGGCGTAATTGCGCCCGCCGACCAGGGCGCGCACGGCGCCGTCCGGGCTCATCACCACCACCGCGCCCTGGCTGACGCCGGCCTTGGCGCCGGGGCCCGCCAGCAGGGCGTCGAGTTCGGCTTCGGCGCGGCGCTGCAAATTCATGTCGAGAGTCGTGTGAACCACGATGTCGCGGTCGGTGCCGGCGATCGGCGCCACCTGATCGTGAATCCAGTCGGCGAAATAGCGGCCGGTATGGGCGATCTGCTTGACCGTCGCCTGGCCGGTATCGCGCGCCTGATCGGCTTCGGCCTGGCTGATATAGCCGGCGGCCACCATGTTGGCCAGAACCTGGGCGGTGCGCTTGGCCGACTGGGTGCGGTCGTTCTGCGGATTATAGCGCGACGGCGCCTTCATCAGGCCGCCCAGCAAAGCGCTCTGATAGAGGTTCAGCTGGGTCGCGGGAATATCGAAATAGCGCCGCGCGGCGGCGTCCACGCCCCAGGTTCCCGAGCCCAGATAGACGCGGTTGAGATAGAGGGTGAGGATCTGTTCCTTGGTGAATTTATGCTCGAGCCAGACCGCCAGCTCCAGCTCCTGGATCTTGCGCTTGAAGTTCTTGTTCGGTGACAGGAACAGATTCTTGGCCAGCTGCTGGGTGATGGTCGAGCCGCCCTGGACGAAATGACGGGCCTTGATGTTGACCACCATGGCGCGGGCCAGGCCGATCGGGTCGAGGCCGAAGTGGCTGTAGAAATGCCGATCCTCGGTGGCCAGCACCGCCTCGGGCAGATATTTCGGCATCTGGTCGAGGGTCAGGCTTTCGCCGTAGACGTCGCCGAACGCGGCGATCTGCTCGTCGTCGGTGGCCATGATCGAGATCGACGGCTTGCGCAGGGTCGCGGTCAGGCTGGACAGATCGGGCAGATCGAGCGCGTAGAAGCCGAGCACGGCGGCAACGGCGATACCGGCCCAGATCCCCACCACCAGTACCGCCGAACCGGCACGGCGCAGACACAGGAACGCGAATTCGCCCAAGGTGCGCGGATGGCGCGGCGCGGCCTCGCGCGGCACCTTGGCGGGCTTTTCCCGGCGCGGCTTCGGCTCGGCCTTCGCCGCCGGCTTACGCGCGGGCTTGGGCGCCTTCTCCGGCTCTGGGCGTCGCGACACGGTGATCCGGTCGTCAGGCGACAGAACGAAGTCGGCGCGGCGTTTGTCGTCGTCGTAAAGGTCGGCCATAGGGCGGTCGATGCTCGCTTAAGATTGTGTCCCCGGAACGGCTCGGGCATGCGTCGAGCCTGCCCATAGCCATAATGCCGGTTTGCGGCTAGAATGCGGCAAGATCGTTAGCGTTGTGATAACGAGTTCCAACACCGTTAGCATTGTGATAACGATTTCATCTCGACGCGTGGATTTCGGGGTGGGGGATCATGACCGAACTGTCTCTGGCTGTGCCAGCGGAACTGCTGGAGCGCTTGCGCTCTATTGCCGCGCAGAAGGAAAGCAGCCTCGAAGAGAGCGCTCTCGAAGCTCTGACCGAATATGCGGAATCCTGGGAAGACTTCAACCGCACGGTCGAACATATGGAAGCGGGCAAGGAAGAGCGCACGGTTCTGCGGGCCGTGAACGAGTAGAGTCTTTAACTTAGCCCTCAAGCGCCGGGCATCGTTCCCTCTACTCTATATACTCGCCCTGATAGACGCCCCAGAACTCGTCACGCTTGAGCCAGCCCTGGATATTCTCGATCTCGACCTTGCAATAGGTCTTGCCCTTGGGGCAGGAGACCAGCTTGCCCATGACATTGGCGTCGAGGATGGCGAGGAACGGCGCCTTGTCGTCCCCCTCGGCACGCAGGCGGCGTTCCTGCGGACCGATCACCACGATCATGCGGCGCGCCGACAGCATGCTCTGATGCACCCAGCCCTCGGTGCCCTGCCAGTCGCGGATCTTGCGCCAAGCCTCGAACTCGGCGATCACCTCGACCGGCATGTCGCGCCGCGTATAGACCCAATCGACCGGATAGCGCACGCCGGGGCCGGTGCGCAGATTGACCTCGTCCGATCTCAACGAGACAAAGCGGGGCAATGGGAGCCCGCTGGTTTCCACCGCACTTGCGCGGAAACCGGCCATGCCCACCAGAATGACGACAAAAAGCAAGCCCCGTACAAACGGCAGCATGGCGTGGAAACGGCCCCTTCGTTTCGATAGGCGAATAATTGCCGATAGGGGAAGAGCGGTCAAGGCGGGTAAAAGCCTTAGCGTTCCGAGGCTTGTCACGCTGGACAAGCGCCCCCCATCTTGCTACAGCCGTCAGAGTGCCTTCGTTAGGGGATGTCCGATGCCTGCCAAGAAGCCTCTGGTCGTGGTGACCCGCAAGCTGCCGGACGTCATCGAAACCCGCATGATGGAGCTGTTCGACACCCGCCTCAATCATGACGACCGGCCGATGTCGAAATCCGCCTTGATCGAAGCCGTCGCGCAAGCCGATGTCCTGGTCCCCACCGTGACCGACCGCATCGACGCCTCGGTTTTGTCACAGGCCGGACCCAATCTGCGCCTGATCGCCAATTTCGGCGCCGGCGTCGACCATATCGACCTGGCCACCGCGCGCGAACGCGGCATCACCGTCACCAACACCCCGGACGTGCTGACCGAGGACACCGCCGACATGGCGATGGCCCTGATCCTGGCCGTGCCGCGCCGTCTGGCCGAAGGCGAGCGCCTGGTCCGCTCGGGCAAATGGGCCGGCTGGGGCCCGACCTTCATGATGGGCCGCCGCATCTGGGGCAAGCGCCTGGGCATCATCGGCATGGGCCGCATCGGCCAGGCCGTCGCGCGCCGCGCCCGCGGCTTCGGCCTGTCGGTGCATTACCACAACCGCCGCCGCCTGCATCCCGAGATCGAGCAGGAGCTTGAGGCCACCTATTGGGAAAGCCTGGACCAGATGCTGGCGCGCATGGACGTCATCTCGATCCATTGCCCGCACACGCCGGCCACCTATCACCTGCTGTCGGCCCGCCGTCTGCAGCTGCTGCAGCCCCATGCCTATGTGGTGAACACGGCGCGCGGCGAAGTGATCGACGAGAACGCCCTGACCCGCATGCTGCAGAAGGGCGAGCTGGCCGGCGCCGGCCTCGACGTGTTCGAGCACGAGCCGGCCATCAATCAGAAGCTGCTCGACCTCGACAATGTGGTGCTGCTGCCGCATATGGGCTCGGCCACGCTGGAGGCCCGTATCGACATGGGCGAGAAGGTGCTGATCAATATCAAGACCTTCGCCGACGGCCACAGCCCGCGCGACCGCGTGCTGGCGAGCATGCTCTAACCTCATGCTTGAGGATCTGGTCCCGCTGCTCGCCGCGGCGGTTATTTTCGTCTCCCTGTCCCGCCGCCTCGGTTTCGGCAGCGTGTTGGGCTATCTGGTGGCCGGCGTCGCCATCGGCCCCTACGGCCTCAAGCTGATCGAAGATACCGAAGAGATTTCCACGGTCTCGGAACTCGGCGTGGTGATGCTGCTGTTCCTGATCGGCCTGGAACTGCGCCCGGCGCGCCTGTGGGTGATGCGCAAGGCGGTGTTCGGGCTGGGCATCGGACAGCTGGTCCTGACCGGGCTGCTGTTCGCGGCCTTGGCTCATCTGGCCGGCGCCAGCTGGGCCGGCTCGGCGGCGTTGGGCGTGGGCCTGGCCCTGTCATCCACCGCCATCGTCCTGCCCATGCTGGGCGAGCGCAATCTGCTGGCCAGCAATGCCGGGCGGGACAGCTTCGCCGTGCTGCTGTTCCAGGACCTCGCCTTCATTCCGCTGGTCGCCGTGGTTCCCCTGCTGGCCGAGAACGCCGTGCAGCTGATGGTGCCCTGGCGCAGCGTCACCCTGGCCATCGGCGGCGGCGCCGTCTTCCTGGCCGCGGGCCGTTTTCTGCTGCCCCGGATCTTCCGCCTGATCGGGGGCGCCCGCACCCCGGAAATCTTCACCGCCACCGCCCTGCTGCTGGTGGTAGGCACCGCCGCCCTGGCCCATAAGGCGGGATTGTCGCCATCGCTGGGCGCGTTCCTGGCCGGCGTACTGCTGTCCAGTTCGGAATACCGCCACGAATTGCAGGCCGACATCGAGCCGTTCGAAGGCTTGCTGCTGGGCTTCTTCTTCATGTCGGTCGGCATGTCGGCGGAACTCGGCCTGGCGGTATCGGAGCCGAAGATCATCATCCTCGGCGTCCTGCTGCTGCTGGCCGGCAAGACGGTGATTTCCTATCTGCTGGCCCGCCTCGCCGGCCGCGTGCGCGCCGAGGCGCTGCGCTTCGCTTTCGCCTTGCCCCAGGGCAGCGAATTCAGCTTCGTGCTGTTCGGCTCGGCGGTCGCGGTCGGCGTGCTGAGCGACCGCATGGCCGGATTGGCCACGCTGATCATCGCCCTGTCGATGGCGACGACGCCGATCCTGTTCGCCTTGTCCGAGCGTTTCCTGGTCCCCCGCCTGGCTTCGGCGCGCAAGGAGCCGGTCTATGACACCATCCCCGATACAGACGCGCCGGTGATCATCTGCGGCTTCGGCCGCGTCGGCCAGATCGTCGGCCGCATCCTGCGCATGCAGGGCATTCCCTTCACCGCGCTGGACAAGGACACCAGCCAGATCGAAGGCCTGCGGCGCTTCGGCTTCCAGGTCTATTACGGCGACCCGGCCCGCGCCGACCTGCTGCGCGCCGCCGGGGCGGAAAAGGCCAAGCTGGCGGTGGTGGCTCTGGACGATATGGAGGAAACCCTGGTCGCCGTCGACATGCTCCGGCGTAATTTCCCCAATCTCAAGCTGTTCGTCCGCTCGCGCAACCGCCGGCACTCCTATCTGCTGATGGACCGCGAGGTCGACGGGATCGTGCGCGAGACCTTCCATTCCAGCCTGCGTCTTTCCGAGATGGTGCTGAACGCCATCGGCATTTCGCCGGTGGATGCCTTGCGCGCCGTCGAGGTGTTCCGCGTCCGCGACGAGCAGGCCTTGATCGACAGCCACGCCTTCTACGAGGATGAGCGGCGCCTGATCCAGAACGCCCAGGACGTCGCCGACGAACTGGCCGGGCTGTTCGAGCGCGACCGCCCGACCAAATGAGGAAAAGCCATGGCTGAGCGCAGAAGGCTGGTAAAGCCGCGCAAAGGCGCGTTCGGCTCGATCGTTCATCTGCGCAATGTCGATGGCATCGGCCGGCTGAGCGACCTCTACTACTGGATGCTGACCACCAGCCGGGTCAATTTCGTCGCCTCGATCCTGGCCGCCTATCTCGGCACCAATGCCCTGTTCGCCCTGGCCTATATGGGCGCGGGCGGAGTCGAGAACATGCGGCCCTTCGTGTTCTCCGACGCCTTCTTCTTCTCGGTGCAGACCATGGCCACCATCGGCTATGGACGCATGGTGCCGATCACGTCGCTGGCCAATGTCCTGGTCACCCTGGAAGCCGGAATGGGGCTGTTCGGCATGGCGGTCGCCGCCAGCCTGCTGTTCGCCCGCTTCACCCGCGCCACCGCCGGTGTGCGCTTCTCGCAGAATGCGGTGATCACCCAGTTCGACGGCAAGCCGACCCTGATGTTCCGCATCGCCAATCAGCGCGAGACCCGCATCCATGAGGCGCAGATCTATCTGGTGGTGGCGCGCCAGCAGAACACCGCCGAAGGCCACAGCTATCGCCGTCTGGCCGACCTCCAGCCGGTGCGCTCGTTCAACCCGATCTTCGAGCTTTCCTGGACCGTGATGCATGTGATCGACGAGGAGAGTCCGCTCTACGGCGTCACTCCGCAGGACATGGAGCAGAGCGTCGTCGCCATCAGCGTCGTCTTCTCCGGCCATCATGAAGGCTTTCAGCAGCGGGTTCACGCCCGCCACACCTACACCCAGTCGCTGATCGAATGGGACCACCGCTTCGCCGACATGATCACGCGCGACGAGGATGGTGCGATCGTCATCGACTACGCCCTCTTCGACGAGCTGGTGCCCGTCGCCCCCAAAGATCTTGTTCTAGGATAATGCCGATGTTCGCTGTGTCGTTCTGTATTGCCGCCTTTGTGCTGCGGATCATCAGCCTGGCCGTTTCGGTCCGCCACGAAAAGGCCCTGAAGGCTGATGGCGCGGTCGAATTCGGCGCCGCCAACACCAAGCTGCTGGCCCTGACCCATATCGCCTTCTATATCGCCGCCTTCACCGAAGGGCTGCGCGATCCGCAGCCGATCGACGCCGTGACGGTGGCGGGTGTCGCGATCTATGCCGTCTCGATGCTGATGCTGGCCTGGGTGGTGAAGCTGCTCGGCCGCTTCTGGACCGTGAAGATCCTGATCGCCCGCGACCACGACCTGGTGATCCACCCGCTGTTCAAGCGGCTGCGCCATCCGAACTATTTTCTCAACATCCTGCCCGAGCTGGTCGGGCTGGCCCTCGCCCTGCATGCCTTCGTCACGCTGGCGGTGGGCCTGCCCCTTTATCTGATCCCGCTCATCACCCGCATCCGTCAGGAAGAGCGGGCGATGCGCGAGACCTTCTCGGCTTATTAAAACTTCACGCTCAGATCGACACCGGCCGTCAGCGGCTGGTTGGTCACCGTTCTGTTGAAGGCGGCGCTGGGCAGGGTTTCCTGCCACAGATATTCGAGCTGGGCGTGCTTGTTGAACAGGTTGTTGACGAACAGCGACGCGCTCCAGCCGTCGTCGCTCTGCACGCCGGCCCGGATATTGGTCAGATCGTAGGCCGGCAGCGGCAGGTAAGCGGCGTTGGTGGTGTAGCCGATCGGGAAAGCGATCGAATAACGCTGACCGACATAGGAATTTTCGATCAAGGCGGTCAGGGTATATTTGTCGGTCAGCGCCTTGGTGTAGCTGAGCGACAGATCGAAGGTCACCGGCGCCACGTCGGGCAGCTTGCCCTTGGGCGCGACCTGCCAATGCGGACCGGCGTCCAGATTGACGTGGGTGAAGCCGGCCCCCGCCGAAGCCTGGAAACCGCCGCCCAGCGACGCCTTGGCATCGACCTCGCCGCCATAGATGCTGGCGCGGTTGCCGTTGATGTTCTCCGGCCAGTCGCCGGGAACGGCTTCCAGCTGGATGTTGCTCCAATCCTCGTAGAACACCGACGTATCGAGGGTCAGACGGCGGTCGAAGAAGCGCGCCTTCTCGCCCAGTTCGTAGGACCACACCGAGTCCGGCTGATAGGAGGTCGGCCACTTGCCGCCGGCGAAATTATAGGGCGCGAACACCGCGCTCCAATAAGGACCGGTGGTCGGATAGAGCGCGTTGCCGCCGCCCGGACGGGCACCTCGGGCAATCGTCGCATAGCCCATCAGATCGGTGTCGAAGTCGTAGGACAGGCCGAACTTCGGATTGACGCCGGCGGCATATTGCGTGACCAGACCGGTCTGCGACGGGGTCGCGGCACCCAGCGCCGACCCCCAGCCGCCGATGGTCGAGGAATAGCGGTAGTCATAAGCGTACCAGCGCAGCCCGACCGTCGCCTTCAGCGCGTCGGTGACGGCATAGGTGCCTTCGCCGAACACCGCATATTGGATCAGCTGGGTCGGCGAATAGGCGTCGAACCAATGATTCGTGGTGGCCGGCTGGAAGGTGCCGATATCCATATAGGCGCCGGGATTGTCGGTACGGCCCTGGAAGTTCCACACCGAGCGGAAATTGCTGAAGTAGGCGCCGCCCACCCATTGCAGCGGACCGTCGCCGATCGAGGACAGGCGGAATTCCTCGCTGAACTGCTCCGACGGATCGGTCTCGTGGCCGAACACCTGACCCGAGCCATTCGGGCCGTAATAGCCGGGATTGGGCAGGCCGTTATTGGCGGCGTAGGTAACGTCGGTGGTCGGGCTGTTGAAATTCTCGCTGCCGTCTTCGGTCTGGGTCGACAGACGCGACCAATAGGAAGAGACCGAGGTCACGTCGAAGGTCGGGAAGACGTAGGTCGCATTCAGGCTGTAGATCTTGATGCGATCGTCGAGCGGCTCCGGAATGTCGAAGGGCTGGTAATGCGCCAGCGTACCGGGCGTGCTGTCATAGGCGCTGATGCCGTCCTGGTGCGAGGATTGGTACAGGACGGACGGGGTGATGGTCAGGTCGTCGGTCGGCTTCCATTGCAGGCTGACGCGGGCGCCATAGGTCTGCTGCGCGTTCGAGCCGGGGTAATTCTTGAGGACCGGGGCGTTCTGAACATTGCCGCGCGTCGCGCCATCCGGACTGACCAGCGGGAAATCGCCCGCCACCACGCGGTCGATGAAACCGCTGGTGAAAGCCTCGGAGCCCACCACGCGCAGAGCCAGCTTGTCCTCGACCAGCGGTATGTTGACCATCAGATTGTCGTTGTGGTTGAAGCCGCCGCCCTCGGTGCCGGACAGGATGCTCTGGGCGCTGGCGTGATAGGCCGTGCTGTCCGGCTGGTTGGTGATCAGCCGCACCGTGCCGCCCATCGAGCCCGAGCCGTACAGAGTGCCCTGAGGCCCGCGCAGCACCTCGATGCGATTGAGGTCGTAGAGATCGGGATTGATCACCACCTTGCCGTTCTGGGCGCTGGCCGGGGCGGTGAGCGGAATGTCGTCGAGATAGAAGCCGACCGTCGGGGAATTGCCGCCGCTGGCGGCCATGCCGCGCAGCTCGATCTCGGTCTGGCCCGGCCCTTCATTCTTCAGCGAGACATTCGGCGTCGCGGCCGCCAGGACGCTGAAATCGACCATGCCGCGCGCTTCGAGTTCATCGGCGCCGACGGCGCTGATGCTGATCGGCGTCTGCTGCACGGTCGAACTGCGCTTCTGCGCGGTAATGATCAGCTCGGAGAGAGGAGCGGCCTCATCCGAGTCCGCGCGCGCCGCAGACGCAAAAGACAAAGAGAGAGCCGTGCTGCCCAGACAGGCAGCCATAGTAATCGTTCTAGTAAAACCCATAACCTATCCCCTGTGATTGCCGCCGCTCCTCCTTTTTGTGCTTATTATTTGATCACAGGGTAGCCATGCACATATTACTCGCACAAATCAAATCGAAGTAAATTATGCGTAAGTAAAGATTAGATTTTATACGCGTTCTTTACGCGCAAACGAAAAGGGCCGGGAAATCCCGGCCCTTGCCGTAAGCACTGCGTAAAAGCCTATTTCCCGCCGCAGCAGGAGCATTCGGGGTCCCGCTTGAGCCGAACCTTGCGGAAGGACGCCGACAATCCGTCGACCAGCAGCAGGCTGCCCGACAGGCTGTCGCCGATGCCCAGCAATTCCTTCAGGACTTCCACCGCCTGCAGGCTGCCCATCAGCCCGGCCATGGCGCCGAACACGCCGGCCTGGCCGCAATTGGGCGCGTCGGCGTCGGACAAATCGCCGGGATGCAGGCAGCGATAGCAGGGACCGCCCGGCTTGAAGGTCGAGATCTGCCCTTCGAAGCGCAGCACCGCCGCCGAGACCAGGGTCTTGCCCTCCGCCCGGGCGGCGTCGTTGATCAGGAAACGGGTCGAGAAATTGTCGCTGCCATCGGCGACCAGGTTGTATTGCGCGATCAGGGACCGGGCATTCTCTTCGGTCAGCCGCAATTGGTGCGGGACCAGCGTCACCTCGGGATTGATCGCCGCGACTGCGCGCTTCGCACTCTCGACCTTGGCGGAGCCGATGCTGTCGGTCACATGCAGGATCTGGCGCTGCAGATTGGACAGCTCGACCACATCGTCGTCGACCACGCCGATGGTGCCGACGCCGGCCGCCGCCAGATAGAGGATCAGGGGCGAGCCAAGACCGCCCGCCCCGATCACCAGAACCTTGGAGTCCAGCAGCTTGGACTGGCCGACCCCGCCCACTTCCGGCAGCAGAATGTGCCGGGCGTAGCGGTGTATCTGTTCCTCGGTGAATTCCACGATATCAGCCGATGCCCTCGAACAGGGCGGTCGACAGATAGCGCTCGGCGAAGGACGGGATGATCGCGACGATCATCTTGCCCTCGTTTTCCGGACGCGCGCCCAGTTCCAGCGCGGCGGCCAGCGCGGCGCCCGAGGAAATGCCGACCGGCACGCCTTCGATCCGGGCGGCCTTGCGGGCGACCTGGAAGGCCGTCTCGTTGCCGATCTGCAGGATCTCGTCGATCACCGAGCGGTCGAGGATGGCGGGGATGAAGCCGGCGCCGATGCCCTGGATCTTGTGCGGGCCGGGCGCGCCGCCCGACATCACCGGGCTGTCCTCGGGCTCGACCGCGATCATCTTGACCGACGGCTTGCGCGCCTTCAGCACCTTGCCGACGCCTGAAATGGTGCCGCCGGTGCCGACGCCGGAAATGACGAAATCGACCTTGCCCTCGGTGTCCTGCCAGATTTCCTCGGCGGTGGTCGCCACATGAATGTCGGGATTGGCCGGATTCTCGAATTGCTGGAGGATGATCGCGCCCGGGATGTCCTTGGTCAGTTCCTCGGCGCGGCGCACGGCGCCGGTCATGCCCTTGGCGGCGGGGGTGAGGTCGATCTCGGCGCCCAGCAGCAGCAGCATCTTGCGGCGCTCCAACGACATGCTTTCCGGCATGGTCAGGATCAGCCGGTAACCCTTGGCGGCGGCGACGAAGGCCAGCGCGATGCCGGTGTTGCCCGAGGTCGGCTCGATGATGGTGCCGCCCGGCTTCAGGCGGCCCGAAGCCTCGGCGGCCTCGATCATAGCCAGGCCGATGCGGTCCTTCACCGAGGAAAGCGGATTGAAGAATTCCAGCTTGCCGACGATGTCCGCCTTCACCCCGGCCTCGGCGGCAAGGCGCTTGAAGCGCACCAGCGGCGTCGCGCCGATGGTGTCGATGATGCTGTCATAAATGCGCCCGCGCGGCGGGTTGGCGATCTTGGCCATGTGTCTCTCCCAGGGTCTAAAGCTTAAATGGTGAAGTCCATCTTCTGCGCAACCTCCGAGAGGATGCCGGCGCGATGAGCGCCCATGCAGAGTTCGTCGATGGTGATGCCGTCCAGGCGCTGCATGATCTCGTCCTGCAGATCGGTCCACATGGGGTGGATCACCTGAAGACCGAGCGCCGAGCTCGGCAATTCCTCCGGCCCCTCCTCGCCCGCTTCGAGGCTGCGCACCACGCGGACGATCTCGCCCACCGAGATGCGCCGGCGCTCGCGCGCCAGACGGTAGCCGCCGCGCGGACCGCGCACGCCGGTCAGCAGGCCGGCGCGCACCAATTGTTGCAGGGTCTGCTCCAGATAGCGCTTCGGAATGCCCTGGCGCCGCGTGATCTCGCGGCTCTGCACCGGCTCGCCGCCGGCGTGATAGGCGATGTCGAGCACCGCCTCGATGGCATAGAGCATCTTTTTGGAGGGGCGGAGCATGGCGTCAGCGTCCCGTGGAACCGAAGCCCCCGGCGCCGCGCGCGCTGGCTTCCAGATTGTCGGTTTCGGCCCAGGCGATGCGCTCGACCTTGGCGATCACCAGCTGGGCGATGCGCATGCCGCGCTCGATCTTGAACGGCGCCTTGCCGTGATTGATCAGGATCACCTTCACCTCGCCGCGATAATCGCTGTCAACGGTGCCGGGCGCGTTGAGCACGGTCACGCTGTGCTTGGCGGCCAGGCCCGAGCGCGGGCGCACCTGGGCTTCCAGATGAACCGGCAGCGCGAAGGACAGGCCGGTCGGAACCAGTGCCACCGAACCCGGCTCGATGGTCATCTCGCTTTCGACGGCGGCCAGCAGATCCATGCCGGCGGCGCCCGCCGTCTCATATTTCGGCAAAGGCAGGTCGCTCGCATGGGCGAGGCGGGTAACGGGGACGGAAAACTCACTCATTTGCTTTTGCTCCTCAAACGCCGTGCGCAGCCTCCGGCTGCTTGGCTTCGCTTCGGCTTCCCTCCTCGGCGATGCCTCGTCGTCGCTCCGCGGGCATGCAGTCGCATGCCGGAAACGAGCTCTACGCGCTCGTTTCTCATGACAAACGCTCCGATAATGCCTGGGCCAGCCGCACCGCCACATCCCGCTTCGAGAGGGGCGGCCATTCGGTGACCTTGTCTTTCTCCACCAGCCAGACCCGGTTGGCGTCACCGCCGAAAGTGCCGGTTCCGGCTGAAACGTCATTGGCGACGATCAGGTCGCATTGCTTGGCCGCCAGCTTGGCCTGGGCGTGCTCGACCAGCTTCTCGGTCTCGGCGGCGAATCCGACCAGCAGGCGCGGACGGCCGGCGCCCATGGCGCCGAGCCCGGCCAGGATATCGGGATTTTGAACGAAATGCAGGGCCGGCGCGTCGGCACCGGCCTGTTTCTTGAGCTTCTGCGGCGCCACCTCGGCGGCACGCCAATCAGCCACGGCGGCGGCACAGACGGCGATGTCGGCGGGAAGCGCTGCCTGGCAAGCCGCGTCCATCTCGCGCGCCGTCTCGACCTTGACCACCCGCACGCCTTCCGGATCGGGCAGCGACACCGGCCCGCTGACCAGGGTCACCTCGGCGCCGAGATCGGCCAGGGCGGCGGCGATGGCATGGCCCTGCTTGCCGGACGAGCGGTTGCCGATGAAGCGGACCGGATCGATCGGCTCGTAGGTCGGCCCCGACGTGACCAGCGCCTTCTTGCCGGTCAGCGGTCCAGGCTTGGCAAAGAACTTTTCGATCGCGGCGACGATGTCCATCACCTCGGCGAGACGCCCGTCGCCCACTTCGCCGCAGGCCAGATCGCCGGCGCCCGGCCCGATTTGCAGCACGCCGCGCTGCTTGAGCAAAGCGAGATTGGCCTGGGTGGCCGGATGGGCCCACATGAACTGGTTCATCGACGGCGCCACCAGCACCGGCTTGTCGGCGGCCAGCAAAGTGGTCGAGGCCAGATCGTCGGCCAGGCCGTGCGCCATCTTGGCCAGCAGGTCGGCGGTGGCCGGGGCGACCACCACCAGATCGGTCTGGCGCGACAGATTGATATGCGCCATGCCGTTATCGTCGTGCGGCGAGAACAGATCGTCGGACAAAGGCTGACCGGACAGGGACGCCAGCGACAGAGGCGTGACGAACTGCTTAGCGCCGTCGGTCATGACGCAGCGCACCGACGCTCCACGGTCGCGGAGGCGGCGGATCAGGTCGAGGCTCTTATAGGCGGCGATGCCGCCGGCGACGATCAAGAGAATCCGTTTGCCGGATAGCGTCACCGGGCGACTCCCAAATTACGAAAAAAAGCTGTGTTAAAATAGAAAGCCACACTCACTTGCGCAAGAGCCGTCCAATTCAACGGCGCATCAGCAGGAATAGCAGCACGACGACCAACGCCCAGGGCAGCCAGGCGGGGAAAAGACCGCGCCGCCCCATGGCCTTGGTGGTGTCGCCATGCAGCTTGAGGCCGCCATTGCGCAGCGCGTTCACCGTCTCCTCGGCGTGCGCGACCAGGCGCGGCAGGCTTTCCAGCGTGGCGAACAGACTGCCGATATTGTCCTTCACCCGCGCCGCCGGGCCGAGATTGTCGACCATCCAGGCCTCGATCAGCGGGCGGGCCAGCTCCCACATATTGACCTCGGGCGCCAGGCGCCGGCCGATACCCTCGGCCACCAGCATGGATTTCTGCAGCAGCAGCAATTGCGGTTGCGCTTCCATGGCGAAAGTCTCGGTGACTTCGAACAATTGGCCCAAGAGGCGCGCGATCGAGATCTCGTTGGCGGGGCGGCCGAGGATCGGCTCGGCGATCGAGCGACAGGCCTGGGTGAACATGTCGACGGATTTGTCGGCAGGTACCCAGCCGGCCTCGAAATGCACTTCGGCGACGCGGCGGTAATTGCCGTTGAGGAAGCCCAGCAGCATTTCGGCCAGGATCTTGCGGGTCGGCTCGTCGACGCGCCCGACGATGCCGAAATCGACGGCGATCAGTTCGCCATCGACCCCGACGAACAGGTTACCGGGATGCAGGTCGGCGTGAAAGAAGCCGTCGCGGAACACCATGTTGAAGAAGGTCGCCGACGCCTTGCGCACCACCTCGACCGGTTCCTGGCCCGCGGCCCGCAGCGCCTCGACCTCGTCGATCGACACGCCGCTGACCCGTTCCAGCGTCATCACCCGGCGCGCGGTGCGCTGCCAGTCGATGGCGGGAATGCGGAAATCGTCGTCGCCGGTGAAATTCTCGGCCATCTCGGCGGCGGCGGCGGCTTCGAAGCGGAGATCCATCTCCTGCACCACCGTGTCGGCGAAGGTGGCGACCGCTTCGGGCAGGCGCAAGCGGCGGGCCGCCGGCAGCACCCGCTCGACGACGCGCGACATCCAGCCGAACAGTTCGATGTCGCGGGCGAATTCGGCCTCGATGCCGGGACGCAGCACCTTGACGGCGACCGGTTCGCCCTCGGCGGTGACGGCGAAATGCACCTGGGCGATCGAGGCGGCCGCGACCGGGGCTTCCTCGAACGACGCGTAAAGCTCCTCCAGCGGACGATCCAGCTCGCTCTCGACGATGGCGCGCACTTCGGAGAAGGCGAAAGGCGGCAGCCGGTCATGCAGATCGGACAGATCGGCCGCGACTTCCTCGCCCACCAGATCGGGCCGGGTCGACAGGGCCTGGCCGAACTTGATGTAGGTCGGACCGAGCGCCTGCAGCGCGGCCACCAGGCGCTGGCCCGGGCGGAGCGCCGCGAATTGCGGGTCGGTCCGGCGCAGCAGCCAGATCCGCCAGGACGGGCCGCGGCTTTCCAGCGGGAACAACGCGCCATGGCGCAGGAAGACCAGCAGGATGCGGATCAGGCGGAACAGATTGAGCGGAGCGCTGAAAAGAAACATGGATCAGAGACGCCAGCCGCTGTGCAGGGCAGCGATTCCCCCGGTCAGATTGCGATAGCTGGCCCGCTCGAAACCGACGGCGGTCATGCGCTCGACCAACTCGGCCTGGCGCGGGAATTTGCGGATGCTCTCGGCCAGATATTGGTAGGCGTCACGGTTGCCGGCCACCAGCTTGCCCATCAGCGGCAGTACCTTGAAGGAATATTGGTCGTAAAGCTGGGCCAGGCCGGGCAGCACGACATGCGAGAATTCCAGGCACAGGAAACGCCCGCCTGGGCGCAACACCCGGCGCGCTTCGGCAAGCGCGAGATCGATGCGGGTGACGTTGCGCAGGCAGAAGGCGATGGTGACCGCATCCACCGAACGATCCGGGAACGGCAGGGTCTCGGCGTCGCCGCACACCCAGTCGATGCCGTCCAGGATGGCGCGGTCGATGGCGCGGTCGCGCCCGACCGACAGCATCTCTTTATTGATATCGCATACCGTGACCGGTCCGCCGCCTTTGGCGCGGAAGCGGAAGGCGATGTCGCCGGTGCCGCCGCCGAGATCGAGCAGCTTCATGTCCGGGCGCGGCTTCAGCGTATTGATCAGCTCCGCCTTCCACAGACGGTGGATGCCGCCGCTCATCAGGTCGTTCATCAGGTCATAGGAAGGCGCCACCCCGTCGAACACGGCGCGGACCATCGAGGCCTTGTCTTCCTCGCGGACTTCGCGGAAGCCGAAATGGGTGGTTTTGGCGGAACTTTGAGCGGATTCGTCTGTCTTCATGATGCCTGACCATATCTCATGCGTTTGACGTGTGCCACCAAGACTACTTTTCGCCACTAAAGTGTGTTACATAGAGAGGTCGATGGTTAATCGTCTTCGTGACCGGCAAGTGAATAAACTTGACCGACCATTCCGACCCGCACAGACTGCGTCAGGAACAGGAACACACTGGCGACCGCGCCCGGCGCGGAGCGGGTCCGCCCTAGTCTATAATACAATTGTCGCTATCCTTTAAGTTAGTCTTGACATTGTTTTGTATTCAGGAAGCGGGGTCTGTCATTGCCACAAAATCCAGCTGAAGCACCGACAAATCCCCCCGCGGATAGTCTGCGAATATTGTATATCGAGGATTCGCTCGCCGATTTCAGCTTGGCGGAGCGGCGCCTGCGCAAGGAAGGCTGGGATCTGCGCTGCCTGCGCGTCGACACGCTGGAATCGCTGACCGACGCGCTGGAATTCGGCGATTGGGATCTGGTCCTGATCGATTACAACGTGCCCGGCCTGCCCTTCGAGACTTCCTACGAAGCCATCAGCGCGCGCCTGCCCGACGTGCCGGTTATTCTTGTGACCGGCAGCGTGGGCGAGGAAAGCGTCATCGAGATGATGCGCATGGGCGCATGGGACGTGGTGCTGAAGGTCAATCTCGCCCGCCTGTCCGCCTCGATCCGCCGCTGCCTGCGCGAGGCCGGGGAGCGCCAGGCCCGCCGCGCCGCCGAGGCCGAGCTGAAGATCAACGAAGCCCGCCTGACCATGGCGCTCGCCGCGGCCGAGCTGGGCGCCTGGGAATGGAACGTCATCACCGACGAGACCTGGTGGTCGCCGCAATGCACGATGGTGCTGGGCGGCCGCATCGAGGGGCACAGCTTCAGCGACTTCCTGTCCTGGAGCCATCCGGCCGATTCTCGTGCCGTACAGCAGCGCATCACCCAGGCGCTGACCGAGCGGCAGCCCTTCCTTGCCGAACTGCGCCTGATCGGACAGGACCATCACGAACGCACGATCGTCTGCCACGGGCGCCCGCATTACGACGAGGATGGCCGCCCGGTCAGCGTGGTCGGCGTGGTCGGCGACATCACGGCGAGGAAGCGGCAAGAGCGCGAAAAGCGCCAGGCCGAGGCGGTGTTCACCAGCGCCCAGGAAGGCGTGCTGATCACCGACCGCGAAGGCACCATCCTGTCGGCCAATCCCGCCTTCTGCATGCTGATGGGCTATGAGCCGGACGACGTCATCGGCCGTAATCCGCGCCTGTTCAAATCGGACCGCCACGACGACGATTTCTACCGCGACATGTTCGACGAGGCTCGCCGCACCGGAAGCTGGCAGGGGGAAATCTGGAACCGCCGCGCCGATGCCGCGGTGGTGCCGGTCTGGTTCAGCCTGACGGCGGTCAACGACGTGGCCGGCAATGTCAGCGGCTATATCGCCACCTACAATGACATCAGCCACATCAAACGCTCGGAATCCCAGCTCGAATTCCTGTCGCATCATGATCCGCTGACCCGCCTGCCCAACCGCACCTTGCTTTTGTCCCGCTTGCAGAGTGCAATCGCCCGCACCCAGCGGGATGGCGGGCGAGGCGGAGTGCTGGTGCTCGGCCTCGACCGCTTCAGGGCGATCAACGACGCCTATGGCCACCGCGCCGGCGACGGCGTGCTGCAAGTCGCCGCCCAGCGCTGCCGCGAAAGGCTGAGGGATGGCGACATGCTGGCCCGCCTGGGCGGCGACGAATTCGTCGTGCTGCTCGACACTCTGCCTTTGCCGGAACATGCCAGCCTGGTGGCGCAAAGCCTGATCGACGCCCTGTCCCAGCCGATCGAGATCGACGGGATCGGCGAGATCTTCCTCGGCTGCAGCGTGGGCATCAGCCTGTTCCCCGAGGACGGCACCAATTCCGATCGCCTGCTGCGCAACGCGGATTCGGCCCTGCTGCACGCCAAGAAGAGCGGACGCGGCGGCATCCGCTTCTATACCGAGCAGCTGATCGCCGACGCCACCGAGCGCATGACCCTGGATTCCGGTTTGCGGCGCGCGCTGGAGCGCGGCGAATTCGTGCTGCACTACCAGCCGCTGGTCGAGACCGCGACCCGCCGCCCGATCGGCGTCGAGGCGCTGGTCCGCTGGGCCCGCCCCGAAGACGGCCAAAAGGATGTTATGGTACCGCCCGGGCAATTCATCCCGCTGGCCGAGGAAACCGGCCTGATCGTGCCGCTGGGCGCCTGGGTGCTCGACACCGCCTGCCGGCAATTCACCGCCTGGCTGGCCGCCGGGCTGGAGATCAGGCTGCTGGCGGTCAATCTGTCGCCGGTGCAGTTCCGCCATCCCGACCTGATCAAGATGGTGGCCGACACCCTGCGCGACACCGGCATGCCCCCCGATCGGCTGGAGCTGGAAATCACCGAGAGCGCCCTGATGGACGTGGTCGAGACCGAAACCAAGCTGAAGGCGCTGAAGGAACTCGGGGTGCGGCTGTCGATCGACGATTTCGGCACCGGCTTCTCGTCGCTGGCCTATCTCAAGCGCTTCCCGATCGACAAGCTGAAGATCGACCAGAGCTTCGTGCGCGACATCCCCGATCAGCGCGCCGACATGGAGATCGTCTCGGCGATCATCTCGCTGACGAAGAGTCTGCATCTCGACGTGCTGGCCGAAGGGGTGGAGACCGAAACCCAGCTCGAAGCCTTGCGCGCGCTCGACTGCACCTATGCCCAGGGCTATCTGTTCAGCCGCCCTGCCGCCGCCGACGATCTGCTGACACTGTTGCAAGGACCGGGCTGACACGCCATTTTCTGAGCATCATGCCCGAACTTCCCGAAGTCGAAACCGTCCGCCTCGGCCTCGAACAGGCGATGGCGGGGCGCCTGCTCCTCCGCGTGCTGCAGCGCCGGCCCGATCTGCGCCGCCCCTTCCCGCCCCGCTTCGAAGCGCGCCTGACCGGCCGCCGCATCGACAGCCTGTCGCGCCGCGCCAAATATCTGGCCCTGCATCTCGATGACGGCGCCGCCGTGCTGGTCCATCTCGGCATGTCGGGGCGGATGCTGGTCGGACGCCAGAGCAATGAGCCGTTCGGCGCCCATGATCATGTGGTCTTCGATCTCGACGATGGCGGCCGCGTGGTGTTCAACGACGCCCGCCGCTTCGGGCTGATCGATCTGACCGAGACTGCCCTTCTGTCCGAGCATCCGCTGCTGCGCGACATCGGGCCGGAGCCGCTGGGCGACGCCTTCACGCCGACGGTGCTGGCCGGGCGCATCGCCGGCAAGTCCAGCGCGATCAAGATCGTGCTGCTCGACCAGACGGTGGTGGCGGGCATCGGCAATATATATGCGTCCGAGGCGCTCTACCGCTCCGGCATCGACCCTACCCGCTCCGCCCACAGCCTCAAACCGCGCGAAATCGACAAGCTGGTGCCGGCCATCCAGAGCGTGCTGACCGAGGCCATCGCGGCCGGCGGCAGCTCCTTGCGCGACCATCGCCGCCCGGACGGCGAACTCGGCTATTTCCAGCACGGCTTCAAGGTTTATGACCGCGAGGGCGAACCCTGCCCGGACTGCACCTGCCGCGAGGGTATCCGGCGCCTGGTCCAGGGCGGCCGCTCGACATTCTATTGTGCGAAGAAGCAGCGTTAGGTATGACTTCCAGCATGTTGCGCCGCTCTTTCGCCGCTATCTGCCTGATCCTGGCCCCTCTGGTTGCCGGTGCGGGCGAAGCCTTCCTCACCTCGATCGAGGATGTGCCGCTGCCGCCGGGCCTGACCGAAGCCGCCACTGGCGGCATGGTGTTCGACAGCCCGTCGGGCCGCATCGTCGAGGCCTCCGCCACCGGCACCGCCGCCGCCGACCAGGTCGCGAAATTCTATGCCGAGACGCTGCCCCAGCTGGGTTGGCAGGAAAGCGGCAAGCTGACCTTCAAGCGCGACAACGAAACCCTGCGCATCACCGTCGAAGCGGGCCATCATTCCGCCCCGCTGACCGTGCGCTTCAACCTCGCCCCCAACCGCTGACGGATCTTCCCATGCCCTATGACACGATTATCGCCGACACCAAGGGCTCGGTCGGGGTCATCACATTGAACCGCCCCAAGGCGATGAATGCCCTGTCGCAGCAGATGGTGGCCGAGATCGGCCAGGCCCTCGACGCCTTCGAAGCCGACGACGACATCGGCGCCATCGTCATCACCGGGTCGGACAAGGCCTTCGCCGCCGGCGCCGACATCAAGGAAATGGCCTCGATGACCTTCGCCCAGACCTATCTGGGCAATTTCATCACCAAGGGCTGGGAAGCGGTCAGCCATGCCAGGAAGCCGATCATCGCCGCGGTGGCGGGCTATTGCCTGGGCGCCGGCTGCGAAGTGGCGATGATGTGCGACTTCATCCTGGCCGCCGACACCGCCAAGTTCGGCCAGCCGGAAATCACCATCGGCGTCATCCCCGGCGCCGGGGGCACCCAGCGCCTGCCGCGCGCGGTCGGCAAGGCCAAGGCGATGGAGATGGTGCTGACCGGCCGCATGATGGACGCCGAGGAGGCCGAACGCAGCGGCCTGATCAGCCGCGTGGTGCCCGCCGCCGACTTGCTGGCCGAGGCCGTCAAGGTCGCCGGCCGCATCGCCACCATGGGCCGCGCCGCCGTCTATGCCGCCAAGGAAGCGGTCAATACCGCCTTCGAATCAAGCCTGACGGAAGGCATCCATTTCGAGCGCCGCATGTTCCACGCCATGTTCGCGACCGAGGACCAGAAGGAGGGCATGGCCGCCTTCGCGGAAAAGCGACAGCCGGCCTTCAAAAACCGGTAACCCACCCGCCCCACGCTCGCTTTACCCGGCGCCCTGGCGGCGCCGCGCGAGGTCGCTCAGCCATCCGCCGGATGCTGAGCAGCCTCGGCGATAGCCAAGCCTTTCGCAGAAAGGCGCCCGGCGCCTGAGGGGCAAAAAACAAGCTTGACGGCGCAGCCGGCAGAGTCATATATAGCCCCTCCTAATTTCTACCTTGATCTAAGAAGCAGGTTTCAAGCCATGGCTCATCACATTTCGGCCAAGAAGCGCATCCGTCAGACCGAGCGCCGCACCGAAGTCAACCGTTCGCGTACCAGCCGTATCCGCACCTTCGTCAAGAAGGTCGAGCTGGCCATCGCTGGTGGCGACAAGACGGTTGCCGCCGCCGCTCTGCGCGTTGCCGAGCCCGAGCTGATGAAGGGCGTTCAGGCTGGCGTTCTGCACAAGAACACCGCGTCGCGTAAGGTTTCGCGCCTGGCGGCCCGCATCAAGAGCCTGTAAGGGCTCTGCTGCGCGACCGCCTTCGGGCGGTCACGAAAGCATCACAAAATTGCTGTTTGGTAGATTCGGCGCAGTGCCCGAAAGGGCGCTGCGCTTTATGTTCTTCTGAAGTCAACAGCACTTTCTGAAAAAAATTTTCTGTTCGCCATTCGGTCACGTTGCGCCGACCGATAAGCATCGGTAAATTGTTTTCCACAGCGCCCGGCACCGGGCTTTCCGAAAGCCAAGGACTAGACTTTTATAATCTGCCAAAGTGCGGAAAAAAGCCGAGTTGTTGCCAGGTTTTATTTACTAGCGATTGGTTAACTTCATGTAGTCGCGAAGCGCCGAAAAGTAAAAAAGGCGCAGTAATAAAATAGAAATGTTGCGATATCATGACCTTTGAGGGGCAAAACAGTTGGCCGACGGAGTTTCGTCGCCGGCACGGGCAGCAGGGCTTACGCTGCCGGGGCGGGACCGGGCCTGATCGTAGGGGAGGCTTTAGAGCGCTCCAGATTTATTCCGGGGAGAGGGCCGCGCAGATGCCGCGCCCCCTGACAGGCCCCCGAAAATTTGGAACGCCGGGCGTATCGTTGGGGTGATTTCTGTGAACGACGACATTATTCACGCGCAATGGGACCGAGTCAGGGGCCGGTTGCGCGATGAGTTCGGCGAAGCTGCTTTCAAGTCCTGGCTCTATCCCATGGCTCTCGCGGAGATCAGTAACGGGCATGTGCGCCTCGGCGTGCCGACCCGCTTCCTGCGCGATTGGGTGCTGACCCATTACGGCGACCGCATCCGAAGCCTGTGGTCGAAGGAAAACGCTTCCATCAATGCCGTCGACATCGTCGTGATGCCGACCGCCGTGGCGACGCCCGCGGTCAGCCGCACCACGCGCCCCGCCAATCCGATCATCGCCCAGACGGTGCCGGCCAGCGCCGCCGCGCCCGCCTCGCCCCTGTCCGCGTCTTCGGCCGAACCGGCCGGGGCCGAAGAGATCGGCGCCTCGCTCGATCCGCGCTACACCTTCGACAATTTCGTCGTCGGCAAGCCGAACGAATTCGCCTATGCGGCGGCCCGCCGCGTCGCCGATTCCGACACGGTATCGTTCAACCCGCTGTTCCTCTATGGCGGCGTCGGCCTGGGCAAGACCCATCTGATGCATGCGGTGGCCTGGCATATCCGCGAGCGCAATCCGACCCGCTCGGTGCTGTACCTCTCGGCCGAGAAGTTCATGTACCGCTTCGTGCGCGCGCTGCGCTATCAGGACACCATGGCGTTCAAGGAGCAGTTCCGCTCGGTCGACGTGCTGATGATCGACGACGTCCAGTTCATCGGCGGCAAGGACAGCACCCAGGAAGAATTCTTCCA
>JAJPHO010000046.1 GCA_021325215.1 Alphaproteobacteria bacterium
CCGGCAACAAATGGGTCGATGACTACACCGCCAATTGCTACCACAAGACCTGCGACGCCTGGAGCGCCGACTGGGATCTGCGCGGCGCCGCCCAGGATGTCGATCTGTTCTACGAACTGGGCCGCGACCTGGCCTTCTCCCGCCGCTGGCCGAGCTGGAACGCCGGTTCGGAATTCACCGCCCTCCGTGCCAGGACCGAGGGCGAGCGGAAGTAATTCAATCTTCCCAGGGAACGGCGATCCGCTCGTTGTCGCTGCGCACCACGAGGAATTCGACGGTCTCGGTTTCGCTGAGATTGCGTTCCTGGTGGGGAATGCCGGGGGTGAAATAGGCCAGGTCTCCCGGACCGATTTCGGCCTTGTGGGCGAGCTTTTCGCCCCAGGACAATTCGACGCGTCCCGACACCACATAGACCACCACCTCGTGACGCCCGTGATGGTGGCCGCCGGTGCAGCCGCCGGGCTGCACCGTGACAGTGCCGATCCAGGTGCGGGTGCTGCCGCCTTCGCCGGTGAAATTGAAGGCGGTGGCGCGCCCGCCGCCTGCTTCGCGTTCCGTTCGCTGCTGTTCGGCGCGGACGATGCGCACGCCTTGTTCCCCGATGCCGCTCACGCCTTTCTCCATTGCATCCCGCCGGTGCCGTGGCAGCATAGAGGAAACCCTTCAGGGCGCGGCGATGTTTCGCAAAGGTCTCTGTATCGTGATCTGCCTGACCGTCATCGGGACGGCGCTCGCTTATTTGTCCGAGCGCCTCCTGTCGGTGGGGTATGGGGTCACCGTGCTGTGGCTGGGTGCTGCGGTCGTCGCCAATGGCGGCATCTGGTTCGGTGCCTGGGGGATCGCCGCCGGCGTGATGTTCCCCTTCCTCGCCGGGCAATTGCAGGAACTTCCAATCGAAGACGGCCTTTCGGCGGTCCTGCCGAATCTCATCGAGGGGCTGATGCCGGCCTTGGCGTTCCGCTGGCTGGCGGCCGATCCGGCGCTGTCGGACCAGCGCAGCCAGGCCGCTTACGCCGTATGGGCGGCGCTGCTTCCCTCGGTGACTGGCGGCGTGCTGGCTGCCTGGTTCTGGGTGGTGCTGGGCAAGGCCGATCCGGACACCTTCCGGCTGCTGGCCCTCGATTGGTCACTCTCCAACACCGCCGTCGTGCTCATTTTCGGCTTTCCCGCGGCGTATCTGCTGACGCCGATCCTGCGCGAGCGCGGCTGGCTGGTGCAAGGCTGGTGGCGGTAACTCTTCAATTGGGAACCCAAAGCGTCTTCTGAACGTTTCTCCTGGGCCAGTTCATCCTGGGAGAGCGGATATGTGTGGTTTATGCGGCGAAATCAGTTTCGCCGGACCGGCCGATGTCGAAGCGGTTCACGCCATGACGGGCCGGATGGTGGCGCGCGGCCCGGATGCGGGCGGCATCTTCGCGCAGGACAATGTCGCGCTGGGGCATCGCCGGCTCAGCATCCTCGACCTTACCGCCAGCGGCCAGCAGCCGATGATCGACCCCGATCTGGGCCTGGCGGTGGTGTTCAATGGCTGCATCTACAATTTCCGCCAGCTCCGCGAGGAGTTGATCGGACTGGGCTATCGCTTCTTCTCGACGGGCGATTCCGAGGTGATTCTCAAGGCCTATCACGCCTGGGGCCTCGCCTGCGTCGAGCGCTTTTTCGGCATGTTCGCCTTCGCCCTGTGGGAACGCGACAGCCGCCGCCTGGTGCTGGGGCGCGATCGCCTGGGCATCAAGCCGCTCTATCTCGCCGAGGTCGGCGACAGGCTGCGCTTTGCGTCCAGCCTGCCGGCGATCCTGGCGGCGGGCCGGGTCGATACCGCCATCGATCCGGCCGCGCTGCATCATTACATGAGCCTGCACGCCGTGGTGCCGGCGCCGATGACCATCCTCAAGGGGGTCCGCAAGCTGCCCGCCGCGACATTGCTGGTGGTCGAGCCCGACGGATCGCGCCGCGAGATCGTCTATTGGACGCTGAAGGTCGGACCGCGCGACGAGGACCGGCATCTTACCGAACAGGATTGGCAGGAGGCGGTCCTGGACAGCCTGGGCACCGCGGTCGAGCGGCGCCTGGTCGCCGACGTGCCGGTCGGCGTGCTGCTGTCGGGCGGACTGGACAGTTCCCTGCTGGTGGGGCTGCTGGCCGAGCGCGGCCAGACCGGGCTCAAGACTTTTTCGATCGGCTTCGACGCGGTAAACGGCATCGACGGCGACGAATTCAAATATTCCGACATCATCGCCCGTCATTTCGGCACCGACCACACCCGCATCATGGTCGATCCGACCCGCACCCTCGACGCCTTGCCGGGCGCCGTCCACGCCATGTCGGAACCGATGATGAGCCACGACGCGGTGGCCTTCTACCTGCTGTCGCAGGAGGTCTCGAAGCATGTGAAGGTGGTGCAGAGCGGGCAGGGCGCCGATGAGATCTTCGCCGGTTATCACTGGTATCCGAAAATGATGGACTCGGTGGACCCGGTGTCGGACTACGCGGCGGTCTATTTCGACCGCGACCATGAGGAGATGCGGCGCACCCTCGATCCGGACCTGCTCAACGGCGATTATTCGCGCGACTTCGTGGCCGACTTCGTGGAGTCGCTGGGCAATACCAGCTCGATCGACAAGATCCTCCAGCTCGACACCGACATCATGCTGGTCGACGATCCGGTCAAGCGCGTCGACAATATGACCATGGGCTGGGGCCTCGAAGCCCGCGTACCCTTCCTCGACCATGAGACGGTCGAGCTGGCCGCCCGCATCCCGGCCGAACTGAAAGTCAGGAACGGCGGGAAACATGTGCTCAAGGAAGCCGCCCGCACGGTGATCCCGGCCGCGGTGATCGACCGGCCCAAGGGCTATTTTCCGGTCCCGGCCCTCAAGCATATCCGCGGGCCCTATCTCGATTTCGTGCGCGGCATCCTGGACAGGCCGGAAGCCCGGCAGCGCGGCATCTTCAACCGCGCCTATGTCGAGAGTTTGCTCGCCGATCCCGACGGCACCCTGACGCCCAAGGGCCATTCCAAACTGTGGCAGGTTTCTCTCCTTGAATACTGGTTCCAGACCCATGGGATATAACGAAGCGGTTACCGCCCACCTCGCGGCCTTCTCGCAATCGATGCGGGATCTGCGCGAGGAGATCGAGGCGGCCCGGCACCTCGAAGACGGTGCGTTCTCGCTTGGCGTCGAGGAGGAATATTTCCTGGTCGACCGCCAGACCGGCGAGGTCTCGGTGGAAACGCCGGAGGCCCTGTTCGAAGAAGCCTTTGCCGGCACGGAGGGGCGGGTCGAGCGGGAATTGCTGCAGGCCCAGGCCGAGACGGTGACGCGCCCCTGCAGCAGCCTGTCGCAGGTGCGCGCCGAGCTGAGCTTTTCGCGCAATGTGCTGTCGGCAGTGGCGCACACGCACGGCCTGGCGATCCTGGCGGCGGGCACCCATCCCACCGCCACCTGGCGCGGCGCGGTGCAGACCGCCAAGGAACGCTACGATCAGGTGATGGCCGATCTGCAGATGATCGGCGAGCGCAACATGCTGTGCGGCATGCATGTCCATGTCTCGCTGCCAGATCCGACCCGGCGGGTCGACGTGATGCGGCGCATTCTGCCCTTCCTGCCGCTGTTCATCGCCTTGTCGACCTCGTCGCCCTTCTGGCAGTCGCGTCCGACCGGGCTGCGCGGCTATCGTCTGGCCGCCTACGACGAACTGCCGCGCACCGGTCTGCCCGAGCTGTTCCGTGACGCCGAGGAGCTGGAAGCCTATTGCCGGGCGCTGGTCCAGGCGGGGGCGATTCCCGATGCCAGCCATTTGTGGTGGGCGATCCGGCCTTCGCTGAAATATCCCACCCTGGAACTGCGCGCCGCCGACAGCTGCACGCACCTGGATGACGCCGTGGCGATCGCCGCCCTGTACCGGGTGCTGGTGCGGCATCTCTACATCAACCCGGATTGCAATGAAGGGATCGGCCCGGTCGAGCGGGCCATCGCGGTCGAGAATAAATGGCGGGCGCAGCGTTATGGCATCCACGGCAGTTTCGCCACTCCCGAGGGGCCGCTGACGGTGGGCGAGTTCCTGGACAAGGCGATCGCTTTGACCCGGGAGGACGCCAAATTGCTGGGCTGCGTGCCTGAGGTCGCGCATTGCCGCAGGATTGTCCGGCGGGGCACTTCGGCGGATTTCCAGATCTCGCTCTATCAGTCCCGCGATGACGTACCGTGCGACGAAAGGTTGCGGCCGGTGCTGGACTGGCTGATCGAGACGACCGCCAAGGCTGGTTGAGATGTGCCGCTGGATCGCCTATCGGGGTGAGAGCATTCCCCTGGAATCCTATGTCATCAAGCCGGTTCATTCGCTGGTGTCGCAGAGCGTGCATGCGCTCGAATCGACCGCGGCGTTCAATGGCGACGGCTTCGGGCTGGGCTGGTATGGCGAGCAATTCGAGCCCGGCCTCTACAAGGAATTGCGTCCGGCCTGGTCCGACGAGAACCTTCAGCATCTCTGCAGGCATCTGCGCTCGCATCTGTTCTTCGCCCATGTGCGGGCGGCGACCGGCACCTCGGTGGCGCGGCCCAATTGTCACCCCTTCGCCTATGGGAAGTGGATGTTCATGCATAACGGACTGGTCGGCAATTGGGAGATCCTGCGCCGCGATGTCGAGCGCATGATCCCCGACGAACTCTATCCCCGCCGCGGCGGTACCACCGATTCCGAAGCCCTGTTCCTGGCTGCGATGGGGTTCGGCCTGACCGGAGAGGAGCCGCGCCAGGACCCGGTTACCGCGGTCTCGCGGATGGTCGAGGAGGTGACCGGCCTGGTGCGGGAGAAGGGGGAGGGAGCGCCTTTCAAATTCACCGCGGCCCTGACCGACGGACGCGATCTCTATGCCTTCCGCTATTCGGCCAATGACGGCTCGAATTCGCTCTATTACCGCTCGCTCGACAATGGCGTGGTGGTGGCGTCCGAACCGCTCGACCAGGATCGCGGCAGTTGGATGGGGGTATCCGACAATACGGTGCTGGTCGCCCGCTGGGGCGAGCCTGTCGAGGTTCGCCCCTTCCTTCAGGACTCGGAAACGACCGGGGCGATGCCGGCGGCCCGGTAGAATGCTTTCAGCTGTGTCCCGGTGCGGGCGGCGCGCCAGGCCTGACGCAGCATCTCTTCCTGCTCCTGCTGGTCGGGGACCTCGTCGCGGTCGAAGCACAGGCCGGTGATCATTTCGACCATCGCCACTTCGGCCGCGCCCTCCAGCCAATAGCCGGCCTGGCCGGACTCTAGCAGGTCGGGCGCCTGGGCCACGGACCGGATCGGTAGGATGTCGAAACCATTTTCCAGGGCGATGGTCTCGGCATGGCTTCCGCTCAGCACGACGACCCGGTTGCCGGCGGCGGCGCCGGGCAGGCTGGCAAGGACGAGAGACGAAGCGAGCGACATGGCATTTCCGATCAGTTCGGAGGAGCAATGTCTCTTGTGTACTCGGTTGTGAGGTAGCTCACAGTCACCATTTTAGGGCGAGTTTTGAGATTTAATCCATGGTGCAGTGCGAGACTGGCCAGGGTCGCCAAGCCTATGCCCGACAAGACGAAATCGCCGATCTTGAGGCTGAGGTCGCCCGCCGCGATCATCACCGCCACGCCCACCATGATCAGGGTGCGCGGCTCGGTGAAATCGACCTTGTTCTCGACCCAGATGCGCCCGGCCGCCGCGGTGATCAGCCCGAACACCACCAGCGACAGGCCGCCCATGATCGGCATCGGAATTGTCTGGATCAACGCGCCGAATTTCGGTGACAGACCGAAACAGACGGCGAAGAGGGCGGCGAACAGGAACGTGCGCGACGAGAAATTCCGCGTGATCGCCATGACGCCCATATTCTCGGCATAGGTGGTGACCCCGGTGCCGCCGGCCGCCGCCGAGAAGATGGTGGCCAGGCCGTCGCCCAGGAAGGCGCGGCCGAGCGAGGGGTCGAGATTGCGCCCCATCATGATGCCGATCGAGCGGACATGGCCGAGATTTTCCGCGACCAGGATGATGGCGACCGGGGCGATCAGCAGGCTGGCCGAAACAGTGAAGACCGGCGCCACGAAATGCGGCAAGCCGATCCACGGCGCTGCCGCGACCGGAGCGAAATCGATCGGCTGCCCCAGCCCGCCGAGATTGCACAGGACGAAATAGAGCAGATAGGCGGCACCCCCGCCGATCAGGATCGGCAGGCGGGCGAGGAAGGCCGGCAGATAGATTGCCGAAACCGCCATCAGCGCCACGGTGGCCAGGCCGAGCGTGATCTCGAAGGCGCCGCTGCCCATGTCGTGAACCGCGACCGGCGCCAGGTTGAGGCCGATCACCGCGACGATGGCGCCGGTCAGGGCCGGCGGCATCAGTCTTTCGATCCAGCGCGTGCCGGTCAGCAAGACCAGCAGCCCGATCCCGGCATAGACCAGCCCGGTCACGAGAATGCCGCCCAGGGCGATGGCGATGTTGGGATTGGGCCCGCTGCCCGAATAGCCGGTAGCGGCGATCACCACGGCGATGAAGGAAAAGCTGGAGCCGAGATAGGACGGGATGCGGCCACGGACGATCACGAAGAACAGCAGGGTCGACAGGCCGGAACAGAGGATGGCGACGTTGGGGTCGAACCCCATCAGCAGCGGACAGAGGATGGTGCCGCCGAACATGGCGATGACATGCTGGAAACCGGCCACCATGCTCTTGGCGAAGGGCAGACTGTCTTCGGGATAGAGAATGTCGGAACCGGGTGCCGCCGCCATGAGATTTGCCCCTTGGTCTTGGTTTGCTGGATTTGCCCGCCTATATCAGAAACATGGCCTTATTCTCCCGCACTGCACAAGGGCTTAGGCTCGAGCGCATCAAAGCCTCGCCGCAATTCGGCGACGGCACCTTCGTCAACCGTTATCCCTCGGGCTATCGCGCGCCCGGCGAGGTGGATCGTCCCGATCTGAAAGGCTTTCTGTTCGGCGGCGAGAACCGCACGCCGTCGGCGCCGCTGCCTTCGGTCGATCCCCGTCATGGCTGGGCCCGGCCTGTCGACGGCGGCCTGCGCGCCACTTGGCTGGGCCATTCGACGGTACTGATCGAGATCGATGGACGGCGGGTGCTGACCGACCCGGTGTGGGGGCCGCGCGCTTCGCCGCTGACCTTCCTGGGACCCAAGCGTTTCCAGCCGGTGCCGGCGCCGATCGGGGCGTTGCCGCCTTTGGACGCGGTGGTGATTTCGCACGATCATTACGACCATCTCGATTACCCCAGCGTCCGCGCCTTGGCTAAATTGCGCGTGCCGATCATCACCTCGCTGGGCGTCGGCGTGCATCTCGAAGCCTGGGGCATCCCGCCCGAGCGCATCACCGAATTGGATTGGTGGGAAGAAGTCCGGCTGCCCGGCCTGACCCTGACCGCGGCACCCGCCCATCATTTCTCCGGCCGCTCTCTAGGCGACCGCAATGCCACGCTGTGGTCTTCCTTCGTCATCAGGGGCGAGCAGCATTCGGTCTATTTCGGCGGCGATGGCGGCTTGTCGCCCCTGTTCAGCGAGATCGGCCGCCGCCTCGGCCCGTTCGATCTGGTGATGATGGAGATCGGCGCCTTCCATCCGTCATGGGGCGCCATTCATCTCGGTCCCGACAATGCGCTGGAAGCCTGGCGCCTGATCGGCAGCGGCAAGTTCCTGCCGGTCCATTGGGGGACCTTCAATCTGGCCATGCATGCCTGGGACGATCCCGCCGAGCGCCTGTTCGCCCAGGCGCCGGAGGGTGTGCTGATGCCGCGTTTGGGCCAGCCGATCGATCCGCTCAGGGGCGAGCGCATCGAACCCTGGTGGCGCGGCGTCTCGGAATCGGACGTCGTTCGTCGATTCGTCGAAGGCTGACGGCATTTCATCCGGCGCGGTCGAGCCGCGCCGGTTCTTGGTCGAACCCGCCGTGTCAAGCGCCGGTGCCTGATCGAGCTTGTGACATCGTTCACACGATTTCACGGTCTCGATCTCATGAATCGCCAGCAGCGCCGCGCGGGAAAGAAGCAGAACGGAAGCCTCCCGCCGTCCCAGCCACCCGTCACCGGGCGTCTTCTGCGCCAGGCCGCCCTTCTGCATCAGGAAGGGCGGATCGCCGAGGCGGCGGAGCTTTACCAACGCATTCTGCGGATCGATCCGCGCCATGCCGACGCGCTGCACCGCCTCGGCATCGGCGCGCATCAGAGCGGGCGGACCGAGATGGCTCTGGAGCTGATCGGCCGCGCCGTCGAGCGTGACGGGAACCATCCCGGCTATCATGTCGATTTCGGCAACATCCTGCTGGAGCGGGGCCGTGTCTCCGAGGCGGTCGAGTCTCTGCGCCGCGCCGTGCAGCTGCAGCCGGGCCTGGCCATCGCCCATTTCAATCTCGGCAATGCGCTGCGCGCTCTGGGCAAGCTCGACAAGGCGATGGCCGCTTATGCGGAGGCGGCGGCGCTGCAGCCGGCCTATGCCGAGGCCCATAACAATCACGGTTTGGCCGCCCAGGCGCTGGGCCGGCTGGAGACCGCCGAGACCGCCTTCGCCCTGGCCCTGGTCAACCGCCCGTCCTATGCCGAGGCGCATGGCAATCTCGGTATGGTGCAGCTCGATCGCGGCCGCATCGCCGAAGCGGGCGGCTGTTTCCGCCGCGCCGTCGCGCTGCAGCCGGCCTTGCCCGAGGCGCATAACGGCCTGGGCAACGTGCTGAAGCGGCGCGGACGCCTGGAAGAGGCCGAGACCGTGTTCGGCCGGGCCCTGGCGGCGCGGCCCTCCTATGCCGAGGCGCACCACAATCTCGGCATGACCCGCCAGGAGCAGGGCCGTTCGCGCGACGCGCTGGCCGATTTCGACCAGGCCATCCGCCATGCCCCCAATCTGGCCGAGGCGCATTTCGCGCAAAGCCTTTCCTTGCTGCGGCTGGGCGCCTGGTCCGACGGCTGGCGCCAATATGACCATCGCTGGGCGCAGAAGAGCGAGCCGACCGTGCGTCTGCGCAGCTATCCTCAACCCTTATGGACCGGCGACGGCCCGCGGGGTCGGACCATTCTGCTGTGGCCGGAGCAGGGGTTCGGCGACACCATCCAGTTCGCCCGCTTCGCCCGCGACTTGGCCCGGCTCGGCTGGAAGGTGGTGCTGGAGGTGCCGCGCGAGCTGAGCCGCCTGCTTTCGGCGATGCCCGACGTGACCATCGTGTCCGAGGACGTCGCTTTGCCGCCCTTCGACGTGCATTTCCCCCTGATGAGCCTGCCGGGCCGCCTGGGTGTCACGCCCGATCATCTGCCGGCTTCGCCCAACCTGAAAGTGGATGTCGAGGCGGCGTTGCGCTGGCATGCGGCATTGTCCGGCGGCAAGGGGCTCAAGGTCGGTGTCGCCTGGCGCGGCAGTCCCGGCCATAAGCGCGACCGTTACCGCTCGATGGCTTCCGCAGCTTTCGCCGACTTTCTCGATCAGCCGGGCATCCAGATCGTCAGCCTGCAAAAGGACGGGCGGCCGGAGGAGCTGGACGCCTTGCCGCCGGATCGGCTGCTGTGCGACGCCGGACCGGATCTGGGCGATTTCGCCGATACGGCGGCGCTGATGACGGCGCTCGATCTGGTGATCTCGGTCGATACCTCGGTGCTGCATCTCGCTGCCGCGATGGGGCTGCCCTGCTGGGGTCTGATCGATTTCGCCGGGGATTGGCGCTGGCTGACCGGACGGCGCGACAGCCCCTGGTATCCCTCGCTCCGCCTGTTCCGCCAGCCGGCCCGCGGCGATTGGGGCGCGGTGGCGGCGGTGGTACGGGGCGAACTGGGTGACCTGGCCGAGCGCCGCGCGGCATCCTGAGAGCCTGTTTGCAAACAGGCTCTCAACCACCGGAAAAACACAGACCCGGCGCCCGGATGCTGTTACTTTCATGGGGTTATGAGATGCCGGGCGTTGAAGGTCTTGCTGCTGCTGGGGTGGACCGCCGTCCTCCAGCTTCCCGCCGGCGCGGCCGATCCCCAGCCCTATGACGTCAGTTTCTCCCCGACCGGCGATGGCGATCTCGATTCCACGCTCCAGGCCAGTTCCCAGCTGAACAGCTTGCGGGACAAGGCGCCGATCAGTCCCTTCTCGCTGAAGATCCGCGCCCGCCAGGACATCGAGCGGCTCGACACCGTGATGCAGAGCTTCGGCTACTACCAGGCCTCGATCGCCATCAGGATCGCCGGCCGGGATCTCGACGATCCCGACCTGATCGATAGGCTGGTCGATGCCCCGGCCGATCCGGGGGTGAAGGTCGAAGTCTCGATCGACAAGGGGCCGCTGTTTCATCTCGGCCGCATCGAGATCGAAGGACCGGCGCCCGACGAGGCCAAGCGCGAACTGGACCTCAAACCCGGCGCGCCGGCGGTGGCGTCGGACGTGCTGGCGGCGGCGGGGCGGCTGGCCACGGCGCTGCAGGAGCGCGGCTACGCTCTGGCCAAGGTCGATACGCCGGACGCGGTCGAAGACCCCGACACACAGACCATCGACGTCACCTTCAAAGTCGATTCCGGGCGGCTGGCCAATATCGGCGCCATCGAGCTGCAGGGCCTCAAGGACGTCGACGAGGAATTCGTGCGCCGCCGTCTGCTGCTGAAAAGCGGCCAGCCCTACAGCCCCCGCGACATCGAGAAAGCGCGCCAGGATCTGGCTGGCATCGGCGTCTTCTCCTCGGTCTCGGTACGGCCGGGCACCGCCATCGCGGCGGACGGGACCATTCCCGTCACGTTCATCTTCGACGAGCGGGCCAAGCATGTGGTTGGCGTAACCGGCGCTTATTCGACCGATCTCGGCGGTTTGTTCAAGACCACCTGGTCGGACCGCAATCTGTTCGGCGGGGCCGAGCAGCTCAATCTCGGCGCTGCCGCGACCGGGCTGGGCGGGTCGGACGTCAATGGCCTGGGCTATGATTTCACCGCGCAGTTCATCCGCCCCGACTTCCTCGACCGCGATCAGTCGCTGCAGGTCGACCTCGCCGCCGTTAAGCAGAATCTGCAGGCCTATGACCAGACCGCCCAGACCGCAGGGGTGGCGATCAACCGCAAGCTGGGTCCGGAATGGTGGGCTTCGGTCGGGGTCACGGGCGAGCGCGAGCGTATCGCGCAGGAAGGGGTGACCCGCGACTATCTGCTGACCGGCGTTCCGCTGGTGCTGAAATATGACAGCACCGGCTTGAGCGATCCGCTGAAAGATCCGACGCACGGCATCCGCGCCGCGCTCAATCTGACCCCGACCGTGTCGCTGGGCAATGGCACACGGGAATTCGTGATCGCGCAAATTTCCGGCTCCACCTATTTCGATGTGGGCGAAACAGCGGGCCGCAGCGTTCTCGCCCTGCGCGGCCTGCTGGGTACGATCGAGGGCGCATCCGAATTCGAATTGCCGCCCGACCAGCGCTTCTATGGCGGCGGCAGCGCCACCGTGCGCGGCTTCAAATATCAATCGATCGGGCCGCAATTCCCCGACGCCAATCCGATCGGCGGTACCGCCATCGATTCCGCCACCATCGAATATCGTCAGCGGTTATATGAGGATTGGGGCTTCGCCACGTTCCTCGATGCCGGCCAGGTCAATGCCGGCCATTCGCCCTTCATGGGTGACTTCCGTGCCGGACTCGGGGCCGGGCCGCGCTATTACACCTCGATCGGGGTGGTGCGCCTCGATGTGGCGGTGCCGCTCAACCGTCCGCCGGGCGGAGACACCTTCGAGCTTTATATCGGGTTGGGACAGGCTTTCTGATGCGGCGCTGGGTGCTTATTTCCGTTGCCGTCCTGGTGCTTCTGCTGATCGCGCTGCCCGCCGGGTTCGTGATGTGGGCCAATGGTTCGGGCGGCCATCAGGCGCTGGAGCGGCTGATCGCCGAGCAGAGCGGAGGCCTGGTCAAAGTCAGCGGGGTGGAAGGGCATTTCCCGGACTCCCTGCACATTGGTCATGCCGAGGTCGCCGACGGGCATGGTGCCTGGGCCATCGCCGACGGGCTGGCGCTCGACTGGTCGCCATCGGCTTTGCTGACCGGCGCCGCGAAGATCCGGCTTCTGTCCGCCGATCACATCCAGATTCTGCGCCAGCCGGTGGAGGAGGAGGGCAAGTCCTCGTCGTCCTCGTCTTCGTCGGGCGGCCTCGATCTGCCGGTGCGGGTTTCGCTGGAAAAGCTGCTGGTGGCCAGGCTGGACCTGGCCGAAGCGGTGGCCGGCGCGCCCGCCAGCCTGGCGTTGACCGGCACCGCCGAGCTGCCGTCGCCGACCCGCCTCAGCGCCCGGCTGTCGGCCAAGCGGCTCGATGGTGCGGGCGATTATGGAATCGAAGGGGGGTATGGGCGCGGCGGTGCGGATCTGGAGATCAGCGCCGACGAACCGGCCCAGGGCCTGATCGCGCGGCTGGCCGATCTGCCCGATCTCGGCGCGCTGCGGCTGCGGGCCAGTCTCAAGGGGCCGAGCAATGACGAAACGCTCGATCTTCATCTCGATGCCGGCGAGCTTCGCGCCCAGGCGCAAGGCAAGGTCGATCTCGATCATCGCCGCCTCGACCTGGCGGTGGGCCTGACCGCGCCCGCCATGACGCCGCGGCCCGATCTCGGCTGGCGCTCGGCCAGACTCGATGCCCACCTGCGCGGCGCCTTCGCCAAGCCCGAGGCCGATGGCCATTTGACGATCGAGGGGGTCACTTCCTCGGCGGCGGCGCTGGACAGGCTGGAGGCCGATCTGCGCGGCAAAGACGGCACTGTGGAGATCGATGCGCACCTGACCCATCTGCGCGCCGGCGGGGTGCCGCCCGAATTGCTCGGCGACGCGCCGATCGGGGTGAAGGCCGAGACCCGGCTCGACACCAGACCGATGCCGGTCGATTTCTCGATCAGCCATCCGCTGCTGCAAATGACGGGCAAGGCGAAACTGGCCGAGGAGCCTGACGTGGCGGCGGACGTTACGGTGCCGGACCTCGCCCCCTTCTCCAAACTGGCCGGCACCCCGCTGCAAGGCCGTGCGACCCTGACCGCCAAGCTGTCCAGGGGCAAGGCCGTCTCGGTGGAGGCAGAGGCCGATAAGCTGCGCCTGTCCGCCAGCGGCACCATCGGCGACAGGCTCGATCTGCGCTGGAGCGTGTCGGTGCAGGACCTCGCCCGGTTCGGCGCGCCGATGGCCGGCAGCCTCGACGCCAAGGGCACGCTGCGGGGCGCGCCGTCGAATTTCCAGGCCAGCGCCAATGCCGAGGGCGAACTGGAATTTCCCGGCATGCCGAAAGGCAAGGTCTCGCTGTCCGTCGAGGCTTCCGGCCTGCCCGGCAAACCGAGCGGCAGGATCGACGCGCGCGGCGACCTGGCCGGAGCCCCCCTGGCGCTGGCGGCCAAGGCGGACCAGCTGGGCGACGGCGGCGTGCGCGTCGCCATCGATCAGGCCCGCTGGAAGAGCGCCGAAGCGTCGGGCACTCTGTCCCTCGACCGGCGGGGCCGCAAGGCATCGGGCAAGCTGCAGGCGCGCATGGCCGATCTCGGCGATCTGTCGCCGCTGGCCGGCATGGCGCTGAAAGGCTCGGCCGAGGCTGCCATCGAGATGACCGGCGCCGGCAAGGGTACTCAGGCGCGCCTGCACGCCGAGGCAGGGGGACTCGATTGGGGCGACGGTCACCTGGGCCATCTCGGGTTGGATGGCACGGTGGACGACCTACTCGGCCATCCAGCCGCGTCACTGAAACTGGCGCTCGACGGCATCGCCGCGTCCGGCGTGACGGGCAAGGCGGCGATCCAGGCGGATGGTCCGACCTCGGCGCTCAAGGTCAAGCTGTCCGCCGATCTCGACAGAGCGTCGGGAACCGCCGAGGCGCAGCTCGATCTCGGCACGAGCATGGTGCGGCTGTCGGCCTTGCAGGCGGTCTATGCCGGCAAGCCCATCAAGCTGCTGGCGCCCGCTATCGTGACCTATGGCGACAAGACCCGCGTCGAGAAGCTTCGGCTTGGCGTGGCGGGCGGCGAACTCGACATCGACGGGCAGGCCGCACCAACCCTGGCGCTCGATGCGACGCTGAAGAATGGCGACCTCGCTCTGATCGGCGGCAAGGGAAGTGTGGGAATGGAAGCCCATCTGCGGGGCGATCCCTCGGCGCCGTCGGGCGATGTCCATGTCGCCGGCAAGGGGCTGCGCTGGCAGGGAACGCCGCCCGTGTCGTTGGAGGCGAAGGCGCATCTCGATGGCGGCGTCGCGCATATCGACGCCCGGCTCGATTCGGGCAAAGGCGGGGCGGTCACGCTGACCGGCGCGGCGCCGATGACGCCCTATGCCGCGCTCGATCTGCAGGCGGCGGGATCGCTGGACCTGGCATTGCTCGATCCGCTGCTGGCCGCCGACGGGCGTGAGGCGCGGGGCAGGATCACCCTCGATGGCGGGGTGCAGGGCACGATGGACGAGCCGCGCATTTTCGGCCATGCCACCTTGGACGATGTCAGTTTTCGCGATTTCGCTCAGAGCATCAGCTTTACCGACATCAAGGGAAAGCTGCAGACCGATGGGGCCTCGATCCAGCTGACGGATATCACCGGGAAGTCGGGGCCCGGAACCTTCACCCTGCAGGGCCATGTCGACGTGCTGGCGCCGGGCATGCCGGTCGACATCGCCATCACCGGGCATGATATGCGGCCGCTGGCCAGCGATCTGCTGACCGCCGACATGAACGCCGACCTGACGGTGAAGGGCAACGCCGCCGAGACGTTGACCATCGCCGGCAAGGTCAAGATCCACCATGCCGATATCAACATTCCCGACAGCCTGCCGCCCTCGGTGGCGACGCTCAACGTCAAGAAAAAGGGAGCTCCGCCCGCGCCGCCCGCCGAACCGGGCCTGGCGTTGATGCTGGATGTGGCCGTCGACGCTCCCGAACAGATCTTCGTGCGCGGCCGCGGACTGGACGCCGAGATGGGCGGCAGGCTGCAGCTCGGCGGCAGCGTGGACGATCCGGAGATCGGCGGCGGCTTCGATCTGCGTCAGGGCACGCTCGCTTTGGCCGGGCAGACCCTGACCATCACCAAGGGGCGGATCGGCTTCGATGGCCGCGGGCCGGGCGGCGGGCTGGACCCGACTCTCGACATCACCTGCGAAAGCAATTCGGGCGGCATCGATGCCATCCTGACGGTGACCGGCTACGCCGATCATCCGCAGCTCAAGCTGACCAGTACCCCGGAATTGCCGCAGGACGAAATCCTGGCCCACCTGCTGTTCAATTCGAGCATGTCGCAATTGACCCCGCTGCAGATCGCCTCGATCGCACAGGGTGTCGCCTCGCTGAGCGGGGCGGGGGGCGGCTTCGATCCGCTGGGGATGGTGCGCAAGACCCTGGGCATCGACCGGCTGAGCGTCAGCAGCACCAATCCCGCCCCGGGCAATACCAACACCAATACGATGGTCGAAGCCGGAAAATATGTGGCCACCGGAGTCTATGTCGGAACGCGGCAGGGCATGTCGGGCGGGACCCAGGCACGGGTGCAGATCGACATCACCCGGCATCTCAAGCTGGATACGAGCTTGGGGACCGGCGGCGGAACTCCCGCCACCGGCACCACCATCGAGAACGATCCGGGCAGTTCGGTCGGCCTCACTTACCAGTTCGAATATTAACGGCAGGAGTAAGTGACCGAACGGCTGCCGTCCGGCGCCGTCGTGACAGTCTCGACCGCCTCTCCGCCATGGCTCGTGCAATAGCGCTGGGCGCCGCGCGAGGTGTCGAGCAGCTCCTCATCGGTGCGATAGGTGTAAGGCGTGTTCGGGCTGATGGTCGACACTGTGGTGATCGAGGTGCCGGGCACGCATTCGAACACCGCGACGCGGCCCTCGTCGCCGCGCTCGATACGGACGGTGCGCGGCACGGCCTTGTACTGGTTACAGTAGGTCACGGCGTTCTGGTTGGCTTGCAGCAGCTCCTGGTCGCCGTGATATTTGTAAGTCACGGTCGGGTTGGAGGCAGCAACTTCCCGCGGCTCATGCCGCGAGGAGCCGCAGCCGGCAAGCATAAGAGTGGCAGCGGTCACCGCGACGGGCAGGATATAGGCGTTCTTCATAATATTCAGATCCTTCTTTTCGTCTCGGATGTACCAAAACGACTTAGGATCATTTCTCTGAGACGCTATTGCCCGCCGCGTGACAATGCTGTGGTCTATTAGACCGTGATGCAGAAAATCTGCATCACTCGTGCGGGGTAGCCTACCCCGCAGACCCCCGGGGTCGTCGCTTCGCTCCTCCGAGCATCGTGCGCCAGATATGGCGCACGATGCTCTAATCCTTCGCGGCGATGACGATGATTTCGACCTTATAGCCGGGCGCGGCCAGCTTGCCTTCGCTGGTGGCGCGGGCCGGCGGGTTGGCCTTGTCGACCCAGGCATCCCACACGGAATTCATCTCGGCGAAATCGGCGATGTCGGCCAGCCAGACGGTGGCCGACAGGATCTTCGCCTTGCCGCTGCCGCACTTGGCCAGCACCGCGTCGATGGCGGCGAGAACTTCCTGGGTCTGCTGGGCCACCGGCGCGTCCGGGGTGCCGACCTGGCCGGCGAGATAGATGGTATTGCCGTGAATGACGGCCTCGCTCATGCGCGGGCCGGGATCGATGCGGGTGATGGACATGACGGTCCCCTCAGGTTGGAAGAGGGGCCTTAAATAGCAAACGCCGCCGGGGTTGTCCCTCGGCGGCGTCTGTTATTTTCGGGAAATCAGATTTCCACACCGATCAGGGCGTCGATCGATTTCCGTCCGGCGCCGCGGACCACGTAGGACAGCGCCAGCAGACCCCACAGCAGGGGATATTCGAAGCCGCCATCGGTCCAGAAGAAGCCGTTGGCGAGATGCACCTGCAGCACGGCCACGATCATCATGCCGGTGATGAAGCCGGCGGCGATGCGGGTGGCGAAGCCCAGGGCCAGGAACAGGCCGCCGAAGAATTCGACGATGCCGATCACCAGCGCCATCGAGGCGGGCAGGCCGAGCTTGGTTTCGAAGAACTGGCCGGTGCCGGCCAGGCCGTAGCCGCCGAACAGGCCGAACAGCTTCTGGGCGCCGTGCGGCATCAGGAACAGGCCGGTGGCGACGCGCACCAACAGATCGGCATAGGGGGTCAGGGCGTCCTGCAGCGGACGGAAAGCGGGGATCAGGGGCTTGGTGACGGAAGAGGAAGCGATCGTAGTCATGTTGGTCATCCTTGCGCGTAGGGTTCAAAACATGCAGGAACAGTACGCCTCGGGTTGTTATGCAACAATCAGCTATTATTGAACATGATTGTTGCATAAATTAGAACGACATTCCCAGGAATGTCACAGGCCAGCACCGGCCGTTCAGATTAGAATTTTTATAGAAAGAGCTGGGGGTTGGCTGTTTGTTTACGGTCGTCTCCGTGCTAGCTTTTGCTCTCCACGGTAGGTAGAGGACCATGGCCGTATCCGGACTGTCAGCACCTATCACGCTTCTTCTGGCGGATGATCACCTGCTGATCCGGGCCAGTCTCCGGTCGTTGCTGTCGGAATTCCCAGGGTTCGAAGTGGTGGCCGAGGCCGGCGACGGCCGCGAGGCGCTGGATCTGGCGGGCAAGCATCAGCCTGACGTGGTGCTGATGGACATCGCCATGGCCGGTCTCAACGGCTTGGAGGCGACCCGCCTGATCCGCAAGGAACATCCCGACGTTCACGTCATCGTGCTGTCGATGCATGCCAGCGAGCGCCATGTGCTGCAGGCCCTGCGCGCCGGCGCTCAGGGCTACATCCTCAAGGAGTCCGCCCCGCGCGAGCTGGAACTGGCGATCGAATCGGTGGCGCGCGGCAAGCTGTTCCTCAGCCCCGGCATCTCGCGCCAGGTGATCGAGGTGTTCCTCGGCCAGATGGGCGAGATGGCCGACCCGCTCGACCAGCTGACCCCGCGCCAGCGCGAGATCCTGCAGCTGATCGCCGAGGGCCATTCCAGCAAGCAGATCGCCCATCGCCTCGACGCCAGCGTCAAGACCATCGAGTCCCACCGCGCCAGCCTGATGGAGCGGCTCGACATCCACGACATCGCCGGACTGGTCCGCTACGCCATCCGCCAGGGCCTCGTTTCTCCCGAAATCTGATCGTCTCGGTGGTTTCCGGGAGCGTTCCTCGGGTAATCCCCCATACGCACGCGCTTCGTCCTTCATTACCCTGGCAGGTCAGAGGGCCAGAACAATCGAGACGAAGCACATGATGTTTCAGGAGCACCAGATGTCGGGTTCGATGGGCTTTCCCGCCACCGGCACCTTGGTTCGCGTTTTGTTGGAAGGGCTGCCGCTGGCGGTCTGCATTCACGACGAGGCCGGGTCGATCGTCGATTACAATGCCCAGGCGGCCTCGCTGTGGGGTGGCGCTCCGCCGCGCGGCTACAGCGCCGGGCGCTATGCCGGCTTCCAGCAATTGTTCACCCGGGAAGGGGCGCCGATGCCCCAGGCGGCTTCTCCGGTCGCCCATGTGATCGAGACCGGGCAGGCCGTGATCGAGGCCAAGATCGTGGGCGAGCGGCCCGACGGTTCATTCAGGACCGTCATCATCAGCGTGCTGCCTTTGTCCGAGCATGGCTCCATTGCCGGCGCCATCAGTTGTTTCCGCGATGTTCCCGCCGACAATCCCAATCCGCTCGACGAGCCGCATGAATGGGAAATGCTGTCGCGCCTGTGCGGCAGCCTCGGCCACGACCTTGCCAATCTGTTCCAGTCGATCCGGCTCAATGTCAATCTGGTCGAGCGGCGCACGGGCGAGCAGTCGCCCGATAATCCCTCGATCGAGAAGCCCCTCCGCGGGATGGCCCAGGCCGCCGATCGCGGCCTCGGGCTGACCCGCCAGCTGCTGGCCTATGCCGGCCGCCAGCATCTGTCCTGTATGCCGACCGACATCAACCGCCTGCTGGCCGGGATGGCGCCGTCGCTTGGCGCCCTGGCCGGCCCGCGCGTGCGCCTCAAATTGCGTCCTGCCTCGCAGCTGTGGATGGCCCATGCCGACCCGGAACAGGTCAAACAGGCGGTGTTCAACGTCGTCACCAATGCTTGCGAGGCGATGAAGGGTGTCGGCGACATCACCATCGCCACCGCCTTCGCGACCTTGCCGGCGGAGTCCGGCGTGCGGGTGGCCGGCGATTATGTGCTGATCTCGATCGCGGATTCCGGGCCGGGCATGGACCGCGATACCTTGACGAGTGCTTTCCAGCCCTATTTCACCACCAAGAAAGGGGCGGAGGCGCAGGGCTTCGGGCTCAGCACGACCCTGGGAATCATGCGCCAGCATCGCGGCGACATCCAGGTCGACAGCCGCCCCGACCATGGCACGCGGGTGACTCTCAGCCTGCCGCGCTCGACCGCCGAACCGCTGCCGATCCGCAGGGTGACCGAGGTGGAGGTGGGGCCGATGCGCGGCAAGACCGTGCTGGTGGTCGATGACGATGCAGAGGTGCGCGGCGCCGCCGTCGACATGCTGGAAAGCTATGGCTTCGATGTGTTGTTCTCGGCCAGCGGCCATGACGCCCTGGGTTTGCTCGGCTCGGCCCGGCCGATCGATTTGATCCTGGCCGATTTCCGCCTCGGGGTCATGGATGGTGTCGAGCTGGTTCGCCAGGCCCGTGTCATCAATCCCGGCCTCAAGGCGATCCTGATTTCGGGCTTCGGTGATGTTCGCAACAAGATCACCGACGAGGACCGGATTGTCGTGCTGCAGAAGCCCTTGCGCGCCGACGCATTGCTGCAGAATGTGCGGGATGCGCTCTCTTTAGAGGGACTCTAGACGCATCGCCTCCGGCTCAGCGTTTTCGCCGGACGACCGGCGCGGCGCCAGTCGGCGCCGTGAGCAGTATGCGATTCTAAGGGATCGCAAACCGCTCTAGGTAAATCCTCCCCCCAATATCAGGAATTCCCTAAGTACCTATCTGTCCTCGCTGCAGCTAACATTTCTTCATCAAGGTCAGCGGACCCTGATGAAGCCCCGCCGCAAACTGCCCCCACCTCTCCCCCTCGTTTGCGGCGGGGCTTAACATCTCCCCCAAAATCCCCCGGCTTCCTCAGCCCCCTCAGGTTTTTCCCCGACGGCCTTCAGGGATTCCCCGAGAAGGCTCCGGCGCGGTGTTCCGATAGGATGGTCACAACGTGGTCACAGTGGCCGCGCATCGACGCGCCTATCGTCGCGTTACGTTTTCAGGGGGAATGACATGCTGCAGATTGCCGAGACGCTCGAGCCGAAGCAGATGTTGAAAGCGTTGCGCGCGTTGAAGCGCGGGGATTTTTCGATTCGTCTGCCGCTGGACTTGATCGGCATTGACGGCGAGATCGCCGAAGCCTTCAACGACGTGGTCGAACTCAACGACCAGCTTACCCGGGAATTGAAGCGCATCAGCGTCGGCGTCGGCAAGGAAGGCAAGATCGCCCAGCGCGGCAAACTGGCCAATGCCTCGGGCTCGTGGGAAGCCTGCATCGACAGCATCAACAGCCTGATCGGCGACGTGGTCCAGCCGATCACCGAAGTGGCCCGCGTGATCGGCGGCGCCTCGCGCGGCGATCTGTCGCAGACCATGATGCTGGAAGTCGACGGACGGCCCCTGAAGGGCGAGTTCCTGCGTATCGGCAAGATCGTGAATACGATGGTGGATCAGCTCGGCTCCTTCGCTTCGGAAGTGACGCGCGTCGCGCGCGAGGTCGGCACCGAAGGCAAGCTGGGCGGTCAGGCCCGGGTGGAAGGCGTGGCCGGCACCTGGAAGGACCTGACCGACAGTGTGAATTTGATGGCGGCCAACCTGACCGGCCAGGTGCGTAACATCGCCGAAGTGACCACGGCGGTGGCGTCGGGCAATCTGTCGAAGAAGATCACGGTGGACGTGAAGGGCGAGGTGCTGGAGCTGAAGAACACCATCAACACGATGGTGGATCAGTTGAACTCGTTCGCCTCGGAAGTGACGCGCGTCGCGCGCGAAGTGGGTACCGAAGGCAAGCTGGGCGGCCAGGCTCAGGTGAAGGGCGTCGCCGGCACCTGGAAAGACCTTACCGACAATGTGAATTTGATGGCCGCGAACCTGACCGGCCAGGTGCGCAACATCGCCGATGTGACCACGGCGGTGGCGTCGGGCAATCTGTCGAAGAAGATCACGGTGGACGTGAAGGGCGAGGTGCTGGAGCTGAAGAACACCATCAACACGATGGTGGATCAGCTGAACTCGTTCGCCTCGGAAGTGACCCGCGTCGCGCGCGAAGTGGGTACCGAAGGCAAGCTGGGCGGCCAGGCCGACGTGAAGGGCGTGGCCGGCACCTGGAAGGATCTGACCGATAGCGTGAATTTGATGGCCGGCAATCTGACCGGCCAGGTGCGTAACATCGCGGAAGTGACCACGGCGGTGGCGTCGGGCAATCTGTCGAAGAAGATCACGGTGGACGTGAAGGGTGAAATCCTTGAGCTGAAGAACACTATCAACACGATGGTGGATCAGCTGAACTCGTTCGCCTCGGAAGTGACGCGCGTCGCGCGCGAAGTGGGTACCGAAGGCAAATTGGGCGGCCAGGCCCGGGTGGAGGGCGTGGCGGGCACCTGGAAGGATCTGACCGACAGCGTGAATTTGATGGCCGGCAATCTGACCGGCCAGGTGCGTAACATCGCGGAAGTGACCACGGCGGTGGCGTCGGGGAACCTGTCGAAGAAGATCACGGTGGACGTGAAGGGCGAAATCCTCGAGCTGAAGAACACTATCAACACGATGGTGGATCAGCTGAATTCCTTCGCCTCGGAAGTGACGCGCGTCGCGCGCGAAGTGGGTACCGAAGGCAAGCTGGGTGGCCAGGCCCAGGTGAAGGGCGTCGCCGGTACCTGGAAAGACCTTACCGACAATGTGAATTTGATGGCGGCGAACCTGACCGGCCAGGTGCGCAACATCGCCGATGTGACCACCGCGGTGGCGTCGGGGAACCTGTCGAAGAAGATCACCGTGGACGTGAAGGGCGAAATCCTGGAGTTGAAGAACACCATCAATACGATGGTGGATCAGCTGAACTCCTTCGCCTCGGAAGTGGCGCGCGTCGCCCGCGAAGTGGGCACCGAAGGCAAGCTGGGCGGCCAGGCCCGGGTGGAAGGCGTGGCCGGCACCTGGAAGGATCTGACCGACAATGTGAACTTCATGGCCGGCAATCTGACCGGCCAGGTGCGTAACATCGCCGAAGTGACCACGGCGGTGGCGAATGGCGACTTGTCGAAGAAGATCACGGTGGACGTGAAGGGAGAAATCCTGGAGTTGAAGAACACCATCAACACGATGGTGGATCAGCTGAATTCCTTCGCCTCGGAAGTGACGCGCGTCGCGCGCGAAGTGGGGACCGAAGGCAAGCTGGGCGGCCAAGCCCAGGTGAAGGGCGTCGCCGGCACCTGGAAAGACCTTACCGACAATGTGAATTTGATGGCCGCGAACCTGACCGGCCAGGTGCGTAACATCGCCCAGGTGGTGACCGCGGTGGCGACCGGCGACCTCAAGCGGAAACTCGCCGTGGAAGCGTCGGGTGAAGTCGCCGCGCTGGCCGATACCATCAACGGCATGATCGACACCCTGGCGACCTTCGCCGATCAGGTTACCGACGTGGCCCGCGAGGTGGGCATCGAAGGAAAACTGGGCGGCCAGGCCCGCGTGCCGGGCGCCGCCGGGCTGTGGCGCGATCTGACCGACAACGTCAACCAGCTTGCCGCCAATTTGACCACCCAGGTCCGAGCCATCGCCGAGGTGGCGACCGCGGTGACCAAGGGCGATCTGACCCGGTCGATCACCGTGGAAGCGCTGGGCGAAGTGGCCTCGCTGAAGGACAACATCAACGAAATGATCCGCAATCTGGCGGATACCACCCGAAAGAATACCGAGCAGGACTGGCTGAAGACCAACCTCGCCAAATTCACCCGCATGCTGCAGGGCGAACGCGATCTGGTTACCGTCACCAATCTGATCCTGTCGGAAATCGCCCCGCTGGTCAGCGCCAGCCATGGCGTGTTCTATCTGCACAAGGTCGAGGGCGACGAGCAGTTCCTCGATCTGGTCGCCTCCTACGCCTACAAGCACAGGAAGCATCTCGCCAACCGCTTCCAGATCCGCGAGGGACTGATCGGCCAGTGCGCCTATGAAAAGCGCCCGATCCTGCTGACCCATGTGCCGGCGGATTACATCCAGATCAATTCGGGCCTCGGCGAAGCGCCGCCGCTCAACATCATCGTCCTGCCGGTGCTGTTCGAAGGCGAGATCAAGGCGGTGCTGGAACTGGCCTCGTTCGAGCAGTTCAGCGAAATCCACCAATCCTTCCTGGATCAGCTGATGGAATCGATCGGCATCGTGCTGAACACCATCGCGGCCAACATGCGCACCGAGCGCCTGCTGACCCAGTCCCAGCTGCTGACCTCGGAACTGCAAAGCCAGCAGGAAGAGTTGAAGAAAACCAACGACCGCCTGGAACAGCAAGCCGCCTCACTGCAGAAGTCGGAAGAACTGCTCAAGACCCAGCAGGACGAATTGCGCAACACCAACGAGGAACTGGAGGAAAAAGCGCAGCTTCTGTCGATGCAGAAGAAGCAGGTGGAGATCAAGAACCAGGAAATCGAACGGGCCAAGGTGGCGCTGGAAGACAAAGCCGAACAGCTGGCGCTCACCTCGAAATACAAGTCGGAATTCCTCGCCAACATGTCGCACGAGCTGCGCACGCCGCTGAACTC